>UQQQ01000016.1 GCA_900543165.1 uncultured Dialister sp. | reverse complement strand
TTCCCCCGAAGGGGGAAGCAAGACGTTACGTAGCTAACGATTTCCTTAACTTAATGGCCTTCTCCTCTAGGGGAAGGTGCCCGAAAGGGGTGGATAGGGTGACTATGGCATGAAAGACAGCTGGGATGGTCACTCCTATGAGAGCTGCAAGTCTCCCGTGGCAGATTGAACGCGAAAACGAGATGCTCGTTATTTCACATCGCCTTTTCCGTGTCGGAAAGCGGTTTTCCTTATGCGTGACGGCCCCGCCCATTTGCCCCTTTATGATATAATCGAAAGTGGAAACGTATAGAAAGGGAGAAATGAAATGGAGATCGCTCGTAAGTTTTACATCATGACGGCCAGCATCGGGACTGGGCATAGCCAGGCGGCGCGTGCCATCGCGGAAGCGATCCAGCGCACGCATCCTGCGGACTCCGTGCAGGTCCTTGACTTCGTATCGAGCAATCTCTTCTCCATCGACCACATCATCAAGGACGGCTATCTCAAAATGATCGACGTCTTTCCGGAGATGTATGACCATCTCTACAGTGATTCGCAGATGAGCCGCTTCGGGCAGTTCTCGCAGAAGATGCTGTCCCTTTCCTTTAAGCGCAGGATGAAGAATCTCATCATGACCACGAAGCCGGACGCGATGATCTTCACGCATCCTTTCCCGGCAGGGGCAGCAGACCTTTTGAAGGCGGAAGGCTCGATCTCGATCCCGCTGCTAGGCGTGATCACGGATTTCGATATTCACCAGCTCTGGATCGACCGTTATCTTGACGGGTATTGTGTCGCGACGCCGGATCTGAAGGACCTGCTGGAGACGTATGATATTGATGGCAGCCGCATCCATGTAACAGGTATCCCGGTGCGCCGCGCTTTTTACGAGAAAGCGAAGGAGAGAGAAGCCTTTGAAAAAGGGACGGTACTCGTCATGGGCGGCGGTCTCGGGCTCGGTAATGTCGTGGATAATATCGCTCGTCTCGATGAAGTGGAAGAAATCTCGAAATTCATCGTCGTGACCGGGAAGAATATCAGTCTGTACGAAAAAGTGGCTGCTCTTGCCGAGAAGCTAAAGCATCCCGTGGAGCTTCACAGTTATACAAATAAAGTGGCGGAGATGATGGCAAGGAGCGAGATCCTTGTGACAAAGCCGGGTGCGCTTACGTGCACAGAGGCGATGGTGATGCATCTCCCCATGGTGCTGGTCAATACCCTGCCCGGGCAGGAGCGTGCGAACGCCATGCATATGAAGAATCTTGGCTGCGCGGAATGGGTGAAGCGGGGGGAACTCGCAGACTCAGTGCGCGCTATCCTTCGTGATCCGCTCGTTCGGAAGAAAATGGCAGATGCTTGCAGCATCGCCCCCAGTGGCAGCGCAGACGAGGTGGCAAAGGTGCTGTATGGGCTGGTAGGGAGCAGACCGTAGGATGCCTGCAGGTATGGCGCAGTTAGGGAAACGCTGATTCAATCGCAGAGTCAGATTCTACAAGAATTTTTATACATAGCTTCGTCATAGCCTTCCTTACATAGCTAATCAGTGTTTCCTTAGAATGAAAAATGAGACATGCAGGTGGCGGCTTCGCCGCAGTTTTCATTTCTAATTTCGTATTTCTCATTCTTTTGAGAACATTTTTAGGATGTGAATCTCATGGACTCTTTATTCGACATGTCCCCGGAGGCGGGGAAGCGGTATGCGCCCTTGGCGGATCGCATGCGCCCCAGGCGGCTTGAAGACATCGTCGGACAGGACGGTGCCGTTGGACGGCAGTCATTCCTTTATCGCATGATAGAGAGGGATACGATCCCTTCCCTCCTTCTTTTTGGCCCGCCGGGATGCGGGAAGACGACGATTGCATCGGTCATTGCAGAAATGACAAAGAGCTGCTTCGTCAAGGTGAATGCGACATCGAGCGGGATCAAAGAAATCCGGGATGTGGTTTCCAAGGCGAAAGAGGAGCTCTCGTACTACCAGCGGCGGACGATCGTTTTCATCGATGAAATTCACCGTTTCAATAAGGGGCAGCAGGATGTGCTTCTGCCTTATGTAGAGGATGGGACATTCATCCTCATCGGTGCGACGACGGAGAATCCTTATTTTGAAATCAATGGGCCGCTACTCTCCCGTCTGCGGCTGATCCATCTGAAGCGGCTCACGGATGAGGCGATCGTCTCGGTGCTTCATCGCGCGCTCGATGATGAAAGGAATGGACTGGCCATTCACCGCTATACGGCAAAACCGGAGGCGCTCGCTCTCATTGCTGCCTATGCCTCCGGGGATACGCGCGTCGCGCTGAATCTCTTGGAGCAGTCGACATCCATGCTGATGGATGGAGGCTCTCTGACAGAAAAGGAAATCGGCGAGGTGGCAGGTATTCAGATCTCCAGCTATGATAAGCAGGGGGACTATCATTACAATATCGTCTCTGCCTTCATCAAGAGCATGCGGGGGAGCGATCCCGATGCAGCGCTGCACTATCTGGCGCGCATGATCGATGGAGGGGAGAAGACGTCTTTCATTTCACGCCGCATCATGATCTGTGCGGCGGAAGATGTAGGCCTTGCAGATCCGCGGGCGCTGCAGGTGGCGGTATCAGCGGCGCAGGCGGCGGAAATGGTCGGTTTTCCTGAGTCGCAGATCATCCTTGCGGAAGCTGTGCTCTATATTTGTCTGGCGCCGAAGAGCAATAGTGCCTGCTCCGGCATTTTTGCCGCCGAAGGGGAGGAAAAGACAAGGAAGGACTGGTCCATTCCCGCGCACCTCATGGACTCGCACTACAGCGGAGCAAAGAAAATGGGGCTTGGCATCGGATATAAGTATCCTCACGATTTCGGCGGATGGGTAGAGCAGCAGTACCTTCCCGATGAGCTCGTAGGACACCAGTACTACAAGCCCCGCCCGCTCGGGCAGGAAGGCGACATGGTGCGCGCTTGGTGGGCGAGAAGAAAGGGAAGTAAGTGACTGGTAGACTAGTGGCTAGGAATTAGAAATCTAAAGTGACTGGTGACTAAATACCACCCCCGCTGAACCTCTTTTACATGCAATCAAAGGGCAGCACGCCCCACGGGCTAAGGAAACGCTAATTAAATCGCAGAGTCAGATTTTACAAGAATTTTTATACATAGCTTCGTCATAACCTTCCTTAAATAGTAACCCTGAACCTAATAAAGGAGATATAACCATTTATCCATGAAAAAGAAGACAGCAAGCCGGAGACGGACGACGAGAACGCCAAAGAGCGGGGAGAAGAGCTATGAGATTACAGGTGTGATCCTCTTTCTTTTCGGCCTTTTCATTCTCTTTAGTCTTTTTAGCGACAGTACCGGTTTTTTCGGAGATATTACGAATAAAGGCAGCCATTTCCTCTTCGGATTCGGCGCGCCTTTCTGCGCCCTTTTGATGATGTTTTTCGGCGGGCGCTATGCCGTGACATCGAAAGGAATTCCCTGGGACAGGCGCGTTGCGCTGGTCATCCTGCTGGTGCTGCTCCTCTTCATGGCGGTGCATCATTTTCTGGTCCCTTTTGGAAGAGAAATGGATATCCAGTCGATCCTCACCTATGGCGGAATCGTCGGGGCGGGCTTCTGCGTCTTTTTCCATGACGCGATGGGATACTGGGGGACGACGCTGGTACTCCTCGGGGCCATCGTGATCGATGTGCTTCTGCTGACGCACTGGTCGCTCTCCAGGGGCGCGCAGAAAGTGGGCTCGAAGGCGCAGCTGCTCGGAAAGAAAAC
This sequence comes from uncultured Dialister sp., assembly GCA_900543165.1. Lineage (GTDB taxonomy): Bacteria > Bacillota > Negativicutes > Veillonellales > Dialisteraceae > Dialister. Next base: position 34,140 of record UQQQ01000016.1, on the reverse strand, counting down.
CGGTGAGAAGATCGAAGCCGCAGCCATGCGGCTCAGGGAAAAGAAAGCGGCGCTGGATGCTGCCAGAAGTGCTGCTCGGCTAGAAATACTTGATGATAAGCCGACGGAGTTCATTTACAAGAAGAATGAAGAAAATGCGGCAGAATCGCCGGATGAGGAACCGCCGGCAGAAGATATGGCAGTCCCCGCGCAGATGCCGGATGCGGAAGAGCCACCGATTTCCTTAGAAGAGCCTATAGAAGAACCTATAGAAGAACCTGCCCCGGAAGCGGATAAAGAAGCACAGGAAGAGCCGTGGACGCTTGAGGAGCCGGTCAAGAACATGGAAGAGCCGCCGATACCGCCGCTACCGGAAGCGGCGGAGGAAGCGGCAGAAGAACCGCTGGAAGAACCGGTAGAAGAGCTGGCCGGGGAAGAGAAGCCGGAGGAGGACATTCATCCGATACCGCCAGCGCCCGTCTCCATGGATCCGGCGCATCCCTCGTCAATCGCAGAAACGGGGCCGGTGTATCAGTTTCCTCCGCTCTCGCTTCTTCATGCGGGAACGAATGCGGGACAGGGAGAGGCCGATGCAGGACAGAAGGCGGCGCTCATCGAGTCGACGCTTGCCAGCTTCGGGGTACGGGCGAAGGTCGTTCACTACAGCGTGGGGCCGACGGTGACGCGTTTCGAACTCAAGCCGGAAATGGGCGTCCGCGTGAGCAAGATCGAAGGGCTTTCGAATGAGCTCGCCATGGCGCTTGAGGCGACACATATCCGCATCGAAGCACCGATCCCGGGAAAATCTGCGGTCGGCATCGAGATCCCGAATACGAAGGCGGCGTCTGTGCCGCTTCATGATGTGCTTGCCAGCGATGCCTTTCAGCATGGCAAGGGCCATATCCTTGTGGCTCTGGGGAAGGACATCACCGGGAAGACCGTCGTGACCGATCTGGCGAAGGCGCCGCATCTTCTGATCGCAGGCTCGACCGGCAGCGGCAAGAGCGTGTGCATCAATTCCATCATCACGAGCATCATTTACCATAGCCGCCCTGACGAAGTGAAGCTCATGCTCATCGACCCGAAGGTGGTCGAGCTCTCTGTCTATAACGGCATCCCGCATCTGCGCACGGAAGTCGTGACCGATATGAAGAAGGCGCAGGGGACGCTGAATTGGGCTGTCCGTGAAATGGAAGCCCGTTACCAGCTCTTTGCCGGGGCGAAGGTGCGAAATATCGAAGGGTATAATAAGATGTACCCTGATAAAAAGATGCCTTATATTTTACTGATCGTCGATGAATTTGCCGACCTCATGAATGTCGCGGCCAAAGAAGTCGAAGTCCTGATCCAGCGTCTGACGCAGAAGGCGCGTGCCGCAGGCATCCATCTGATCCTTGCGACACAGAGACCGTCAGCCGATGTCATCACCGGCGTCATCAAATCCAACATTCCGAGCCGTATCGCATTTATGGTCGAGTCAGGCCTCAATTCCCGCATCATTCTCGATGAGGGAGGGGCGGAATCTCTGCTCGGCAAGGGCGATATGCTCTTCAAGCAGGCGGGGGCGCTCAGTACTGTCCGCATTCAAGGGGCATTCATCTCGGATGAAGAGGTCGAGGATGTGGTGAACTATGTCAGGGCAGAGTGCATCCGTCAGGAAAGCCATGTCGTCTATGAGCCGATCGATCTTTCTATCCCGGAAAAAACAGAGAAAGAGGAGGAAATGGTCGAAGAGCAGGATGATCTCATGCCGGAGGCTTCGGAATGGGTGCTCGATACGAAGCGCGCTTCTGTCTCTGCACTCCAGCGTCGGTTCCGCATCGGTTATACCCGGGCCGGTCGTCTCATGGATACCATGGAACGCCTCGGTATCGTCGGCCCCGCGGAAGGGGCAAAGCCAAGAGATATTCTGGTCAGTAAGGAGCAGCTGGCCGGTATTTTGGCTGGCGGAAAGAATGAGGAGAATAGTGACGAGTGACTGCTGGCTGGCAGCGTTTCCCCGGAGATTAGGAGCGCCCGGTCATTGATGCTTTGTGACTGGAATGTCACTCTCGGGCGTTGCTTATATTTGCGGCGAAGCTGCCCACAATTTCTGATTTCGTATTTCTAATTTCTCATTCGACTAGAGCTTTCTTTCGCCATCATGAGGGGCACGTTCCCCCTAATCCATTCATCATGGAGGTGATCCATCACGAAACGACTATGTTCGGTATTTCTTTTTATTCTTCTGGCAGGCGGGGCTTTTTTCGGCATTCTCCGCTACGCGAAGAATCTGGAACAAGCGAGGCGTCAGGAACACCATCCTGTGAGCAAAGTCATCGTGCTGACGGATCTTTCTCAGGATATGCTGGAGCCTGTGGCAGAGGTTTTTTATAAAGAGCAGGGGCTCGCTGTGGAGATCTCCTATGTATCGAGCGCAGATTTATTAAAGAAAACCTCACCGGAAGAAAAGGCAGCGGATGTGGTGATCACCAGTCAGGATATCCTGATGCGGATGAAAGAAAATGGAGAGCTTGCGGCCTATTCCTCTTCGCGCACGGATACGGCGCTGAATCTTTTCAAGGATGAAGAGGCGTATTGGACAGGGCTTTGGGTGGATCCCATCGTGTTTGCGGTGAATCCGGATTTTCTTAAGAAGCAGAATGCCTTTTCCTACACATGGGCAGAGGTCTTCACAAGGGAAGAGGCACAGCTTTCGATGACGGACTTCATCGCCGCCGACATGTCGAAGGATCTCCTGATGTGTCTCATTGAGCACTTCGGGACAGACTATGCGATGGAGCTCTTGGGCAAGGCGCAGCAGCATCTCGTACAATATGGGAAGTATCTTTCCACGCCGTCCCGTATGGCGGCGATGGGAAAATGCGACATCGGGATCTCCGGGCTGAATGAAGTCCTTCGCACGAAGCAGGAGAAAATGCCTGTCACGATCATTTATCCCGAGGACGGCACTCCCTGGTATCTCTATGGGACGGGGCTTCTGGCAGAAAGCGCACATCCTGAGCGGGGCGAGCGACTGATAGACTGGCTTCTGGACTCGGTGAAATATAAAAGCATCATGGAAAAGAACGGGAACTACTTCATCTATGTGAATGATGATGCGGCGGAGCCCGATGCGGCCGGCAATGAACTCGTTTTTTGGGAATTAGAAAAAAGATATCTGGATGAAGGCAGAAAAGACCTGCTGAATCTATGGGGAGAAAAAGTACGTTTTGGAGGTACAAAGAAGTGACGAAGAAATTAGGATTTATCAGCCTTGGTTGCTCGAAGAACCTGGTCGATACGGAAATGATGGTGGGCATCATGGAGAAAGCCGGCTATGAACTGACCGAAGATCTGGCAGAAGCGCATGTCATCATCATCAATACCTGCACATTCATCGATCCGGCCAAGGAAGAGTCGATCCAGACCATTCTGGAAACCACGGAATACAAGAAAACAGGTGTCTGTGAACGTCTTGTGGCCGCCGGCTGCCTCTCGCAGCAGTACAAGGAAGCGCTCGCGAAGGAGATTCCGGAAGTCGATATTTTCATCGGCACGGACTCATGGCAGGATATTCTGGATGCCGTGAATGAATCCTATGCCAACGGCGGAGAAAAAGTGTTTAAATTTGGTACCATTCCCTGTGCGAATGAAGAGCTGATCCCGCGTGCTTCGCTGACGCCGAAATATACCGCCTATGTGAAGATCGCTGAAGGCTGCAGCAATGGCTGCACGTTCTGCTACATCCCCTATGTACGCGGGCCGATGAGAAGCCGCCCGATTTCTTCCATCGTCCATGAAGTGAGACGTCTGGCAGCGGAAGGGGTGCGTGAATTCAACCTCATCGCGCAGGATCTTTCCTGCTACGGTCGCGACCTCGGGACGAATCTGGCAAGCCTCCTTCGAGAGCTTGTCAAGATCGACGGTGTGAAGTGGATCCGTCTCTTCTATCTTTATCCGACCTACTTTGATGATGAGCTTTTGGACGTTATCCTGCACGAAGATAAGATCTGTAAGTACGTGGACATTCCGCTGCAGCATATCAGCAATGCCGTACTTACCCGTATGCACCGCCGCGACTCCTCGGAGAGCATCTATGCGCTTCTTCGGAAGCTCCGCGCCGCCAGCCCGCGTATGACCATCCGCACGACACTCATGGTCGGATTCCCCGGAGAGACAGAGGCTGATTTTCAGGAGCTTTGTGACTTCATTCAGGAAATCAAATTCGATGATATGGGAGCCTTCCAGTTTTCCCCACAGGATGGCACGCCTGCGGCGCGCATGACGGACCAGATCGCTGAAGAGGTGAAGGAAGACCGCTACCACCAGCTGATGGCGATTCAGGCCGGGATTTCGGAAGAAAACAATGAACGCCTCATTGATACCGACGCGGAAGTCCTCGTCGAGGAAATCATCGAGGATGGAGAAGGTCATAGGCAGGCCAAGGGCCGCACCTCCTATCAGGCGCCCGAAGTCGACGGGAATGTGTATATCGACAATCCGGGGGATCTGAAACCCGGTGATTTCGTGAGCGTCCATATCATCGACGGATATGCGTATGATCTGATCGCGGAAGTAAAAGAATAAAAAGGGGTTCAAGGTTCAAGTTGATGGGTTCAAGGTTAGCCCACGGGGCGCGCTACTCCTTGATTGTGAATGAAAGCCTCGATTGAATGAGAAATTAGAAATGAGAAATGCGAAATGGTAGTGCGGCGCATAAAAATATAGAAGCGCCGCGGAGTATAAATAGGGCAATGCCCGAAAGTAGCATTCAAGTCACCAGTCACTTCTACCCCCAACCCCTTTTCTTCCGACAGCCCATCAAGGAGAACATGCATGATCACAGAAATCATCACCACCGGCACCGAGCTTCTGCTGGGTGAAATTGATAATGAAAACAGCCGTTATCTGGCAGAGCTCATGAATGAACACGGCTTTACGGTCGCTTTTATGACGACGGTGGGAGATACCCCTGAGCGGATGAGAGCAGCTTTTGAAACGGCGCTCTCCCGAGCAGATCTTGTCATCACCTCGGGTGGTCTCGGCTCGACGCAGGGAGATATCACGAAACGAATCGGCGCGGAAGCGCTGGGACTTTCCTATGAGCTTTTCCCAAAAGAATCAGAGCGCCTCGCGGCGTATTACAAAGAAAAAGGACGTCCTTACCGTCCGTCACTTTCTCGTCAGGCGTGGTTTGCGAAAGGGGCGCAGCTTCTGACGAACGAGGTGGGCTCTGCAAGTGGCTCAGCGCTGGAAAACCATGGGAAATTTCTCATCCATCTTCCCGGCCCGCCTTTTGAAATGAAAATGATGGCGGAGAAGCACATGCTGCCGTGGCTTATGAAGCGGCTGGGCAAGATGGGGACGATCCGCTCCATGATCTTGCCGATTCCTGATAGAACGGAGGCGGAGATCGAAGAAACCATCATGGATCTCATCCAAGCGCAGGGAAATCCCACCATCGCACTTCTTGCACGACCCGGCTATATCGCTCTTCGTGTGACAGCGAAAGCAGAAACCGCTGAGGTAGCCTATGCGCTGATGTCACCGCTGGTGACAGAGCTCAGGAAGCGCCTCCCCGTATCTGACTATCACATCGAGCAGCATGTGCGGGAAGACCTCGTGTCTCTTCTGGAAGAGACGCATCTTTCCGTGAGCGCGGCCGAGTCCTGCACGGGCGGCCTCATCGGAAAACTGATGACGGATCTCCCGGGAAGCTCTGCGTATTTCAAAGGAAGCGCGGTCACATACTGGAATGAGGCCAAAGAAAAGGTGCTGGGGGTCTCCGCGGAGACACTTTCTCGCTATACGGCAGTCAGCGGAGAAACGGCAAAAGAGATGGCAGAGGGCAGCCGCCGGCTGTATGCGTCAGACATTGCCGTCTCGACGACAGGCTACGCAGGCCCGGGAAGAGGGGAACGCGGCGAGCCCGAAGGCACCGTCTTCATTGCCGTCGCGGGCAGTCGTGGCACGGAGGTCCATGAAGAACATTTTCTGGGCTCGCGAAAAAGTGTCCGCTATGCTGCTGCAGAGAAAGCGATGTACTATGTGATGGAGTATGTGAGGAAGATGACGGGGGAGGACAGGTAGGCTTTCTGTATAGGCGGATTGGGCTCGAAGCGAATCCCCACGGGCGATGCGTCCATGGATTTCGGTGAGGAGCTTTGCGCGAATGCGAAATGAGAAATGGTGGTGCGAAGTCTTTCGTCAACGTGTCGTTGCTTTTTATAAAAGAATAGAGTTTACAAGTGCTTTCTACTGATAGTAAAAAAATACCGTACACATGCGATGAAGCATGTGTACGGTATTTTTATGGTTAATCAGGATTTACGCAGTGTTTCCTTAGAAATTATTTTTTCAGATCGATTCCTCGGATCTGCTGACGGAGCGGAAGTACGGAGTAGGGAGCGACGGAGAATTCATCGACGCCCATTTTAAGGAAAGTCTCCGTGATGGAGAGATCACTGCCGAGCTCCCCGCACATGCCGACCCAGATGCCGGCTTTGTGTGCATTTTCTACCGTCATCTGGATGAGCTTCAGGACGGCGGGGTGATGCGGATTGAAGAAATCGGTCAGGTTACGGCTGGTGCGATCGACGACTAGCGTGTACTGCGAGAGGTCATTCGTCCCGATGGAGAAGAAGTCGACCTCTTTTGCGAGCTTATCGCTGATGAGTGCAGCGGCCGGTGTCTCGATCATGATGCCGATTTCCATCTGCTTATCGTAAGCGATGCCTTTCTTATCGAGCTCCATCCGGACTTCTGTCAGGATTTCCTTCGCCTTCCACACTTCCCAGACGGAAGTGATGAGGGGGAACATGATGGCCGCTTTGCCATAGGCGCTGGCGCGGAGGATGGCGCGGAGCTGGACTTTGAAGATCTCCGGGCGCTTCAGGGAGATGCGGATTGCGCGCAGACCGAGCGCTGGATTCTCCTCTTTCGGCAGATGGAAAGCGGAGGCTTCTTTGTCTGCGCCGATGTCGAGGGTACGGATGATGACACGCTTGCCGGCCATGGTCTCGATCGCAAGCTTATAGATATTGAATTGCTCTTCTTCAGACGGCAGCTTTTCACGGCCCATGTAGATGAATTCGCTGCGGAAGAGGCCGATGCCTTCCGCGTCATTCTTGAGGACGGCAGAAAGGTCAGAGGCAGAGGAAACGTTCGCTGCGACTTCGACACGGTGGCCGTCGATCGTTTCGCTCGGAAGGCCCTTCAGCTGCTGCAGGAGCTCTTTCAGGTGGATGCTCTGGCTCTGTTTCTCTTTCATGCCGGAGAGGATAGCCGGTGTCGGTTCGAGGTAGACAACGCCGGAGAAGCCATCGATGACGGCGGTCTTCCCATCGTGGGTGGCATCGACATCCGTTCCGGTCGCAACGATCGCAGGGACGCCGAGCGCACGGGCGAGGATCGCAGTGTGTGAAGTCGGAGTGCCTTCCTTCGTCACGAAGCCTAAGATCTTTGTCGTATCCATCTGGATGGTCTCGCTTGGTGTGAGGTCATCCGCATAGAGGATGCAAGGCTCATCCGAAGAGAAGAGAGCCTGCTTCTGACGGAGTGTGCGGAGCAGGATGCGTGCGACTTCCGCAAGGTCAGTGATCTGGCCATGGACGTAGTCGTCCGGATCTGCTTCATAGATACGGGTGAAGTTCTGCTCCGCCTGCTGGATGGCGTACTCTGCATTGACGCTCTGCTTCCGGATGATAGACTTGACCGCGTCAACGAATTCAGAGTCTGTCATCATCTGCTGATAGACTTTGAAAATCGAAGCGTTATCCAAGCCGACATGAGAGATGGCTTCCTGATAGAATTCCTTCATCTTGACAGCGGCTGCATTGCGCGCGGAGTCAAAGCGTGCGACTTCGGTCTCCGGTTTTTCGATCTCCGTGCGGACGAAATCCATCGGCTGGTGTCGGAAGATACGCAGCGGGCCGATCGTGACCATGCCGGAAATACTTTTGCCATGAATGGTAAGCATAGGTGGTATCCTTTCGTTTTGTATTGTAAATCAATCGGGCTCAAGGGGCGTTTCTACAAGCCTTTTTATCTCAATTCTCTATTCCCTTTCGACATTCCACGCCCTTGTCGTAGTAATGCCGGATCTTTTTCATTTCTGTGATGAGGTCGGCGGCGTCAAGAATGATCTTCGGCGCATTTCTTCCCGTGAAGACGAGTTCGCAGTCCGGGCTTCTGGCGGCGAGAATGCGCTTCGTATCCTCCTCGGTCGCAAGGTCATACCAATACGCCATGTTGTATTCGTCTAAAACAACGAGATCATAGTCTTTGGAGACTGCTTTGACCGCATCCTCGATCCCCTTGAGGACCATGTCGCGATATTCTTTCGGCGGACGCCCTGCGGGGTAGACGCGCAATGCGGAGCCCCAGGCTTTGATCTCTTCTTCGGAGAGCATACCCTCTTTTGCAATGAAATATGGTTTACCCAAAGTGATGAGTGTCAGGCCCTGAAGTCCCGGCAGGATCTTCTGTTCGGAATAGGCGAGTGACTTCATAAACTGAATAAAACAGACTTTCTTTCCGGCACCGACGGCACGGACGGCAAGTCCGATGGCAGCGGTGGTTTTCCCTTTTCCATCACCGGTATAGACTTCGATATATCCTTTCATAAAAGACCTCCTTGGGGGAAATCTGACAGGCAAAGGAATGATGAGTAAAATTGCTAGACCTTCCGTCTATTGATACCTATATTATACAATACGAAGGGAAGAGGAGAAAGTGTGAAAAAGAGGAATGCGGCTGGACGTGTTTCGCTACGACCTGCCGCTTTGCGAAAGTGAGGCGGGGACTGAAGCGGAGGCGCCCTGATCACAGGGGATGTTTTTTATCTTTAACGCCTTGACTTCCATAGTGTGCAATCTACATTGGTACGCATTTTTGAAATGTCTCGAAAATAGACATTTATTGGCCTCCATATAACTGAGGCTTTGGGTATCTATTAGATTATGTTATGGAAATAGCTCTTTAGCATCAGCTGCTATATGATGTTTCTGATTGGCTATGTGTTGTAATAGTATAAAATATCTATGGAAAAATCAGATTTTATCGATACTGTTAGTTTGAACCTACTATTATTGTTAGTTCTCATTCCGGATAATTCCGGTTATTTTCCGGGTTTCCCTACTTGCTAAGCTTTAGCAAAAGCAGTAGCATATTCTCTAAAGAAAGTAACGAAAATCTATCATTTTGAGAAGAATATGGGAACATGAAAAGAAGTACACCGATTCTTATAGCTGCTTTATTACTTTCTATACTGTATACGCTGCCGGTTTCTGCCATAAAGGCATCTGAGCCTTTTATACAGCAGGAACAGCTGAACCAAGCTCGGCAATTGGAACAATGGAAAAAAGACAGAGCCGTTCTGCTCCGCATAAAAGTAGAAAAAGCAGCCATCGAGAAAGAGACACAGGACATCTCTCCCTCGATGGCTGCTTTTTATGTGGACGAAATTCATCTAGAAGGTCTACCGGAAGAACTGGATTTCTTGAACGACAAGGTGCATGCCTACGAAAAGCAGAAATTGAGCATGAACGACATAGAGAAACTAGTGAGAATACTCAATCAAAAGCTGCAAGATAAAGGCTATGTGACCACCCAGGTCGTGATTCCTGAGCAGAATATTTCTGCAGGCACTCTTCATTTATTATGTTTGCCCGGTAAACTGCATCAGGTCATCTACAGCAAGGACAGTAAGAAACTTCCCTGGCAGAACGCATTCCCCATCCGGGACGGAGACCTCTTGAACCTTCGCATGCTGGAGGAAGGCCTGGAAAATATGAAACGAGTATCGTCCCAAGAGGTGTCCATGAAAATACTTCCTACGGCTAAGGCCGGCTATTCAGACCTGGAACTCACCGTGCAACAGGGAAAGCAAGTCCATGGGATGCTATCGTTAGATGACTCCGGAATGAAAGAAACAGGGAAATACCAATGGAATGCAGGCATTGTTTTTGATGATGTATTTCATGCCAATGATACCTTACAACTATCTGCTGTATTGGATGGAAGTCGGAGAGGCTCTGAAAAGGGGAGTCGGTATCAGAGCTTTTCCTATACGATCCCGAAAGGGAAAGACCGTCTGACTATCAGCCACAATCGCAGCCACTATCATCAAACCGTTGCCGGTATCCCTTATGACTTTATCAGCAGCGGGAAGACGCAGACCACCCGCTTCACCTATGACCATATGATTTCTCGTTCCCAATCAGAAAGAAAAGCACTGGATATTTCTATGATCAAGAGAGACTCCCATTACTTTATTAACGACATGGAAATCCCCGTACAAGCCATGGATACCACTGCTTTAGAGGTTGGATTATCTGATCGCATATATATGGGAAGAAATACACTCTATGTACGACTGGGGCATAAACAAGGAACCGGCTGGATGGGTGCCCAAAAAGAAAATACCTATCCCGATTCTCCAAAAACAAGGTACCAGATGTGGCTCTTTGACATCGACTGGCAGCAGCCGTTTACAATGGGGCATCGTCAAGCATCCTTTTCCAGCTCCCTTCATGGACAATGGAATACAAAAGGAAATAGGCTATACGGCGTAGATGCCATAAGCATAGGAAATAGATATACCGTCAGAGGTTTTGATGGAGAATATACCCTAATGGGAGAAAGTGGATGGTACCTGAGAAATGAACTATCTTCCAACATTCCCACCCTTCATAGCGATATCTACCTGGGACTGGATGTAGGCAGCGTATACGGTGTATCTACTGATGTTCTGGTGGGCCGCACCATAGCAGGTATGGCATTGGGTCTTCGGGGAAACTTTTCCTCAGGGCTTTCCTATGATGCCTTTATAAGTCGTAGCCTGTACAAACCCGAAGGCTATCACACCAAGAAATGGGTTCCCGGATTTACTGTAAGCTGGAAATTTTAGTATTAGTTAGCAAGAATTAGTTAGTGGTAGGCAATTGGTACTCAGCAGTATATCAATGACGGCTAACTGCCTACAGATATAAAGGAAGCATCATACCATGAAATCCATACCATCCATGTCTCTCAAAACAAAAGCCATGAAATCCTTAGGACGGAAGATACTCTGTGTCCTACTGAGCGGTGTCTTTTTCGGTGATACCATCGCATGGGCAGAAGCCCCCATTCTTCCTGATACAAAAGCACCGGGAAATCGGTATCCATTAGTGCAGGAAACAGCCAATGGGATCCCCTTGGTCAATATTTCTGCTCCCACTGCTGGTGGCGTCTCTCGGAATGACTATGAACGATTCAATATACCTACTAAAGGGGCCATTCTGAATAACTCCTATACCCTATCAAAAACGGAACTGGCCGGTTACGTGCAAGGCAATGCCAATATGGCACAAGGTCCGGCGAAAATCATTGTGAACCAAGTGACCAGCGGAAATCCTACGACGATGAATGGATTTCTGGAAGTAGCAGGCCATAAAGCTGATGTGATCATTGCCAATCCGAATGGTATTACCGTCAATGGTGGCGGATTCATCAATACAGCTCGTGCCATTTTGACCACGGGCAAACCGGAGTATGACAACAAGGAACGACTGAAAGATTTCCGCATAGATAATGACGCTACCATTCTTATCACCGGAAATGGGCTCAATGGCAAAAAAGCAGACACATTGGAACTTTATACCAGAGCCGCAGAAATCAAAGCGGCTATCTTTGGGAATACCGTACATGTCACCACCGGCGCCAATGTGATTGATGCCAATACAGGGAAAGTCACTGCTATCGAAGGAAAAGGAAAGAAACCGGAGATTGCCATTGATGTGAAAGACCTAGGCGGCATGTATGCTGGACGTATCTTCCTTATTGGCAATGAAAAAGGCCTTCCTATAGACATTAAAGGTGCCATCGAAAGCCAGCATATGGTGCTGGATAGCCAAGGAAACTTATACCATGCCGGCACTACCCACAGCACGGAAGACATGACCATCCATGCGAAGACTATACAAAATACAGGAACCATGGCTTCTTCTGGACATATGAGGCTGCAGGCCGATGGACAGATCACCAATGATAAAATCATGGGAAGCGTTGGAAATATGGCAATCACTGCCAACCAAATCACCAATCACAAGACCATTGCTTCTGAAAAAGACTTGTCCATTACCACAACCAGTGAAGAAGAAAATGCGCTGGACAATTCCAATAGTGAAATCCTTGCCAATGGAAATGTGACTATCCAAGCCAGTCATACGGACAACCTGAATGGTAATATCGCTTCTGGTAGTACCTTGTCTATCCAAGGGAAAACACTAAATAACTCTCAAGGGAAACTAACTGCTTATGGGAGCAATACCATTTCTGTATCAGACAAACTGGAAAATGAACAAGGGCAAATAGCAGCCAATGAGAATATTTCTATTTCATCTGATCTGATTCATAATGCCCAAGGAACCATCACGGCTGGGCAGAATGAAACCATCACAACGAAAGATATCCAGCTGGATGGGAAATTGGTAGCAGGTAATAATCTGACTATCACCACAGATCATGACATCACCAATGACAGTGCGAAAGAAAACTACGGTATCACCCAGGCAGATGGAAATCTGACCATTTCCGCCAAAGGTAACCTGACTAACAGCAAGAAACTGGAATCCAAAGGGACACTTACACTCAGTGCCAAAGATATTTCCAATAAAGAAAGTGGTGAGATCAACGGTGGCAGTGTTTCTATCACGTCCACGACTCTGACAAACCGTGGTTTAGTGAGTGCTGACCAAGCAAATACAATCACCACAGATATATTACAGAATATAGCTACCGGTCGCATCTATGGTGAAGACATTACCCTTCATGCTAAGACGCTGGAAAATAGAAAAGATAAAGTACTGGAAGAAAAACTGGCTGCTGCTATGAAAGATTTAAAGCAGAAAGAAAAAGATCTGGATGACGCCTTCGCCATCGACGTGACCGCTTTCAAGAGCGATAGTGAAAAAGAAAACTATTTCAAAGAAATAGAAAATAAGCAAGCGGCCTATGCTGCTTCCAAAGAGGCTGTCGATGCTATTTTAGCAGATATGGCACAGGTGAAGTCTGCCACTATCGCTGCACGGAATGACATGATCATTACAGGGGATACCTTGCTGAATAGTGCCTCTTCTCTGCTCTATGCCGGTGGCGACATGTCTATTTCCGAAGCCAAAGACATCACTAACCAAGGAGCTGACATCAAAGCACAGGGAAATATGTCTCTCACAGCTCCTACCATCACCAATGAAAACGAGGCCTTCTCGGCAAACCGTGTATGGACAAGCGAAGTCACTAATCCTGACCTTATCCGTATCGATGAAAATGGACATCCAGAAAGAGGGCAATCTTTCACCAGAGATGAATTTTCTGCTCTGGATAGCGGCTATGGGGCGTACCATAACAAAGGTATCACTCCGAAAACACTCTACGAAGAAGCCGGTTATGACAAGATAGAACAAATCACCGAGGAAGAACGGAAAGACGGTGAAAAACCAGTCCCCGACGAATTAGTAGGCCAAGAAGCACCAAACTATGACTACAATGATACCATTTTTAAAGAACTGGGTGTCAAATCCATGGATACTCCACGCCCCGGCTATGATGATCCGAAGCAAGTCGATTGGGACAAGCAGTATAAAGAAATATTGAATCAACTCAATGAAAAGATAAAAGCCTACAACGAAGAAGCCAAGGCTTACAATGATTCCATCGGTGCCATCGAAAGCAAAGCCATCAAGTATTACACCATCATTCGTACCACCACCCACACATCAGAAAAGCAAGTGCAGGAAACCAAAGCCGGCACCATTTCCAGTGGTAAAGATATGACACTGACAGGTAACGTGACCAATGAAGACAGCCGCATCACTGCTGGGAATACCCTCACAGCCACTGGTGGCACACTGAATAACGTAGCTGAAAAGAACCAAGTACAGAAAATCACCTTCGGCACCACTCAAGAAAGCTATACCAAGAAAAAGCACTGGCCTCATAAAGCATGGAGACGGCATTATCGCGACCCAATCTTCATGACACCACAGAAAGAGCTGGATAACCCCACCGCTCTTGATGTTGGATCCTATGAAGGAAACACGGGAAAGAACCCAAATAAAGAAGACATCACCCAGACCATGCGTGACAACGTCCAGCAGAATTTGAATCCATTTGCCTCTGGGAAAGAAACCAATCCAGGCAGTACAGCCGGAAAAGAAACAGGTAGCACGCTGTCTTTTATCCCAGATAGCTCTCTCTACAAGCTCCATCCAGAAGAGAAGGCCAAGTATCTCATCGAGACCGATCCGGCCTTCACAAACAAAAAGACATTTCTCTCGTCTGATTACATGTACAACCAGCTTCTCTGGGATAACGACAAAGTAAATAAACGGCTCGGTGACGGATTCTATGAACAAGAACTCATCCGGAACCAAGTGACCCAGCTCACTGGTATGCGTTATCTCAATGGCTATAGCAATGACGAAGAAGAATACAAAGCCCTCATGGATGCAGGTATCGCCTATGCGAAAGAATACAATCTGAAACTAGGCATTTCTCTCACCAAAGAACAAATGGCAAGCCTCACCAGTGACATGGTCTGGCTAGAAACCACCACGGTTACCGTGAATGGCAAGACATACACAGTTCTTTATCCTCATGTGTATCTCAAAGCCAGCACGGCAAAAGCCCTCACCGAAGACGGCAGCCTCATCAGTGCCAATACCTTAATTACAGATACCAAGGACACTTTGACAAACCAAGGCACACTCAAAGGAAATACCATCATCACTAAGTCCAAGAACATCGTGAACAAAGGCACCATCTTCGGCAATGACATTTCCCTCAAAGCTAGCCAAGATATTGTACATAGTGGTATCATCGAGGGAGAAAACAAAATCTTACTCGATGCAGGCAGAAACATTACCATGAAAAACACCATCCAGCATGGAAAGAACCAGGACATACTGGATACCACCGCCGGCATCGCCGTCAAAGGGAAAAAAGGCGTACTTCTCATGCAAGCAGGACAAGACATCACCATGACTGGTGCTACGCTAGCCGCTTTAGGTAAAAATGGCTCTATGATCTTCTCTGCTGGGTACAATCTCACGATGGATACGGATAGTCTGGAAGCCAAGAAAGATATGACTGAGAATAGTGACAACTATATCCGCACCTATAGAAAAACAGAGACGGCAAACACACTCGTAGCCGGGAAAACCATCACCCTCGCGGCGGGTGAGAATTTGAGTGCCAGAAATACGACGGTACTTTCAGAAAATGGTCAAATAACGGTTGCCGCCAAGGGTGACGTGAACCTGGAAAACGGCTATAATGAGTCCAGGGACGACTACGGCCTGAAATACAAGGAACGCGGTCTCCTCTCGAGCAAGACCACAACGATCAAGAGCCGTGACGAAAGCAAGACCGTGACAGCCTCGACCCTTTCGGGAGATGCCGTGCAGATCACCGCAGGCGGGAATACGAATATGACTGGATCCCAAGTCATCGGCACACATGACGTCGCGATTTCTTCCGGCAAAGATACTTCCATTTCCAGCGCGGAAGAATACGAACGGCATGACTACGCCAAGCAGGTCAAGAAGAGCGGCCTGCTCTCGGGTGGCGGACTCGGCTTCACCATCGGGACGGAGAAACGGAAAGATCAGTATAGCGATGCTGACCTTCTGCAGAAAGCATCGACCGTGGGAAGCACCAGTGGCAATGTGTCGATCGAATCAGGCAACAAGGTAGAAATCGGCGCATCAGCCGTACTCGCGAGGAAGGATATTTCTATCACAGGCGAAAATGTACAGATTTCCAGCAAAGACAATGTGTATCATAGCGAAGAAAAGCACGAGTATAAAAAGAGCGGGCTCACTGTCTCTGCTACGGGTGGAGCAGTAGCAGTTCTGAGTGATGCTCTGGCTTATGCTCAAAAGGCATCCAGCGCTAGAGATAAACAACTGAAAGCACTTTATGGCGCAGAAGTCTACCAGACAATAGCAAAAGGGAAAGATGTCTTGAAAGATCTGTCAGGGAAAGGAATGCCCGGTGTCAGCGTAGGAATCGGAACCAGTTCTTTTAAAGCAGAAACACACAGAGAAACTATAGAAGCTGTAGGAAGTAATCTGTTGGCGAATAACGATATTCATATCACTGCCAAGAAAGACATCGAGATGAAAGGATCACAGATTATTGGTGATAATGTTTCTATGAATGCGGGAGAAAATATCACCCTCAGTGCAGCAGAAAATAGAAGCTCTAGTGACACGAAAGAAAGCAGCAAAAGCAGCCAGGCAGGTATGAGTTTTGCACCTACAGGAAATAGCTTCTATGCCAATGCAAGCAAAGGACAGGGCAATGAAACAGAAGGGATCTTCACCCATACCAGCAGCCAAGTCATTGCCAGAAAGGATCTGACCACTGAAAGCGGAAAAGATACAACCTTACGTGGCAGCAATGCCTATGGAGATAAAGTGACCATCAAGGCGGGCGGAAATCTGGCCATCGAAAGCGTACAAGATGAAGATAACTATACATCTCATAATGAAAGTAAAGGCATGGGACTGTCCACAGGTACTAGTAAAACAACTAATGGACATGGTGGACTGACTGTAGGGACATCCAAAGGCAATACAGATTCTACTTACGAAAGCGTGACAAACCAAGCTGGCATTACTGCTAGCAACCAAGGCTATGATATTTCTGTCAAAGCTAATACTTATCTCAAAGGTGGCCTTATTGATAGCAATGCAAGCAAGGATAAAAATACCCTTACCACAGGTACGTTGACCTGGGAAGATGTAGAAAACAAGGCAGACTATAAAGCGACAGCAGATGGTAGAAACTACGGTGCTAGCTGGTCTCCGAAAGAAACGATTACAAATAAGGACGGTACGACACAAAAAGTAGGTGGGAATAAAGTAGCAACCAGTCCGGTTCAATCTCAACCGGTAAAAGAGAAATCTGATAGCACAACCAAATCCGCTATTTCAGAAGGAACGATTTCTATCACTGATAAAGAAAACCAGAAACAAGATATATCTGCTCTCAATCGAGATACAAAGAATACCTTGAACCAGTTGGAAAAGATTTTTGACAAAGAGAAGGTACAAGAACGACAAGCACTGGCTAACGAATTTGCCAAACTGGGAGCCGAAAAGATTGGTGATATTGCCAAAGAAAAGAACTGGTCCCCCAATGACCCTAGACGCTCTCTGCTTCATGGACTACTGGGTGGTATCTCTGCCAAACTAGGTGGAAACAGTATCCTGTCCG
The DNA here is from genome assembly GCA_900543165.1 of uncultured Dialister sp. Lineage (GTDB taxonomy): Bacteria > Bacillota > Negativicutes > Veillonellales > Dialisteraceae > Dialister. The sequence goes on along the minus strand of UQQQ01000016.1, from coordinate 16,914 downwards.
GTGTAGCCTCCGGAGCCACTATGGAAGGCTTGCAGCCCATGCTTGACACCTTCCTGAAAGACCATCCGGATATGCGAGAAGAAGTGTCTAGGATTTTCGGATATTGTGCAGGAAAACTCTTTGGCGGTGATGGAGATGTGGGAGCTGCTACGGCCTGGAATGGGACGAAGTTCAACTGGCTTACCCATGACCAAATGGATGAATATGCCGAAGAAATGAAGCAGGCTAAGACAGAAAAAGAACAAGAAACAATTATAGAAAAGTGGCTTCATATCAATGCATTGCAAGAAGATGATTGGTTAGCGGTACAAGGAAATGGCTCTTTTACTGATTTATCTGGAAAGAAAGGTATATTGGTAAGAGATAGTCCAGTAACAGCACTAGGCAGCACCTTTGACTGGAAAGGTTCAGTCGCTACTACTATTATTGGCGAAGAGGCCGGATTACCGTGGATTTTAAATGAGAAATATGGTAGTCAAGGATTTATCAGGGCGCTTGGAAAATATAATGTAGTAGGAGTAGGTATCTCCGGTGCATTAGACTTGGTTGGAGACTATAATAATTACAGTAATGATGATTTTTTGAAGGCGATATTTATTGATACTGGAAAAATAGGAGTGGGTATTGCGTTAGGAATGCTTGTTCCTGTTCCAGGCATATTGTATGCACCAATTTTGGATTATGGGGGATATAAGTTTAAAACAAGATACTTAAAAACGAATGCCCAAAAATTTCATGAAAGTAATATGAAAAGTAAGAAATCTTAGGAGAAGCCATGGATACATTTATAGGCGTTTTTGTGGATGTCATTTTAGCAATAACGATATGCTATACTGTACGAACTTTTAGGATAGATATACAAAGATGCAAAGGCATGAGGCAAAAGTATTGGCGGTTTTATCTGTTAGGTTATATTGGCCTTATGATATCACTAGCTTTACTTTTTATACTGATACATTCGATAAGTTTTGATTGTCTCCCTTTATCCTGGTTAATTATAATTTGGTCCATTATTCTGATCCTACTTCCAATATCAGCTATATTTAATTTATATGGCTGGATAAGGAACGCACAATATCTTTATAAAAATCAAGGCTCGCCGCTTCCCAATGATTATAAGGATAGAATTATTAAACTGTATGTCTGTTTAGGATGCGGGTGTTTAACAATAGGATCTGTTGTTTTAGGAATACTGAAATTTGTAATATAAAGAAATCGAGAGGCAGATGCAAGACATTATAGTGATTGTGAAAGCAAAAGATCCAACAGCAGCCTTAGAGGATTAAGCACGTGAGCAAAGTAAATGCAGCAAGGGATGGATATTATTTAGAAATATTGGTGATATTGCCAAAGAAAAAGGCTGGGACAAGAATGATACCAGAAGAACATTACTTCATGGGCTTTTAGGTGGTATCACAGCCAAACTAGGCGGGAACAATGTACTGTCTGGTGTAATGGCAGAAGGTGGTATGGAAAGTTTGCAGCCATTGCTGGATAACTTCTTGAAAGACCACCCAAACATGCGAGAAGAAGTCGCTAGCATTTTCGGATATGCGACAGGGAAGCTCTTTGGTGGAGATGGTGACGTAGGATCTGCTACAGCATGGAGTGGAACAAAGTTTAACTGGCTAAATCATGAACAGAACGATGCGTATCAGGAAGAACTGGACAAAGCTACAACAGCGGAAGAAAAGGAAGCTATTATTAAAAAGTATCGAGAAATCGATAATAGGCAAAATGATGAATGGCTAAAAGAACAAGATAGTGACATTTACTATAATCCATGGGGGACATATGGTGAAGCCCCTAACATTAATATGGTAACAGCTAAAAGAGATGCTTTGCCATCTAATAAAGGGCCTTCTATGTCTCAAATACTTATTTCATTGGGAGAAAACACTGCATCTGAATTTTTGAACGATCCATGGGAAAGAGCATTAGCTAATTTATCTGGTAAAGTAAAGACAGGTGTTTCTTGGGGCCTACGACTGGGTGGAACAGCAGGAATTACCTTTACAACGATTGATGCAATACAAGATTATAGAGATTATAGTGGCTCAAGATTGTGGCAAGCTTGGGGAGCAGATACATTACCCGCATGGGGCGGTTTCATTGGCGGAATTGGTGGAATTCCTGGCTCTATTGCAGGAAGTACGGTTGGTGATTTAGCAAAAAGTAATCTAAAAAATAAAATTCCAACAGATAAGCAATTAAAAGGACAAAATGATACTAAGGAGAAACCAAAAGATGAATAATATCTTTGTTGATATATATATAGAAGGGTGCATTTTAGTGTGTGGGATTTTATCTGGAATTTATGCTGCTTATAGACAATATCAAATAGTAAAAAATACTCAGAAAATGAAGTATTTTACTATTTTTTTGCTATCGGTATTCTGGTTTGAACTAGCTTTGTTTGGTGGAATCATGATAATAAGTAAAAAGTATTTTCTACAAAGCCAACACATATTTTGTTATGAGATACTTCTTTTAGCATTGTCGAGTCTTTGCCAAGGAATATATTTACTTAAAAGTGCGTCTATCTCTAGTAAAAAGGAAAAAATAGACAGATTTAAAGGAAAGGTGGCGATTGGAGGTTCAATATATTTTATTTTTCTTGTCGTGTTATTTTGGGATTTGTAAACAAGTAAAAAAGAGCGGCCTCATGGGAAGCGGACTGGGCTTTACCATCGGCAAAGAAAAGAGAAACGACCAGTACCAAGAAGCAGATACCTTACAGAAAGCGTCGACCGTAGGCAGCTTGCAGGGCAATGTATCTATCTCTTCTCATCACGGCACCCATGTGATTGCCTCTGACATCCTGGCCGGAAAAGACATTTCTATGACCGGTGAAAATGTCACCATCACCAGCAAAGACAATGTATACCACAGTGATGAAAAGCACGAATACAAGAAGAGTGGACTCACTGTCTCTGCTAATGGTGGAATTGCTGACATACTAGCAGATACCATTGATTATGCAAAGAAGGCTTCCAATGCTAGAGATAAACAGCTAAAAGCACTCTATGGCGCAGAAGTCTATGAAACCATTGCCAAGGGGAAAGACTCTTTGAACAGCATCCTGTCCGGTGCAGCCTCCGGAGCCACTATGGAAGGCTTGCAGCCCATGTTTGACACCTTCCTGAAAGACCATCCGGATATGAGTATGAGGTAAATCAATCAAGCCCAGAAACAACACCATTTATACCTTTATTCAAAAACACGCTTAAAAATTTTTTCGGCGGTCTTGACATTGGGCTCATTATAGTTTGTGATCTACATTGGCATATTTCGGCGTGATGTATTATAATGTATAAGACTAATTGTAAAAAATATTTCTAGAAATCTTCATATACATGTATCGCCGCGACGCTGCCCTGCTGTGATGCTTCTGGATCTATGGGCGGCCAAAGGGTAGAGGCATGGTAGATGAATATAAGAAATTCATCGGGGTACTGATCCTGGTCATTGCGGCCGCGGTCTCTGTATTCGTGATGAAGACGTACTACCCGGAGTTTTATGACCAGACGATTCAGCTGACACTGGCGGGGGATATTGATGGCTTAGGTGATTATATCTCCTCTTTTGGCTATGGAGCCTTTGCGGTGAGTATTGGGCTTTTGATTTTCTGTAATGTCTTTGGGATCCCGACGATCCCCTTTCTTACAGTGAACGGAGCTCTTTTTGGTCTGATTCCGGGATTGGTGATCTCCTGGCTGGGGGAAGTCTTGGGAATCGAGCTGAGTTTTCATATCGGGCGTATCTTCTTCAGGCAGGAAGCGAGAAGTTTCATCGAGAAGCGGCATATGCTTGAGAAGCTCGATAAGTATAGCAGCGTGAAGCATATGATCCTTACGCGGGCGATCCCCTATTCGCCGAATATTCTCTTCACGGCGGTCGCGGTGGTGTCGAAGCTGTCCTCGAAGGAACATTTCAAGGCGACGCTCATCGGTAAGATCCCCTCGGTCGTGATCGAGGTGGTTTTGGGGCATGATCTCATTTATTTTCAGGAGCACAGCATGCGTTTCATCCTGCTTTTCCTCTTGGTGATCGGCGGGTGCGTGTCGCATCGAATCTATAAGAAAAAATACTCGAATAAGGATGAATAGAAGGATGCCGAAAGGTATCCTTTTTGATTGCTTATGAGGCGGCCTGCTTTTTTGAATGAAAGAATGCTTTGACGGCTTTGCTCATTCCTGCTTCCGAACGTCCCTTTCCCTTCTTCCCGATAGAGTATATAATAAAGAAAATGCTGATTAAATCGCAGAGTCAGATTCCACAAGAATTTTTATACATATCTTCGTCATAACCTTCCTTAAATAGCGCGCTATTCGCGCCCCTATTCCTTGCTATGCATAAAAATTAAAGAGTAAAATCTGACAACGATTGAATCCGTGTTTCCTGAAATCAAGACTACGAAGAAGAAGGTGAAAACGTGGGACTGTGGAGTCAGATTTCCTCCTGCTTTGCGAAGAACTCTTTTGCTGCCTGCTCTTGTGATGAGCGGGGGCAAGCGATCGATGAGGGGGCACGGCAGATTCTTGGCGCGATCGAAGAAGCGGGGAAAGAGGGCTATATCGTTGGCGGGTGCGTCCGTGATCTTGCGATGGGAAAGGCGCCGCACGACTGGGATATCACCACGTCGGCGCGTCCGGAGGAAATGCTCTCTATCGCTGCTTTGCATGGTTGGAAAGCGATCGATGGCGGCGGACGCCGGTTCGGGACGGTCATCATTGCCATAGGCGGTGAAAATTATGAAGTGACGACATTCCGCAGCGAAAGCTATGGAAGCGATGCACATCGGCCGAGCGAGGTATCCTTTGCCGGGACGCTGAAAGAGGATCTCATGCGCCGTGATTTCACCGTGAATGCCATGGCGATGGATCGCAGCGGACGGCTTTATGATGCGTTTGACGGCCTTTCCGATATCGCAGGGAAACGCCTTCGGACGGTAGGGGATGCAGGAGAGCGTTTCTCCGAGGATGCGCTGCGCCTGTTTCGCGCCTGCCGGTTTGTGGCGCAGCTCGACTTCACGGCTGACAGCTCGCTGGTAGAGGGGATGGAGAGTGCTTTCCCGCGGGTCTCGGGGCTGTCGCTTGAACGTGTGCGCCAAGAGGTGGACCGGCTGCTCGTTTCGAAGCATGCCGCTCGCGGTATGGACCTCTTGGTACGAAGCAGTCTCGCTCGCTGCTCCTGCCGCATCAAGGAAAAGGGAGCCTATACGGAAGTCCCCATCCTGCCAGAGCTTTCTCATCTGGTGGGGCTGCCGCAGCAAAAAGAATTTCATAAGTATGATGCGTGGTATCATACACTCGCCGTGCTTGAGGCAGCGAGCCCGGAGCTGCTTTTGCGCTGGGCAGTGCTGCTGCATGATGTAGCCAAGGGGATGCCGGGGATCCGCGCGATACGGAAAGGCCGGCTCACGGACTATGGTCATGATAAGAAGGGAGCAGAGATGGCAAGGGACATCCTTACGCGCTGGCGCCGGTCTCCTGCTTTCACGGAAGAAGTGGTCTGGCTGGTGGAGAATCATATGCGTTTTCATTTTTTTGCCAATTCACCGGAAGCGGATGCGGAGAAATGGGTACGCCAGCTCGCAAGAGACCATGTATTCTCTTCTTCCGAAGCAATGGCGGAGAGCTTTCTCCATCTCAAAGATCTTTGCAAGGCGGATATCATTGGCTGCGGACGGCCTCTTTCTGCGACAGAAGGTCACGAAGCCTTCGGTGAATACATGGCAGAGCTCTCGCGACGTATGCCTGTCACCTGCAGGGAGCTCAACTATCCGAAGGATGTACCTGCTCTTCTTGCTCCGCATGTGGCAGAGGGAATGAAGAATCTGCTTTTCCGCGTGCAGAATGGCAATCTGGATAATACGGAAGAGGCACTTCACGAGGCAGCACTGCGATTTGCGAAAAGACATAGGGATTAGAAGGGACTGGTGACTAGTGACTGGGGATTGGGAGACGGGTAGATATCAGACTCTCTCGCATCGTCATTGAAAGCGTTGCCGAGAAATCTTTGTCATTCGTGGTTCATCGGTCGGTGATAGGAAAGCCCAAACGGGAAACCTGCTCTCTAGGAACTTTTCGGGCATCGCCCTATTTATACTCCGCGGCGCTTAGATCCTTCGACTCAGTTCTCATATTTCAGATAATCCATTTTCTAATATACGACGTTTTTCTCCGCTCAGGATGACGAAATGCGCCGCACCAACCCCTTTGAACCGCTTGAACCCGTAGACCCCATTGACCCCATTGACCCCATTGACCCCATTCGCCCCATTTCACGAAAGGAGCTCGCATGAACCAGGGACAGCCCAGAAATAAAATGCGCATGAGAAGCGTCGCATTCTCGAAAGCCATCATTGTTTTGGTGGCTCTTCTTGTGCTGCGTCTTTTCTGGGTGCAGGTCATCGAAGGCAGCCGCTATGAAGAGATGGCGATGGATCAGACGGCGGGTATCCAGACGCTTTACTCACCGCGCGGTACGATCTATGACAGGAATGGGAAGGAAATGGCTTTTTCCATCATGGTGAAGTCTCTCTATGGCGACCCGGGAATGCTGAATGTCTCTCCGAAAGAAGCGGCGAAGGAGCTGGCACCGATTCTGCACAAAAAAGAGAAAGACATCGAGGAACGACTCTCGCGAGATACGAGCTTCGTATGGCTGGAGCGCACGATGGATCCGGAAGACTCGGACAAGGTCAAGGCTCTCATTCAGGAAAGGAAATGGAAAGGCCTGAGTTTCGTGGATGAAAGCCGGCGCTTCTATCCGAATGGCTCCATGGCGGCGAATGTTCTCGGCTTTGTCGGGATGGATGACAAGGGGCTCGACGGTCTTGAAATGTCGCTTGACAGTCTCATCCGCGGCGGCTCGAATAAGCAGCGGATCCTGACGGATGCCAGAGGAAATCCGATCCTGAAGTCAGTGCTTACTCCGTTCAAGGCGGAGAAGGAACGCTCCGTGTACCTGACCATTGATCAGAATATTCAGTTTTATGCGGAACGTGCGCTTGACCGTGCGATGAAGACGACCCATGCGATGGGCGGCATCATCATCGTCATGGATCCGAAGACGGGAGATATTCTGGCATTGGGAAATCAGCCGTCCTATGATCCGAATCATTTCGAAAAAGCGGATGAGCGGCAGTTCAAGAATCGAGCCGTTGTCGATATTTATGAACCGGGCTCTACCTTCAAGCCGATCATCGCGGCGACGGCACTCTCTGCCGGGACCTACGATACGAAGCGTGTCTGGCATGACCCGGGGGTGGTCTGGGCATCCGGTCATCCCATCAAGAACTGGAATGAAGAATCTTACGGAGATGTGCGCCTTGTCGATATCATCAAGTGGTCGATCAATACGGGTTTTGCACATGTCGGCCTTTTGACCGGCGGTGAGACGATGACCGACTATGCGAAGCGATTCGGATTCGGACGGCCGACGGGGATCGAGCTTCCGGGAGAAGGCGCGGGGCTTCTCTTTGATCCGAAAAACATGCGGCCCATTGATGTTGCGACCATGTCTATCGGGCAGGGCATCGCCGTCACGCCGCTTCAGATGGTGCAGGCCTACAGTGCTCTTGCCAATGGCGGGAAGATGGTGAAGCCCCATATCATCGCTTCGATCAAAAATCCCGATGGCAGTGACTATAAAGTCACGGAAAAGGAAGTGAGCGGGCAGCCGATCACGGAAGCGGTCGCGAGTGAAGTAAAGGATATGATGGAGAAGGAAGTCTCTGAAGGCGGCGGCAGCAATGCGCAGGTGCCTGGCTATCATATGGCAGGCAAGACAGGTACCGCGCAGAAGATCGATGCGGAGCATGGCGGCTATCTCAAGAACCAGTACATTGCTTCCTTCTGCGGCTTCGGGCCGACGGAGAATCCGAGAGCCATCTGTCTCGTCGTCCTGGATACGCCGATGGGGACATACTATGGCGGGCAGGTCGCGGCTCCGGTTTTCAAAGAAGCCATGACCCAGATCATGCGCTACCTGGCTGTCCCGACGATCGAAGACAGTGAGAACCATGCTAAACCCGTTACTCCATCGATTGAGACGCATAAGCCGAAGCTGCCCTCTGAAGCGGAGATGGAATTCCGTCTGCCCAGTTTCTACGGCTGGTCCATGCGAGACACGGGGGAATGGCTCACCAAAGCCGGTCTGGGCTTTGCACCGGAAGGAAGCGGCTTCGTGGATAAGCAGAGCCCCGGTGCAGGCATCTATGTGAAAAAGGGAGATACCGTGTGGGTGCATTGCAGTGAATGAAGCTCTAGTGACTGGTGAGTGGTGACTGGTGACTCAATATCTTTGTGAGGAACGCCTTTTTACATCCGTGTTTCCCTAAAATGTACCATTGACATAGCTATGAAGCCATGGTAGGCTAGGGATACAACATGGAGATGGGGCAGGACTGACGGAGCAAAGTGGAAATGACCACGGGTACTGTACTATCTGAAACGCCGACCGTCTGGGCAGAACTTCTGCTCAGACGGTTTTTGTTTAGAAAAAATCAGTGCTGCCATCCCCGGCACACGCCCCACCCACCTATGCTATAATGAAATGGAAAGCCATTGTGAGAGCATGTCTTTTTTTGAAAGGAGATCCACATGTTAAGCGATATCGAAATTGCACAGAAAGCTGAAATGAAGCCGATCACTGAAATCGGTGAAAGCATCGGCATCCCGGCAAAGGAACTGGAAAACTACGGCCATTACAAAGCGAAGGTCTCTCTGAAATTCACCAGAGAGCTGGAAGAAAAACCGAATGGCAAGCTGATCCTTGTGACGGCGATCTCTCCGACACCGGCTGGTGAAGGCAAGACTACGACGACAGTCGGCCTTGGACAGGCTCTTTCTCAGCTCGGCAAGAAGACGATGATCTGCCTTCGTGAACCATCCCTCGGTCCATGCATGGGCATCAAGGGCGGTGCTGCCGGCGGCGGCTATTCTCAGGTCGTCCCGATGGAAGATATCAATCTTCATTTCACGGGCGATCTCCATGCGATCACCGCTGCACACAATCTTCTCGCTGCCATGGTGGATAACCACATCCAGCAGGGGAATGTACTCGGCATCGATCCGCGCCGCGTCGTTTGGAACCGTGTCATGGATATGAATGACCGCGTGCTCCGTCACATCGTCGTCGGCCTCGGCGGTCATCCGAATGGCGTACCGAGAGAAAGCGGTTTCGATATCACCGTCGCATCGGAGGTCATGGCGATCCTCTGTCTGGCTCATTCTATCAGCGACATGAAGGAACGCTTCTCCAAGATCATCGTCGGCTATACCTATGACAATGCCCCTGTCACTGCGGGCGACATCCATGCGGAAGGCGCGATGGCGGCTCTTATGAAGGATGCACTGAAGCCAAACCTTGTGCAGACGCTTGAGCATGTTCCTGCCTTCATCCACGGCGGCCCATTTGCAAATATCGCGCATGGCTGCAACTCTGTCCTTGCGACGAAGACGGCGCTGCACCTCGCCGACTATGTCATCACGGAAGCAGGCTTCGGTGCCGATCTCGGCGCTGAAAAGTTCCTTGACATCAAGTGCCGTTTTGCCGGTCTGAAGCCGGACGCGGCGGTTCTCGTTGCGACCATCCGTGCGCTCAAGATGAATGGCGGCAAAGCGAAGAATGAACTCACAGAATCCGATCCGGAAGCAGTCAAGAGAGGCTTGCCGAACCTCCTGCGCCATATTTCCAACTTGAAGAAATTTGGCCTGCCGATCGTTGTTGCGCTGAACATGTTCCCCTCTGATACCGCAGAAGAGAAGAAGGTCATCGAAGATGCCTGCCAGAAAGTCGGCGTCGCCGTGGCAGAGTCCAATGTATTCACAGAAGGCGGCAAGGGTGGTCTGGAGCTGGGAGAAAAAGTCCTCTCTGCCATCGAACAGGGCTCCAACTATCACACCCTCTACGATCTGGAAGGCAGCCTGAAAGACAAGATCGAAACCATTGCGAAAGAAATCTACGGCGCAGCGGATGTCGCATACGATCTGGCGGCTGCCAAGGAACTGAAGCACATCGAAGAGATGGGATTTGCCCATGTCCCGGTCTGCATCGCAAAGACTCCGGCTTCCTTCAGCGATGACCCGACCAAGCTTGGTGCACCGGAGGGCTTCACGCTTCATGTCAGAGAAGCACGCATTGCTGCAGGCGCTGGCTTTGTAGTCATCCTGACCGGCAAGGTCATGACCATGCCGGGTCTTCCCCGCCGTCCGGCTGCGGAGAAGATTGATGTGGATGAAGAAGGAAATATCACGGGGCTCTTCTGATGGCAATGATTTTAGATGGAAAAGAAACTGCGGCTGCTCTGAAAGAGCAGCTTGACCTGCGCCTCGCTCATCTGCGCGAGAAGCACTATGAACCGAAACTCGCTATCATCCTGGCCGGGTCCTCCAAGCCGTCTGCCATGTACGCGTCTTTTATGCAGAAGGTCGCCAAAGGCTATGGCATTGATGCAGAAATCTTCCGCGCTTCCGATGATGTGACAGAAGAAGAGCTGGGCTCTCTTGTGACAGATCTCAGTGAGGATCAGGAAATCACCGGCATCCTCATGATGATGCCTCTCCCGAAAGGCATCAGCGAAGAGAAGATGATCGCCCTCATGAATCCGGATAAGGATGTCGACGGCCTCACCGAGACGAATGCAGGCCGCCTGACGGCGGGGAAGGCGGGGCTCTTCGGCTGTACGCCGCGCGCCGTCATGGAGATTCTGGATCACTACCAGATCCCGCTCGACGGGAAGAAAGCCGTCATCATCGGTCGCAGCAATGTCATCGGGAAACCGGTCTCCCTGATGCTCCTTTCGAAGAATGCGACCGTCACCATCTGCCACTCACATACGAATGACATCGCTTCTATCACAAAAGAGGCGGATATCCTTGTCGCAGCCGTCGGTCATGCAAACTATGTGACCGCTGACATGGTGAAAGAAGGCGCGACAGTCATCGATGTCGGGATCAACCGTGTGGATGGAAAGACTGTGGGGGACGTAGACTATGAAGCCGTTGCGGGAAAAGCCGGTGCCATCACACCGGTTCCGGGCGGCGTCGGCAGTGTTACTACGACCATGGTGATCGAAAACATTATCGCGGCGGGAGAAAAGCTGGCGAAATGATTCGTGTTTCCTTAGAAAAACTCAGCCTGAGAGGGCTGAGTTTTTTCGTGGAGAGCGCCGTTCTCTTCTGCGTGTCTTTGCGAAATATGGTATAATACAACCGATTGCATGCAAAGGAGAAAATTATGCGCGTCTTAGGCATTGACCCCGGTACCGGGCGCTGCGGCTTCGGTGTGGTCGAGAAGAATGGCACCACCATCACTCCGGTCAACTATGGCGTCATTGAGACGTACAAAGACCAGAGCGATCTCGAACGGCTGAACATCGTTTACGAAGGTATCGCAGAGCTCATCGCGACATACCGGCCTGAGTTCATGGGAGTAGAGACACTCTATTTCAATACGAATATTACGACGGGCATCAAGGTGGCGCAGGCGCGCGGCGTGATCCTGCTCGCAGGCTACCGTCAGAATGTCCCCATCATCCCTGTGACGCCGCTGCAGGTGAAGCAGCAGCTGACAGGCTATGGCCGCGCTGACAAGAAGCAGGTCATAGAAATGGTCAAGCGCATGATGCATATCACGAAGAAAATCGACCCCGATGATGCCGCCGACGCACTCGCCATTGGACTTACGGCGATTTATCGGGTGGAGCATAAGAATTGGACGTCGGGGGGATAGGGGATATTTGATGTGCTCTATGAATTGCGTGCTTCTCCCTGCTGAAGTTTCAGGTATGAGTAGCGAGCTATTTAAGACGAGGTATGACGAAGCATGGCATGAAAATACATGCCAAATCGAACTTTGCGACTTAATCAGTGTTTTCCTATTCCTAGGGATTAGGAGCCTCCACTTTCGGGCATCGCCCTATGTATACTGCGCGGCGCATAAAAATAGGAAAGCGCCGCATAGGTTTGAAACTAGCGGGGGTCTCGTATCGCAAACCTAATACCTAGCTACTAATACCTAGCTACTAATTTCTAGTCACCAGTCACCAGTCACTAGTCACTCATCCCTGCTTTCAAACTTAAAGGAATAGTTTCTCATGATCGGATATATCAAAGGCCGTGTGACGGCCCTTTTCAAAGATTTCTGCTTTCTGGAAACAGGCGGCATCGGGTATCGGATTTTCATTTCTGATAAGACTCGCCAGCAGCTCGCGCAAGGGGAAGAGGCGAAGCTCTTCACGTACATGGCAGTCCGTGAGGACGCGATCCTGCTCTATGGCTTCCTGGGACAGGAAGAGCAGGAGCTCTTTCTGCTTTTGATTTCGATTTCCAAGATCGGCCCCAAGGTCGCGATGGGCATCCTCTCTGCCATGACGCCGGCTGCTTTTATCGGTGCGGTGAAGGCGCAGAATGTCTCCCAGCTGACAAAGCTCCCCGGTATAGGCAAGAAGACGGCGGAGCGTCTTCTGGTTGAGCTCAAGGATAAGGTCGGTGTCTTTGCTTCAGTCGAAACGGAGATGCCTGCGGTTTCTGCGGCAGAGCCGGATGAAGGAGTGAGCGGAGAAGCAGCGCGTGCACTCATGGCGCTCGGCTACGAGGCGGAAGAGATCGCGCCTGTCTTAAAGAGGCTCGCGGGTGAGTATGACAATGTTTCTCAGCTCGTCGGAGCGGCATTGCGGGAGTTTGGGAAGAGCAGAGGATAGGGGTAGCCCCTTGGGTGTGCCGTCCTTTGATTGGGAGTGAAAGCTTCGCTTGAATGAGAAATTAGAAATGAGAAATGCGAAATGATGGTGCGGCGCGAAAAAATAAGGAAGCGCCGCAAAGCATAAATACGGCGATGCCAGAAGATGGCATTTCAGTCACCAGTCACTAGTCACTCGAGGCCACTTTCAAACTTATTGAAATCTATAGAATCGATTTCCTGAACCTTTTTTCAAAGGAGTCTTCATGAAGAATAAATACATCAAAAGCCTTGGCGGTGAGGAAGAAGAGGTGCTCGGCAGCAAGGGCCGCATTGTTTCCACCGAAGAAACCGCAAAAGACGAGTGGCAGACGACGCTTCGTCCGCAGCGTCTGGACGACTACATCGGACAGGAAGCCTTCAAGAAGAATCTCAAGGTGTACATCGAGGCAGCGAAGTCGCGCAAAGAGCCGCTGGACCATGTGCTCCTCTACGGACCGCCGGGGCTTGGCAAGACCACCATGGCGAAAATCATTGCCAATGAACTGGGTTCGCAGTTTAAAGTGACGAGCGGTCCGGCCATCGGACGTCCGGGGGAGCTGGCCTCCATCCTGACGACATTGCAGGATCATGATGTACTTTTCATCGATGAAATCCATCGCCTGAATCGAAATGTCGAAGAAATCCTGTACTCTGCGATGGAAGATTTTTCTCTGGATATTGTCATGGGGAAGGGGACTGGCGCCAGCTCCATCCGCATCGATCTTGCTCATTTTACACTGATCGGCGCGACGACGCGGGCAGGCTCTCTCTCTGCGCCGCTGCGTGACCGCTTCCTCATCACGAACCATATGCAGTTCTATGAACCGGAGGAATTGAAAAAGATCATCACCCGTGCGGCGCACATCCTGCAGATCGAGATTGAGGACAGCGGGGCAGAGGAGATCGCTCGTCGCTCGCGTGGGACACCGCGCATCGCGAACCGCCTTTTGAAGCGCATCAGAGACTTTGCACAGGTGAAGGGGAGCGCGATCACGGCAGAGATTGCCGCAGAGGCGCTGGCAGCGCTTCATGTCGATGAGATCGGGCTGGATGATCTGGACAATCAGATCCTGAAGGCAATCATTCATAAATTCAATGGCGGTCCTGTCGGGATCGACACCATTTCTGCCGCTGTCAGTGAAGAGCGCGCGACCATCGAGGATGTCTGCGAGCCTTATCTCATGCAGATCGGCTTCCTCTCCCGTACCCCTCGCGGCCGTCTTGCCACACAGGCAGCCTATGAGCATATTGGGGCCGCATTTCCTGTGAAAGGGGAAAAGTGATGCAGGCATACCGCAGTCACATTTCCCTAGTCACCCATAAGAAGGTATCTGTTTATGAAAAAATACATGGTTATTCTGCTGTCACTTTCTCTCCTGCTCCCGGTGGGGACGGCATCCATGGCAGCGACGCAGCCGGTTCCCGGGAAATCTATGGTGACGATCCATAAATCACCACGGGTGATCCACCGCAAGACCACGGGGCAGAAGAAGACGAAGCCATCCAGCGAGTCCCATAGAAAAAGGGCTGAAGCGGGACAGCAGAAGTCCTCGGGGCAGATGATCGAAGTCGGTCTTCAGTCAGGAAGTGAGCTCTCTTTGACTGGACTTTCTGCGTTTCATGTGGAGGCAGGGAGTAGCCTCGGCTCGTATCCGGCGGGGACGCGGCTCACCATTTCTAAAAGCGGGAACGGTCTTTTTGTCAATGGGAAAAGCGCGGGGGCCAAGATCTATTTCAAGTCCGGCGGCAGCGGGGCGGCCTTCGCCGTGAAAGGAAATCAATATCGCGGCGTGATCAAAGCCATTGCTTCTCCTTCCGGGGTGACACTGGTGAATCAGGTCTCTATGGAGGACTACCTCAAAGGCGTCGTGCCCTGCGAGATCGTGCCTTCCTGGCAGATGGACGCCATCAAGGCACAGGCCGTGGCGGCCAGAACGTATGCGATGTTCCATAAGAATGGCTATCGCTCGGCCGGCTACGATGTGACAGACGACACACGCACGCAGGTCTATCGCGGCGTATCGGCAGAAACAGAGGCGACGAACCGCGCCGTCATGGAGACGGCGGGAGAAGTCGTCACCTATGGCGGTTCACCGATCGATGCGGTCTTCCATGCGAGCGGCGGCGGTTATACGGAAAACTGTGAAAATGTATGGGGATCGCCAGTGCCATACCTCAAAGGTGTGCCGGAAGACAAGTACGCGACCCCATGGAAGAAGACGATTTCTCTCTCTTCCTTCACGAAAATGGCAGACGTCGGTCGGCTGAAGGGCATCAAGCTTTCAGCCCTGCATATCGGAGAAGCGCATAAGACGAGTGACCGCGGGATTTCCGGACGCGTAAAGTCCGTGACCCTTGTCGGGTCGAAAGGAAATCGGGTGGTATCGGGGGACCGTCTGCAGCAGATCTATGACCTGAACAGTACACTTTTTGATCTGTCTGTCAGCGGAAATCAGCTCGTTATCACCGGCTATGGCTATGGTCATGGCCTTGGCCTTTCGCAATGGGGCGCCGAAGCCATGGCAGAAAAGCATGGCGGGGCCAAAGATTACTACAAGACCATACTTATGCATTATTTCACCGGGACAAAAGTGGAGAAGGTATATTGAGGGGAGACGCTGGATACGCGCATTACCTTGTTATTTGATTTCATGAGGGACAACTCACTGAATCAATCAGCCCGTTTTCTCTCTATCATGGAGCATGTATATGAAGAAAAAAATCATATCCGCTTGTCTCGCTGCTTGTTTTTCTCTTTCTATAGGGGCAGTCATATCTGCAGAGACCATTCCGATCCGGCAGAAGGAAACGCTGGCAAGTCCATCTGCGAAGCAGATGAAAGCGGCTCCAGAGAAGCAGCCTAAGAAAGAAAAAGCGAAAAAGAAGAAAGAAAAGAAGAATAAGAAAGAAAAGAAGAATAAGAAAGAAAATAAAAAGGTGGAGAATAAGGAAGCGGCATCCATCTGTCAGATGGATGAGCCATGGATCGAAGTGGGGCTCACTTCCGGCATGCGACTCTCTCTTACCGGGCTCGAAGCGTGCCGGGGAATGGTCGATGGGAAGACCGTGAGCACCTATCGGAAAGGGGAGGAGTTCTCCATTTCACGCGCAGGGCAGATGATTTCCATCAATGGAAAAAATCTCGGTACCGCGGTTTATCTCGAGCCTGTCCAGACCGAGCCGTCCTTTGCGGTGAAAGGAAATCGCTATCGCGGAAAGATGAAGCTCATCCCATCCCCGTGGAATGAGGGTGTAGTGATGGTGAATGTGGTGCCGATGGAGGAATATCTTCGCGGCGTCGTTCCCAGCGAAAGCATTCCCACTTGGAAAATCGATGCACTGAAGGCGCAGGCCGTCGCTGCAAGGACCTATGCCCTCTATCACAGGAACGGCTATCGCGCATCGGGCTATGATGTGACCGATGATGTGGAGAGCCAAGTCTACAAAGGCGCCGGCGCAGAAACGAAGGCGACCGATGAAGCCATCAGAGAGACACGCGGCGAGGTCATCACCTATGAGGGGAAAGCGATCGATGCGCTCTTTCATGCTGATGGTGGCGGCTACACGGAGTATGGCGAAAATGTCTGGGGGATTTCAAAGCCGTACCTGCAGGGTGTCCCCGAAGAACTCTCCCTCCAGACAAAGAAACCATGGACGGTCACGCTGACGCGGGAGGCGTTTTCCGACAAGCTGACTGCGTCCGGCTATGGCGTCGGAAAGATACAGAATATCAAGCTGTCAAATCTGCAGTTTGGCAAAGTTCATTATGCAGGTGACCGCACGCCGGCAGGCCGCGTGAAGAAGCTCATCTGCCGCGGCAGCAGCGGCTGGGTGAGTCTCTCGGGAATCACCATGAGAAAGATTTTCGGCCTCAAGAGCGCGATGTTTGATATCCTTTTCAAAGGAAATCAGCTCATCATCACCGGCTATGGCTATGGTCATGGTCTCGGCCTTTCTCAGTGGGGCGCGGAGGCCATGGCGGAAAAGCATGGCGATGGGAAAGATTACTACAAAGAGATCCTCGCGCATTACTACCAGGGGACAAAAGTGGAAAAGTGGTATAAATGAAAGGGTTCAAGGTTCAGGGTTCAGGGTTAGCCCGTGGGGCGGGGCGTCCTTTGATTCTATTTGAAAGCCTCGTTTGAATGAGAAATTAGAAATGAGAAATGCGAAATGGTGGTG
>UQQQ01000015.1 GCA_900543165.1 uncultured Dialister sp. | reverse complement strand
CTCCTATGAGAGCTGCAAGTCCCCCGCGGCAGATTGAACGCGAAAATGAGATGATTGTTATTTCACATCGCCTGTGTCTTAGTCCTTAAACGGATCTTCCTCCGCATTGCGATTATTCAAAATTTCATCGAGCGTCTTCATCGGACACATAGAGCCGCACATCGTACAAGTCTGTTCATCTTCCGGGATGCTGCTCTCTCTATAGCGACGCGCCTTGCCCGGGTCAATGGCGAGCGGGATCATGCGATGGAAGTCCACCTTGCGGCGTGCCCAGCTCATTTCTTCATCCCATTTTTCTGCGCCCTTCACTCCTTTGGCGAGGTCCGCGGCGTGGCAGGCGATCTTCGATGCCACGATACCTTCATGAACGTCATCGAGATCCGGCAGACGCAGATGCTCCGCCGGAGTGACGTAGCAGAGGAAGTCTGCCCCGCATGCTGCCGACAGCGTCCCCCCAATCGCCGCGGTGATGTGATCATAGCCCGGTGCCACATCGGTGACGATCGGTCCCAAAACATAGAGCGGCGCCTGGTGAGTGAGCTTCTTTGCGATCTCCACATTCATGCGGATATCCGAGATCGGCATATGCCCCGGGCCTTCCACCATGACCTGTACCCCCGCCTTGCGCGCGCGCACGACCAGTTCACCCAGATTGATCAGCTCCGAGATCTGCACGGCATCGGTCGAGTCATGCCCGCAGCCGCTGCGACAACCATCGCCCAAAGACAGCGTGACATCATATTTCTTCAAAAGCAGCAGCAGACGGTCAAACTGTTCGTAGAAAGGATTCTCCTTCCCGTGCATGTACATCCACGCAAAGAGCACCGAGCCGCCGCGGGAAACGAGATTCGTGATGCGTTTATTTCTCATGATGTGCTTCGCCGTCTCGCGGTTCAGCCCCGCATGGATCGTCATGAAATCCACGCCATCCTTCGCGTGACGCTCCACGACAGAAAAGAGATCGTCTGCCGTCATATCCTTCAGCCCCTTGTGAAGGACGCCCTTCACATCATACATCGGCACCGTGCCGATGGACGCCGGACTGTTTTTCACCAGCCATTCACGGAACGGCGCCGTCTCCCCATAGCAGGACAGATCCATGATGGCCTCCGCCCCCATCTCCCAGGCGAGCTTCGCCTTCGCCTGCTCCGTGTCATAGTTACATACATCAGAAGATATCCCCAGATTTACATTCATCTTCGTCCGAAGCCCCTTGCCGATCGCATACGGATGGAGCGATGTATGGTAAATATTCGCCGGAAGGACGATCGTCCCCTCCGCGATGCCGGAGCGGATGAATTCTGCGCTCACGCCCTCTTCGCGTGCGGCGATTTCCATTTCCTTCGTGATGATACCTTTCCTTGCTGCTTCAAGCTGCGTCATAGTCAACCTCCAATAAAAAAATCCGCCTCCGGCGGATACTCTGTCAAAATAGAGCCCGCTTCCTTACGTCGGTATGATCCGATTCAAGTTCAAAGGGTCAGCGCTTCGCGCCTCTCAGCCCCTTAGGGCTCCCCCAGCTGGTTTCTATCTCTATTATACAGGATGTGTCAAAAAAATTTCTTGCATTAGAGGTAATCATAAATAATAAACAAAAACGTGGCAAGCCCAAAGTTCGCCACGTTTTTTATTTAATTATTTACATGATGAATTTATGTCCACATTTAAGACAAACCCACGAATGTTCCCATTGATTATATAATTCCGGCCAAACATTCTTATTCCAAAGATACGTTTTTTGATATGCAAGAAAATAAAGACAAGCCGCAAACCCAATGAAACCAAGGAGTCCACTTACTGTAGCACCAATAATAGACTCTGTAAACACCCTAAGCAAAAAAGATACAATAATGGATGCGATAATGGGGAAAAGGTATTTCTTTTTTACAGGAGGTGCTACCTCCTTAGCCAGCTGTGTCATCTGCACGCCGGTTGTATGTGCACCACCTACGCCAATACCTAAATGACCTCCGCTTAACCCAACACCGGTACCCGCTGTCTTGGTATCAATCGTAGACGCACCTCCGCGAAAAGCGACCGAAAATCTTTGAATGTTTTCCGATCCACACTGCGGACAAGAAAAATTTTGAGTAGCCATAAAACGCCTCCTTGTAATTATTAAATTAATTTGAATTTACCCCCCCTCTAACATTTGTCAAATATTTATATATATTTATTGCGCGCTTTGACCTAGGGAAACACGGATTAAATCGTTGTCGGATTTTACTCTTGAAATTTTTATGCATAGCGAGGAATAACCTGACGCGAATAGCGAGCTATTTAAGGAAGGTTATGACGAAGCTATGTATAAAAATTCTTGTAAAGTCTGACTCTGCGATTTAATCAGCGTTTCCTTAGCGTGATAACATACAAAAAAGCCGGGCTTTCGCCCGGCTTTTCATTGATAAAAAATTACCGATCTACATTACACATATCTTTTGCGACGACCCACTGGTCATATTCTTCTTCGGTCACATAGCCCAGAGCCAGAGCGGCTTCCTTCAGAGAGCTGCCGTCTGCGAAGGCTTTCTTCGAGATCTTTGCAGACTTCTCATAACCGATGTGCGGCGCGAGTGCGGTAACGAGCATCAGGGATTTCTCCACCAGCTCTTCCATGCGGTCATGGTTCACTTCGATGCCGACGGCGCAGTGGATATTGAAGGAGTGGATGGCTTCACCTAGGAGCTTGACGGATTCGATGAAGGCCTGCGCCAGGACCGGGGCATAGACATTCAGCTCGAAGCGGCCCTGAGAAGAGGCCATGGAGACGACGGCCTGATTGCCATGGACGCGGCAGGCAACCATGGTCAGGGCTTCGCACTGGGTCGGGTTCACTTTGCCCGGCATGATGGAAGAACCCGGTTCGTTCGCCGGAATAGTGAGCTCACCAAGGCCGGCTCTTGGCCCGCCTGCCAGGAGGCGAAGGTCGTCAGCGATCTTCATGCAGTCCATCGCAAGAGCTTCGAGAGCACCATGTGCGAAAACGAAGTCATCGCGTCCGGTCAGTGCATAGAATTTATTTTCCTCCGATACGAAGGGCAGGCCTGTTTCTTTGGCAATTTCAACCGATACTCTGGTACCGAAGTCTTTCGGCGCATTGAGGCCGGTACCGACGGCGGTGCCGCCGATAGCAAGCCCCAGAAGGTATTTTTCCGATGCTTCGATCATATGCTGGCACTTTTCGAGCATGGTGGTCCAGCCGGAGACTTCCTGTCCGAAGGTGAGCGGTACAGCGTCCTGTACATGGGTGCGGCCGATCTTGACGACGTGCATGTATTCTTCGCTCTTCTTGTGGAAGGTCGCGATCAGTTCCGCGAGCGGCTGGTAGAGGCAGCGGTGCAGGACGGAAACGGCCGCGACGTGCATGGCAGTCGGGAAGGTATCGTTCGAAGACTGGGACATGTTGACATCGTCATTCGGGTGGATGCGGGTCTCACTGCCGGCAGCTTCGAGCTTCGCATTCGCGATGTGCGCGACGACTTCATTCATGTTCATGTTGCTCTGCGTGCCGGAGCCTGTCTGATACACGACGAGCGGAAATTCACCATTCCACTTTCCAGCGAGGATCTCGTCGCAGGACTCTGCAATGACTTTCGCTTTTTCTTCCGAAAGCTTGCCTTCTGCGAGGTTTGCAAGGGCGGTGCATTTCTTCAGCACGGCAAACGCATGAATGATCTCTTCCGGCATGCGCGCTCCGATCTTGAAGTTTTCAGAAGAGCGCTGGGTCTGCGCGCCCCACATATGATCCGCCGGAACTTTTACTTCGCCTAAGGTGTCATGTTCGATACGATATTCCATGTTTTTTGTCCTTTCTATAAGGAAATAGAGTGTACGAAAAATGCTTCATCATTTCTTGCGTATACCCGTATTATATCATTTGAAACAAATAAAAGAAAGTTCATGTGTTGGAGTATACACTTAATAAGGTTGAGGGTTCAGGGTTCAAGGTTCAGGGGTAGGACTGCCCCTTGATTGTAAGTGAAATCTTTGCTCGAATTAGGAATGAGAAATGAGAAATTGTGGTGCAGCGCAAAAAATAATGAAGCACCGCAGAGTTTTGATGGCGCTTCGCGCCGTCGTCATTTCGAGCGCAAGCGAGAAATCTCTAAGGCAGAAGTTCATTGTCGCATGTGAGACAACACCAAGACATCGTTTCCCTTCGGCGCATACACGCTGATTCCCGCAGGGCGGTAGAGATCCCTCAGCTGCGCTCGGGATGACGATGCCAGAAAATCCTAATCACTAGCTACTCCTAATCCTCAATCCCTAGCTACCCATCCCTGCTTTCAAACTTGTGGTGGAGCCTTCGCCGCAAGTATATATGGGGCGATGCCCGAAAGTGGTATTCAAGTCACCAGTCACGCGAAACGCCTAATCTCCCTCCACGGCTATTTCCAGTACCTTCCCCACGCTCTCATGGAAGACGAGGTCGGCGCGGGCGTCCTGCGCTGTCGCGTCCTGATTGATGACGACAAGAGCATCACCGCGGAAATAGTTGACGAAGCCTGCCGCCGGATAGACGACAAGGCTCGTCCCGCCGATGATGAGCATATCAGCCTGGGAAATCTCATCGATTGCCTCGTCAATATCATTCGTATCGAGCGCTTCTTCATAGAGCACGACATCTGGCTTGATCACGCCGCCGCAACTGGAACAGTGCGGCACGGGCGATGCCAGAGTAAGGAGGGTCTTCGCATCATATTTTGCAAAGCATTTCTCACAGGTATTCGTCAGGATGGTGCCGTGGACTTCGATGACATTCCGGCTCCCCGCGCGCTGATGGAGACCATCGATATTCTGCGTGATAACGGCAGAGAGCTTGCCCTTTTGCTCGAGCTTTGCCAGCGCAAAGTGCGCGCGGTTCGGAGACGCCTTTAGCATGGCTTCTGCGAACTGCTTATACATGGTGAAAAATTCCACGGGATGCTCCTCATAGAAATGGTGTGAAAGCATTTCCTCCGGCGTCCATGGGAGGTCTGTTTTCTGCCGGTAAAGGCCATTCGCTCCGCGGAAATCAGGGATGTTCGACTCCGTGGAGACCCCCGCCCCGCCGAAAAAGACGATGCGGTGATGGGATGCGATCATAGCTCTCAGTTTCTCGATGTCGGTCATGATGACGGCTCCTTTCGTGGAATGGAATCAAAGTGACTGGTGACTAGTGACTGGAATGCCAGTCGCGGGCATCGCCATTATTTATACTTCGCGGCGCTTCCATACTTTTATTCGCCGCACCACCATTTCTCATTTCTCATTTCTCATTTCTAATTTCTCATTCAATCGATGCTTTCAAACTTAATCAAGGGTAGAGCCGCCCCAAGGGCTAACCCTGAACCCTTCTTTCTCTCATTGTATCACAATTTCACCCTTTCGCATTGACAATTCATTCCATATGTTCTACCATCGAGATATATTTTAAAAATGTTTTTGCTCGGCCAACCTCCGCCCCTTCGGGGCACCTCCCTCCAGAGGAAGGAGGGCGTGTCTCGGGCTTCCTACCTCATCCCCAGCTACCAGTCACAAGTCACTAGTCCCTGATTAAAAAGGAGATCCTACTATGTCCACACTTACCCTTGCGAAAGCCAAAGAAATCCTCCAGAAACACACCACGGAAGACCATCTCTTCACCCACGCGGCGGCTGTCAGCGCTGCCATGGGCGCGATGGCGAGCGTCTTCGGCGGTGATAAAGATCACTGGGAAGCCATCGGCTACCTGCACGACGTCGACTACGAAGCCTTCCCGAATGAACACTGCCATCATGTCCGCGAATTTTTGGAACCGGAAGGCGTAGACGAAGAAGACATCAAGACCATCATCTCCCACGGCTGGGGTCTCTGCAGCGATGAGGTCGAACCGACGACTGATATTGAGAAAAGCCTTTTCACAGTCGATGAGCTGACGGGCGTCGTCATGGCGTATGCACTCATGCGCCCGGAAGGCATCAGCGGCATGGAGCTCAAAGGGCTCAAGAAGAAATTCAAGGACAAGAAATTTGCGGCTGGCTGCAACCGTGATGTGATCAAGCAGGGCTTTGCTATGCTCGGCATGGAAGCGGGCGATGTCATGCAGGCCTGCATCGATGGCATGACCACCCATAAGGATGAATTGGGGCTGAAGTAAAACGGTTCGGGGCAGGGTTCAGGGTTAGCCCAAGGGCGTGCCGCCCCTTGATTACGATGGAAAGCCTCACTTGAATGAGAAATGAGAAATGGTGATGCCCGAAGGCAATATTCAAGTCACCAGTCACTTGAGGCTCCTAATCCCTAGCCACTAATCCCTAGCTACCAGTCACCAGTCACTAATCATCCAAAACAAAAAGCAGGAAATGAGAACGTCTCATTTCCTGCTTTTTTGATGCGCTACGCGCGATTAGTCTCTGTATTTTTCCGGGAGTTCGGTGGCTCTTGCTACGCCGGAAGCGATGGCTGCTTTGGCAACGGCTTTCGCTACAGCAAACGGAACCTTCGGATCGAATACGTCGACGACGACATGATCCGGGTCGAGTTTGCCGCTATGGATAGCGAGGTCTGCGAGAGCATGAGCAGCAGCGAGTTTCATTTCCTCATTGATCTGACGGGCACGTACATCGAGAGCGCCGCGGAAGAGGCCTGGGAATACGGAGGAGTTGTTGACCTGGTTCGGCATATCGCTTCTGCCGGAACCATAGATGTAAACGCCTTTTTCTTTGGCTTCTTCGTACATGATCTCCGGTACCGGGTTTGCCATGCCGAAGACGATGCTCTTGTCGTTCATGGTCTTGATGGCTTCTACGTTGAATACGCCCGGTGCGGAGCAGCCGATGAGGACATCAGCGCCTTTGACAGCATCAGCAAAGGTGCCCTGTTTGTTTTCCGGATTGACTTTGGCGATGAGTTCCTGCTGTACGCGGTCTCTCTTGCCATTGTCAAAGAGGATGCCTTTGGAATTCAGGATGGTCATGTTTTCCGGTTTTACGCCGTCTTCGAGGAGCAGACGAGTGATCGCGGTACCGGCAGCACCAGCGCCATTCATGACGACTTTCACATCTTCGATCTTTTTGCCGACGACTTCGAGAGCACCGAGGAGTGCTGCCAGAGCAGCAATCGCAGTGCCGTGCTGATCATCGTGGAAGACCGGGATGTTCATGATCTTTTTCAGTTCGTCTTCGATGTCATAGCATTTCGGGGAAGAGATATCTTCGAGGTTGATGCCGGCGAAGTTCTTTTCCAGCAGTTTGACGGTGTGGATGAATTCCTGCGGATCCTTGGTGTCCAGAGTGATCGGGATCGCATCGATTTGTCCGAATCTCTTGTACAGTGCGGATTTGCCTTCCATGACCGGCATAGCAGCAGCTGCGCCGATATCACCCATGCCGAGAACACGGGTGCCATCAGAAATAACGGCTACGACATTGCCTCTCCAGGTCAGTTCCAGGGACAGGTCTTCATCGTCTTTGATCGCGAGGCACGGAGCGGATACACCCGGGGTGTATACGATCGCGAGGTCGTGATTGCTTTCGACAGCAGCATTCAAGCCGGTCTTGATCATCTGATGTTTTTCTCTTCTGAGTGCGAGTGCTTCTTCTTTGAGTTTTGCAGTATCCATTGTTTCCTCCTAAAAAAGACTGATACTTTATGCGTCGGCGACTTCGAATGGAGCCGCTTTATATTTAATCTTTGATGGCAGGAAGATTTCTGCCATTGAAGATCTCATACATTTCCTGCTTCAGCAGGCGGCGGATGCGTTTCCCTTCCTTGCGATCCAGCTCTGCCTCTTTCATATCGAAGAGGTAGTTATCCAGATTGAAATCATGGATCAGCATCTTCGTGTGAAAAATATTTTCCTGATATACATTGACGTCCACCATATCGTACTTATAGCGCAGCTTCGGCGCCATGTAGTTCTGAATGGAATTGATGCGATGGTCGATGAAGATCTTCTTGCCCTGCACGTCGCGGGTGAAGCCGCGCACGCGGTAGTCGGTGATGACGATATCCGCATCGAAGGACTGGAGCAGAAAATTCAGCGCATTCAAAGGCGAAATCTTCCCACAGGTCGATACATCGATGTCCGCGCGGAAGGTGCAGATCCCGTCCTGCGGATGCATTTCCGGATAGGTGTGGACAGTGATATGGCTCTTATCGAGATGACACACCACGTCCTGCTTCTCGACTTCTTCCTCTGCGATCAGCATCGTGACGGACGCGCCCTGCGGGTCATAGTCCTGCGAAGCGATGTTCAGCACATGGGCTCCGATCATCTCAGCGACCTTCACGAGGATCTGGGTCAGGCGCTCGGCGCTGTAGACCTCGTCAATGTAAGCGATGTATTTTTTTCTTTCTGTTTCTGTACTGGCATAGCAGATGTCGTACATATTGAAGCTGAGTGTCTTTGTCAAATTGTTGAAACCCAGCAGTTTGAGCTTACCTCGTTTCATGAAGTAAACTGCCACCCCCGTTCTTTTCCTCTATGGATTGGAACCTTTTCCATTATAACATAGAGCCTTATTGAATGAAACCGCTTAAAATCGAGTATACTATTTATGTATAGGTAGATACATTATGTATGAGTTTTGGGAAATAGGAGTCAATGGTTCCGGTTGAAAGCAGGGATGAGTGTCTAGGGATTAGGCGTGACTAGTGACTGAAATGCCCTCTTCGGGCATCACCCTATTTATACTCCGCGGCGCTTCTGATTTTTATGCGCCGCACCACCACTCCTCACTCCTAACTAGAGAGCCGAGCTTTCATTCATAACCAGTGGACGGAGCCGCCCCCACGGGCTAACCCTGAATCCTATTTCCCTAGTTTCGACAGTAAGTCCCTAAGAGCTCTTCCTCTATGGCTGATCCGGTTCTTTTCTTCCATCGAAAGCTCTGCCATGGTTTTCCCAAATTCCGGCAGATAGAAGAGCGGATCATAGCCGAAGCCGCCTTCCCCCTGGTAGAAATCGCGGATGATCCCATCGCATGTACCTTTCCCCGTAAGGGATCGGCCATCCGGCCAGACAAGGGCGACGACGCAGGCATAGTAGCCCTTGCGGTCATCTCCCTTGTAAGGGGCAAGGTCCCGGATGAGCTTCTGGTTATTGGCTTCATCATCGCCATGGTGTCCGGCATAGCGCGCCGAGTACACCCCCGGTTTGTCTCCGAGCGCGCAGGCAATGATACCCGAGTCATCGGAGAGCACGGGAAGATTCACCGCCTTCGCATAGCGGCGGGCCTTCTGCAGCGCATTTTCTTCGAAGGTCCTCCCCGTCTCTTCCGGGTCTTCTACCTCCGCGATATCAGCGATCGGCACGGCGTCCCATCCGATTTCTTTGAAGGCTTTCTGAAATTCTCTGATCTTTCCTTGATTGTGCGTAGCCAGTACGATTTGTTTGGTTTCCATCATTTTGAATCTCCTCTTAGTAGATAGGGTTCAGGGTTCAAGGTTCAGGGTTCGGGGTTAGTCACCGGGGCGAGGCGCCCTTTGATTGCGGGTGAAAGCTTCGCTTGAATGAGAAATGAGAAATGGTGGTACGGCGCATAAAAATTATAAAGCGCCGCAGAGTATAATATGGCGATGCCCGAAAGTGGTATGTAAGCCGCCAGTCACTAGTCACTCCTAATCCCTAATCCTCAGTCCCTGATCCCTGCTTTCAAACTTCAGGTTGGCGAGTTCAGTGCGTAGAAGTAACTGCTAACTATTTCGCATTTCCCTCCTTCCTCTGGAAGGAGGTGCCCCGCAGGGGCGGAGGTTGGCTAGTGGAATACGTTAATTCCGTTTCCTTCGACCACCCCCGGCTCGCTGCGCTCGCCTGCCCTTTCCAAAGGAAGGGGCTATCCCCCCTATCAAGCTGAACCTGTTGAACCCATTAAACCTACTTCCCGACCATCCTTCTGACGCCCTCTTCTTTGGCTTCTCTCCATGCGGCTTCCGCAGCTGCGAGGGCTTTGGTGCGGTCATCGCAAAGTCTGGTGAGCGCTTCGATCGTTTCCTTTCCTGCCTGCGGAATGGGCAGACGGAGGAGGCGGGACGTCGTGAGATACCAGTGTTCCCCTGCTTTCATTGTGGCGAGAAAGAGTTCGCCCAGTTTCCCATCGAAGTAGAGTTTCACGTATTCGCCGGTATAGCCCTCCACCGGGCGGAAGGCCAAGATGCCTTCGTCAGATGCAGCGCAGGGCTCTTTTACGACGGCGGTGCGAAGATGCCCTTCTACCGTGGTGAGAACTAGGTCGCCCGCTGCAAGGACGCGCAGGACCGCCGGCGTTTCCCCATGTACATAGGCCGCGAGATCCATCCGCACGCCCGAGTCCGTCACCGTTTCGCGAGAAATCCGCGGCAGGTCGGTTTCGATTTCTTCCATCGGCACATCGCAGAAGACGTTTCCCAGCGTGAAATCCGGCGAAACGATATTTTGAGAAAGGAGCATCTGAACGCTCGGCGAACCATTAAAAGCGTAGAGGTCATAGTTCCAGTCATCGGCTTCGATGAAAGTTTCCGACGGAAGTGAGAGCTGGTCTACGCCGCGGAAAGCACCGTCCGCGAAATCCGCCAGACCGAAAGACACGGTCTTGGCTGCTTCTCCGGCAAAGCGCAGGTAGGCGTACTCATTCCCGCTGATTTCCGTATCATAGAAAGCCGTCAATTTTTTCTCTGCTACCAAGCTTCTTCTAGCAGCAAGCGCAGCATCCCCCTCTTTCGTCAGCAGCGCAGAAGGAATGATGACGTCCATCACGCCTTTCTCGGCAAGGCGATGCCTCAAATCGGCTGCCGCTGCGATGCCGTCCGTCTCAAAATCAAAAATGTAATCGTAGTGCTCGGTATCTTCCGCGAGTTCGCTCTCCAGCATTGCGCGGCCGCGTGGGAAGACATAGTGAAGACGCTCCTTCCAGATGGCATCCTTCACTGCCACGGCGATACGTTTTCCCCCGAGATCTTGGAAAATTCCGGCAAGGTAGGGCAGATATTCTTCTGCGCCGGTGAAAAGCACCGTATTTCCCGCGGCCTCTGCCTTTTTTACCGCTTCCGCGAGCAGCGCATGCACTTTGGCAGGTGCTGTCGGCATTTCCGGCGCAAAGACCAGCGGCTCCACGCGGAGCGCAAGTGTATAAACGCGCGCATAGGTATCTGCATCGCCCTCATACATGCCCAGCTTGTCTGCCGTGCGTTTCATATTCTCATACAGGTCATCGATGGAGATCCCGTACTGGACATTCTCCGGATTCAGGAAAAGTACATAGTCCAGATAGCGCGCACGCATGACTTCATTAAAAATCCGCTCCCGCGGCACACCGTAGCGAGCGAATGTCTCTATCGCGTCATGAATATCGTTTGCAGTCATAAATCCTCCTTGGTGAATCGGTCTCCCTTATTATACTTCATAGAGGAAGGAAATAGTAGGGAAATGCACTTGGTTGGTGGATCTTGGACGGGAAACCGCTTATAAAAGAGAAGAGGAGCCGCAGGGAAGGCAGGATGATACGCTTTTATCATATGCTGCTCGTCCCCTTCGTTTCTGCTTCTCATGCATCAAAAAACGCCCATGGAAATCCATGAGCGTTTTCGACATTCGTCCAATGATTAACGTTTGGAGAACTGGCTTGCTTTTCTTGCTTTCTTGAGGCCGTATTTCTTACGTTCTTTCATTCTTGGATCACGGGTCAGGAGACCTGCGACTTTCAGAACTTTTCTGTAGTCTCCATCGACATCGAGGAGAGCACGGCTGATGCCATGACGGATAGCGCCAGCCTGGCCTGTACGTCCGCCGCCTTTTACGTTAGCGATGACGTCATATGCGGTGGTGGTGCCGGTCAGTTCGAGCGGCTGTTTAATGATCAGTTCGAGGGTTGCGAGATCGAAGTAATCCTTCAGATCACGGCCATTGATTGTGATGTTACCCTGTCCCGGTACCAGACGGACTCTGGCAACGGATGTTTTTCTGCGGCCAGTGCCGTAGTATGTAGCTTCTGCCATTTCTTATTTCCTTCCCTTCTGGTTAACGGATATCAAATTTCAGTTCTTCAGGCTGCTGTGCTGCATGCGGATGTTCAGCGCCTGCGTATACGTGGAGCTTGCGGTACATCTGAGCACCGAGCTTGTTCTTCGGAAGCATGCCGCGGATAGCATGTTCTACGACCCATACCGGTTTTTCACGAAGAGCGTCGCCAGCCTTCTGGTATCTGTCGCCGCCGATATATCCGGTGTAGTGGAAGTAAACTTTCTTCAGTTCTTTTTTGCCGGAGAAAACGACTTTATCTGCGTTGATGATGATGACGTTGTCACCAGTGTCAACATGCGGTGTGTAGGTAGGTTTATTCTTGCCGGTCAGAACTTTGGCAACGCTGGCAGCCAGACGGCCAACAGTCAGTCCTGCAGCATCAACGATATACCATTTGCGAGTGATGTTGCCCGCATTGGCCATGAATGTTGTTTTCATTAGTAATGACTCCTTCTGAATAAAAAACAGAACCGCAAGATGTCATCCTTCCTCCGGGGCTAGTGGTTTCCGGACAAATCTCACAAGGAGTATTATATAGTTTTTTTACGTGTGTGTCAAATAGTTTTTAGGATGAAAATTTTTAAGGTTCAGGGTTCGGGGTTAGCCCTGAACCTTGAACCCTAATCAAAAACGCTCCCGCATTCACGAGAGCGTTTTTTCTATGCATGGACCATTAGCCCTTGAAGTACTTCACACCGGCTTCGAAGAGTGGCTGGTAGGTATCACCGACGATGTTCTTTGCGACATTCTGGCCGCGGCGTTCGGTATGACCCATCTTACCGAGAACGCGTCCGTCAGGACTGGTGATGCCTTCGACCGACCAGGAGGAGCCGTTCGGATTGTAGCGGCTGTCGTAGGTCGGCTCGCCATCTGGCCCCACGTACTGTGTCGCGATCTGGCCATTGGCCGCGAGTGCCCGGATCTGTTCATCGGAAGCGATGAAGCGTCCTTCGCCGTGGCTGATGGCAATGGAGTGGAGATCACCGGGCTGGCAGAGGGCAAGCCACGGAGACTTGGTCGATACGACCTTGGTCGTGACGAAGCGGGAGATATGACGGCCGAGCGTATTGAAGGTGAGCGTCGGTGCGTCATCGGTGAGCGGCTTGAATTCGCCATACGGCACGAGGCCGAGCTTGATCAGAGCTTGGAAGCCGTTGCAGATGCCCATGGCAAGACCGTCTCTCACATGAAGGAGCTGGTCCATGGCCTCCATGAGCTTCTGATTCCGGAATACGGCGGCGATAAATTTGCCGCTGCCGTCCGGTTCATCACCAGCGGAGAAGCCGCCCGGGAACATGACGATCTGCGCATGGCGGATGCGCTCTGCCATTTCATCGACGGAGTCCTTGAGTTCGGCTGCATCGCGATTTCTGAAGATGAAGATATCGCTGAGCGCACCGGCGCGTTCAAAGGCTCTCGCGCAGTCGACTTCACAGTTGTTGCCCGGCATGGTCGGGATGAAGACGCGCGGGCGCGGAAGATTCGTATGGACATAGAACTGCGGAATAGCTTTCGTTTCCGGCAGAACAGGAGCTTCTTTCTGGATATCTGCTGCGCGGCGCGGGAAGATCGGATCAAGCGTACCTTCATAGGAGCGTAGGAGCTCTTCGACGGCGATTTCTTCCCCGTAGAGCTTCATGCTGTCCCCGCCGACGGTGCCGAGGATCTTCGTGTGCGGCTGTTTGGCAAATTCCTGTGCCAGTTCTGGCGTCGTTTCTACAAGGATCGCGCCATAGAAATTGCTGAAGTATTTGAAAAGCGGCAGATTTTCGCCAAAGGTACAGCCGAGCTTATTGCCGAAAGCCATCTTGGCTGCGGTCACTGCGACGCCGCCGTGTTCGACCGCTTTCATCGCTGCGATGTGTCCGGCCTTCACTTCCTGATAGAGGAAATCCGCATGCGCTTTGAATACATCAAGGAGCGGCATGCCGGCTTCGTCCTTCGGCTGGCCGAAGAGGACGAGGACATCGCCTTCCTTCTTGAGTTCTTGGCTGACAGCTTCGGAGGCTTTCCCCGGAGCGATTGCGAAGGAAACGAGTGTCGGCGGGACGTGGATGTCATTGAAAGTACCGCTCATGGAGTCTTTGCCGCCGATCGCGCCAAGGCCGAGGTTTTCCTGCATATGGAAAGCACCGAGGAGTGCGGCCGCCGGTTTGCCCCAGCTGGTCTTGTCGGTGAGCTTTTCGAAGTATTCCTGCAGTGTCAGGTAGGCTTTTCTCCAGTCAGCCCCCATCGCTACGAGGCGGGCCACGGAGAGGAGTACGGCATAGGCTGCGCCATGGAACGGGCTCCAGGATGCCAGATAGGGATCGAAGCCATGTGCCATGAAGCTGGCGCTGTCAGTCTCGCCTTTGCGGACCGGGAATTTCGCTACCATGCCGTCGGTCGGGGTCTTCTGGTACTTGCCGCCGAATGGCATGAGTACAGTACCGGCACCGATGGTGGAGTCGAAGCGTTCGGAGAGTCCCTGCTCCGAGCAGTTATTGAGATCTGCCATGGCGGAAAGCCAGGTCTTCTGGATGTCATGGATCTCTTCGTTATGGAAATAGCCAGCTTCATCCGGCTTTGCGATGTAGGCTTCCTTCACCTGCTGCGCCCCATTCGTGTCGAGGAAATCTCTCGAAATATCGACGATGGTATCCCCTCTCCACTTCATGACGAGGCGGCGGGTATCGGTCACATCGGCCACGATAGTGGCTTCGAGGTTTTCTTCTGCGGCATAGCGGATGAACTGGTCTGCATCTTCTTTTCTGACGACGACCGCCATACGCTCCTGCGATTCGGAAATCGCCAGCTCGGTCCCATCAAGGCCTTCGTATTTCTTCGGTACCTGATCAAGATCGATGTCAAGGCCATCTGTCAGTTCACCGACCGCGACAGAGACACCGCCTGCGCCGAAGTCATTGCAGCGTTTGATGAGGCGTGTGACTTCTCCGCGACGGAAGAGGCACTGGATCTTTCTTTCCGTGATCGGATTGCCCTTCTGGACTTCTGCGCCGCAAGTCTCGATGGACTCGGTATTCAGCTCCTTCGAAGAGCCTGTCGCACCGCCCATGCCGTCACGGCCCGTGCGCCCGCCGACCAGGATGACGACGTCGCCGGGTGTCGGAGAGAGGCGGATGACATGGTCTTCCGGAGCCGCTGCGACGACGGCACCGATCTCCATGCGCTTCGCCATGAATCCCGGATGATAATATTCCTTGACCTCACCGGTGGCAAGACCGATCTGATTGCCGTAGGAGGAGTAGCCCTTGGCCGCTTCGACGACGATCTTTCTCTGCGGGAGCTTGCCTGCAAGCGTTTCGGAAAGCGGCATACGCGGGTCTGCGGCGCCCGTCACGCGCATCGCCTGATACACATAGGAGCGTCCGGAGAGAGGGTCTCGGATACATCCGCCCAGGCAGGTCGCTGCCCCGCCGAATGGCTCGATCTCGGTCGGGTGGTTGTGTGTTTCATTTTTGAAAAGGAGCAGCCAGTCTTCCTCGCCGTCGATGGTATCGATCTTCACCTTGATGGTGCAGGCATTGATCTCTTCCGACTGATCCAGATTTTCCAGCTTTCCTTCCTTGCGGAGAGCCTTGACAGCCGCTGTTGCCATATCCATCAGCGTCACAGGGCGCTTCGTGTCCTTGCCATAGATATGGATACGCGTCTCTTCGTAGTCTTTGAGCGCCTTGGAGATCGGAGCGGTAAAAGTGCCGTCTTCGACTTCGACAGAGGAGAGCTTGGTGGAGAAAGTGGTGTGACGGCAGTGGTCGGACCAGTAGGTATCGAGCACACGGATCTCTGTCACGGTCGGATCTCGCTTCTCTTCATTGCGGAAATAGTCACGGATCATCGCCATGTCATCATGGCTCATGGCAAGGCCCATGTCGGCGATCAGGGCATCGATTCCTGCATCATCCAGCTCGCAGACGCCCTTGACAACGGGTACTGCCTTCGGGTCTTCAATGGGAAGATCCAGCGTTTCCGCAGGAGCGAGACTTGCTTCACGGGACTCCACCGGATTCACAAGGAATTTCAGGATCTTCTCGCGGTCGCCTTCTGCGAAATGTCCATCAAAAGTGTAGACCAGCGCACAACGCACACGCGCGCCATCTTTTCCGGTGACAATGGTGAGACACTGCTCTGCCGAATCCGCTCTCTGGTCATACTGCCCCGGCAGGAATTCGACGCCGATGACGAGATCACCCTTTGGCAGTTCTGTCTCTACACTGTCGACCGGCGGTTCAGAGAATACGGTCGAGACCGCTTTCTCATAGTCGTCTTCGGAAAGTCCGTCGACATCGTAGCGATGATAGATCCCACAGCCTTCGATGCGGTCTCCCAGCACCTCTTTCAGCTCAGCCGTCAGGCTCTCTTCGCCCTGACGGAAACCAGCCTTCTTTCGTACATACAAACGTCTGATCTCAGACAAGTTCAACACTCCTTCCTCGTTACTCGCCGGCACAAAGGCGCAGGCTCCAGTCGGAAATGAAAAAAGTCAACAATACAAGTATATTTTATCATATGCAGGCAATGTAGCGCGATTAGAAATTGCAAAAGACGCCGCATCTCATGGACAGCGAGAATCCCATCACCGATCCCGATTTGTGATGATAGACAGGCGATGATATACTAGATTTTACATTTATATGATATGTCAGTTTTTGAGGAGGAATACAGATGATCATAGATCATATTTTGGGCACGCTCTACGGCATGGCGCTGGGCGATGCGATGGGTATGCCGACAGAGCTTTTGAGCAGGAGACGCATTCAGGAAATCTTCGGGCGGATCACGACATTCGAAGACAGTCCGGAAGAGAATCCCGCCGCCATCGGCATGACGAAAGGGCAATTCACGGATGATACAGCACAGGCGCTGGTCATCTTAGATTCTCTTGCCGAAAATGATTTCGTACCGGACAAAGGGATCATCGCGAAGAATCTCATCCATTGGGCGCTCGATACCGACGCCTTTTCGAAGAACATCCTGGGACCCAGCTCAAAGGCGGCGCTCCACGCGATCCAAGCGGGAGAAGACCCAGAACCGCACACGGTGAAAGCCATCACCAATGGCGCCGCGATGCGCATAGCGCCGGTGGGTTGCCTGTTTTCCACAGATGATCTGCCGAAACTTGCAAAATTCGTCCGGGGCGTCAGTGAAGCCACCCATAAGACAGATGTTGCGCTCGGCAGTGCCGGCATGGTGGCTGCCGCCGTCAGTGCGGCCATAGAAGATCGATCCTGGGAAGAAATCATGCAAATCGCGTCAAGAGCTTTCGACCTGACAGCTGCATATGGCGAAGAAACCTACAGCGCATCACCCAAAGCGCGCCTGCAGATCGCGATAGAACTCGCCCATCGCCATGCCGGAGAGGCAGAAGCCTTCTCTCTTAACCTCTATGAGACCATCGGTACGACGACCCTTGCGAGTGAAGCGGTACCCGCTGCCCTTGGTATGGCCTACTATTTCCGCGATCCCGAGACATGCAGCCTTGCCTGCGCAAATCTTGGCGGCGATACGGATACGATCGGTGCGATGGCTGTCGCGATCTGCGGCGCCAAAGCCGGTGTTTCCGGCATCCCGCAGGAGCGCATCGACGTGCTCAATGCGAGCAATCCCGTCGATTTCCATGCCTATGCAAAGACCTTGCTCCGTCATCGGGGCCATGTAGGCTAAACCGATTTCACCAATTCCCAACATTTCACAGGAGGATTCTATGCATTCTAAAGAAACAGTATTTCTGCCGAAGGAAGAACGCACGGACAAGCCAAGCAGCCTCTTCTTTCTCTACTGTGCTGCCAATATCGGCATTCTCGGCCTCGTATACGGCGCTATCATCGTGGGCTTTCATTTGAGCTTTTTCCAAGCAATCCTTGCGACAGTGCTCGGCTCCTTCTCCTTCGCCCTCGTCGGCCTCATGAGCCTTTCCGGACATGACACGGGTACCAATACCTTCATCCTGTCCCGCGCCGCCTTCGGTTTCAAAGGAAATCTGATCCCTGCGATCGCTGCGCTGGTCTCCCACGCCGGCTGGCTCTCCATCAATGTCTGCACCGGAACACTGACTGTCCTCGCGCTCTTTGTGACCCTGGGCTTTGCGAATACGCCGATCGCCATGGCGATCGCGCTTGCGATCTTTGTCACCCTTGTCTTGGTCTCCGTCCTTTTCAGCCACAAAGTGTTGATCCGCATGCAGACGATCTCGACCTATCTTTTTGGTTTCTTGACACTCGTCATCCTCGTGATCATCGTCCCACAAACAGACTGGTCCATACTGATGGCCATGCCGAGTGGAGACTGGCTGGGCAATTTCCTGCCCGCACTGGCCTTCGTCGCAGCCGGCACAGGCATCGGCTGGACAAGCTATGCGGCCGACTACAGCTGCCACCAGGATCCACAGAATTCGCGCAGTAAAGTCGCCTGGGCCGTCACACTGGGCGGCGCTGTCCCGCTGATCCTCATGCTGAGTGTCGGCATCCTGCTCTCCACGCAGAGCGCGGATCTCGCGCAGTCTGCGAACCCAATCGAAGTCATCAAAGGCGCTCTCCCAATGAATCTAGCCATCATCTATTACATCACAGCCATCGGCGGCCTGACACCGCAGTGCTTTCTCGGACTCAAATCCTCGAAACTCGTCCTGCAAGCCGCCCATCTCATCTGGAATGAGACCCTGATTTTCGTATTCCAAGCGATCATCGTCACCATCATCCCTGCCCTCATACTCTTCGTGGCACAGGATTTCCAGGCCGCGCTGGAAGGCTTCCTTGGCGTCATCGGCAAACTGCTCGCTGCCTGGTCCTCCATCTTTCTCGTAGACTACCTGATGCTCCGCGGAAAGCAGGGCTATAGTCAAATACTCCTGACCGATCCCTCCGCCAATGAAATCAATTACAACGGCGTCATCAGCTGGATCATCGGCTTCGCTGTCGGCATGCTCCTCTCAAAAACCTTCTTCTTCACCGGCCCATTCGCAACAGGCATCTTTGCCGGCAACAGCCTGAACGTCCTCCTGACCCTGGTCGTTGCCGGCGGTCTCTATTTTCTTTTGACTCTCTGCCATAGGCAGAAGAGCTCGGAATAAAGAAAGACGGGATTCCCATGGAAGAAAAATCTCTCAAACGCATTTTGATCTTAGGCTCCGCCGTCATCGATGTCATCGTCACGATCGACCGTCTGCCCCTCACCGAAGAAGACATCCCCGGCCTTCAAAAAGGCATGCTCGTCGGCGGCTGCGCATTCAATGTCTCAAAGATTCTAGACGGCCTCCAGATCCCGCACGATCTCTGTGTCCCCGTGGGACAGGGTATGTATGCCGACCGCATCCGCGAAGCCCTCCACGAAGGCGGCCATGAAATCCTTATCGAAGATGACCGCGAAGACAATGGCTATTGCCTTTCACTAGTCGAAAAAGACGGCGAACGCACCTTTATTTCCATCGATGGCATCGAGACGAAATGGCAGGACGCATGGCTGGAACACCTCCATGCCGCCGACTATGACTACCTCTATGCTTCCGGCTATGGCTTCCAGAACGGCAACTCCAGCGGAGAGGTCCTCCTGCGCTTCCTGGGCGGCAAGAAAGCCGATGCAAAACTCATTCTCGACCCAGGCCCGAGGCTCTTAGGCAAACAGTTCGAAGAGAAACTGCTGCAGATGGGCACAATCCTGGAAATGAATCAGTCCGAAGCAAAAGCCATGGGACAATCGGAAAACGTCCGCCAAGCAGCGGAAAATCTTCATCACCGAACCGGCCAGCCTGTCATCATCACGATGGGACAGGCTGGGACACTTCTCCATACGACAGAGGGAGAAGAGTTCATCCCCACTGTACCGGTCAAGGTCATCGATACCATCGGTGCCGGCGACTCGCACACCGCAGGCTTTATCGCCGCCCTCGCAAGCGGAAAGTCCCTCCGAGAAGCCTGCCGTGAGGCAAACCGCGTCGCAGCCTGCGTCGTGCAGCACGTAGGCTGCTCCCTGCGGTAAATAGACTCACAAAAAAAGCATGGATCGGATGTGATCCATGCTTTTTTGTGCATAATTTCCTGTTGCAGAAAATCATCATTCTTTAAAAATCCACTCCGTGACTTTTTTCCCGCCCCAGATCGCGATCCCTGTCAGCCAAA
Source organism: uncultured Dialister sp. (assembly GCA_900543165.1). GTDB lineage: Bacteria > Bacillota > Negativicutes > Veillonellales > Dialisteraceae > Dialister. The sequence continues at coordinate 18,501 of UQQQ01000015.1, read as the reverse complement.
GGTCTGAAACGAAGGGGATCATGGGAAGGTAGGACGGATCCATATAGACCTGCCAGCTTGCCTGCGGAAGATGGAGGGAGATCACCATCGGGATATAGAGGAGCATCAGCCAGAATATCCCGCTGAAAGCACACACCGTGATGCGTCGCCCCTTCGTCCCGGAAAGTGCCAGAAAGAGATAGATCCCGAATGTCATCATGCCGAGGATGATTTTCCCGTAGAAGACAAAGCTGAAAACCTCCAGCAGGAAAAAGCTCGCCGTGAAAGGATCAAGGCGCATACCATTCGCATAATAGAGCCCCAGAAAGGAGAGAATGGCAAAACCGGGAATAAGCCCGCTGAAATAAGCCGCGCCCAGCCAGACCTTCCGGCAAGCCCCCTTCTCCGAAAGCTTCTCATAGAGCGAAGGAAGCAGGTAATCCAGCATGATCGCCGCCCCGGCAAAAAGCGTCAGCACGATAAAGAAAGCGATCGAGATCGGTATCGGACTTTCCTTGAAGGCCTTGTCTGCCATCGGCAGATAGCTCCAGAAAATGACCATCTGCAGGATGATGAAGGAGATCCAGAGCGGCAAATGTACTGCCGCGCGTAATGCTCCCCACTCACTGCCATAGCCTTTCCGCTGGAAGAGGAAAAAAAGAAACGGCACCAGAAGCCCCATTCCCCAGTAAGCGAGCGTCCCCACTGCCATAGACTGCGCAGTGTGTACCAGAAATCCCCCGAAGCCCCAGGGAAGAATTCCCGCCAAGAGCCACAGCAGCTGATGAATGAATTTTTTATTTTTGATCATAATTTTCACCTCGATGAGGACTATTGTACCACAGTTCAGGCGTGTTGACAGTACGCTTCGGCACAAAGGCACGAGGAAATCCCCCTACAAAAAAGGAGCTGTGAAGAAATGAATCCTCATTTTTTCACAGCCCCTTTTTACTTTGCTTTCATTTGGTTCAGGGTTCAAGGTTCAGGTGGCGGCTTCGCCGCTTTTTTAGAAGATGGTATTCTCGTATCGCAGCCTTCCCCTCTAGGGGAAGGTGCCCGAAAGGGGCGGATAGGGTGACTATGGCATGAAAGACAGCTGGGATAAGGTTTCCCGGTCACTCCTATGAGAGCTGCAAGTCCCCCGCGGCAGATTGAACGCGAAAATGAGATGATCGTTATTTCACATCGCCTTGTTTTATTTCCTCTTTCCATCTTCCTTCTTGCGCTTCTGTCTCATATTCCGCCCCTTGTGTCCGAGTGCTTTATGCTCCTTCTTCTTGGTCGGCTTGTACATGCCGGGCGTCACAACCTTCTTCTTCGGCTTGCCTGCCTTCACGCGGCGGACATTTCCCTTCTCATCATAGCGGGTGATGGTCTCTTCAATGGATTTTTCCAGCTTCCGGAGAAGGAATCCATCCTCCGGCGTCGCATAGGTGATGGCGATCCCCTTCGTACCGGCGCGGCCGGTGCGTCCGATGCGATGGATATAGTATTCGAGATTTCTTGGGATCCCGTAATTGAAGACATGCGTAATGCCTTCAACGTCAAGCCCGCGCGCCGCAATATCGGAGGCAACGAGCACCTGAATGCGTGCTTTCTCAAATTCGCGGATGACCTGATTTCTCTGGCTCTGGCTCATATCCCCATGGATCTCATCCACGATGAAGTCCGTCTCCTCCTGCAGCTTGCCGGCGAGCTCATGCGCTTCCTCACGGGTATTCGTGAAAACGACGGCCATGTACGGATTCATCTCCGTCAGATGACGGACGAGGAGCTTGAACTTGCGCGGGAGAGTCGTCTCATAGATGCGCTGCTCGACCGTCGAAGCTGTCGCTTTTTCTGCGACATCAAGGAAGACCGGGTGGTGCATATACTTTCTGGCGAGGCGCTTCGCATCGTCAGGCATCGTCGCAGAGAAGAGCAGGAGCTGGCGCTTTTTCGGTGTCTCATCGATCAGGGCTTCGATATCTTCGCGGAACCCATTCGCCAGCATCTGGTCGGCTTCATCCAGGATGACCGTCTTCACGTTCGAAAGGTCGAGGCTCTTTCTGCGGATATGATCCAGAAGGCGCCCGGGGGTTCCGATGATGACATGCGGGTCACGCTTCAGCTTCTGCAGCTGGTTCTCGATCGTGCGTCCGCCGATGATATCTGCTCCATCCACACCGCACTCGATGGCAAAGGGACGCATCACGTCAAAGACCTGCTTAGCAAGTTCGCGGGTCGGTGTCATGATGAGCACCTGCGTCATGGCTTTGTCTGTTTCTACGCGCTGAATAACCGGCAGCAGATAGGCCAGCGTCTTCCCTGTACCGGTCTGCGAACGGCCGATCAGATCACGTCCCTTGAAAGCGTTTGGGATCGCAGACATCTGGATGGGCGTCGGGGTCTTGATCCCCTGTGTCTTCAAAAGTTTCGTCAGCGTCTCATTCACGCCAAGCGAGGCAAATACGTTCATAGGTCCTCCTGTAAATGGGTTGGTTGTATGGAAATACGTAATTTAAGGTTTATGGTTCAGGGTTCACGTGGCGGCTTCGCCGCAATGATGTATGAGGCGATGCCAGAAAGTAGTATTCAAGTCACTAGTCCCTCGAGCTCCCTAATTCCTAGCTGTTAATTACTAGTCACCAGTCACTGGCAACCCCTTTTCTTATTGATTCTTCCCCAGCACCACGCCGAGGTCTTTATATCCTGCTGCCCCATTGAGCTCTTCCTTCGCGGCCGCATTCACCAGATCATCGATGGCATATAAGAGCGGCGCTTTGCCTTCGTCGGGGGTGAAAAGCATCAGGACATCGAGTCCTTCACTTCCGGGGAAGAAATAGGAGCGGCAGTACATGGGGAGCTTCATCCCCTCCGCATTGTATGTGATCAGCCCGCCTACGGTATAGACATAGGCCTCATCGACATCCAGGCGGCGGAAAGGCTCCAGCGAAGAAAGCTCTACCTTGATCGAAGAATCCGCAGCGGGGCCGATGGCATTGCGAGCCAGACTCAGTACCGTCTCTTCGATCCCCTTCCGAAGCGGAGACGCCGGATTTAAGAGCGCGCGGTTCATCTGCGTCAGCCGGCGCCAGACATGTTCATCACGATTCATCTTGAAATACGGCTTCAGCGCTTCCGCCATCTCGACAGGGAGCAGCGCACGAATGATATAGCCGGATGAGAAGCTCTGCTGTTTTTCCAATGTATACTGCAGCTGTCCCATCTGATAAGGAATGTCTTTCTCCATAAAATGGAGTGTCTCCGTCCCCGCTGCCTCCCGGTAGGTGAAGCCTTTGGGAAGCGAAGCGGCCGCGACAGCATTCATATCATACGCTTCTCCCCCCGCAGAGATCCCGCAGGCCAGTGCGAGCGTGAGAAGCAAACATTTCCATTTCATGGAAAATCCCCTTTCAAAAGTAAATGCAGCAGTGAAAAAGGCTTACGCTGTCCTATCAGGATGGAGCGCACATCATAAAGCGGAAGCACCGCGCATTTTGAAATCATCGTACCCCTTCGCTGCTATCTCATCTCTTCATCCGATAGAATCCATACAGCAGGAGATTCGACAGCTGTTCGGCCGCCGCGTGGCTACCATTCACCTCGATCAGATAGTACTTATCCCCCGCTTTCAAAAGATTGGCAGAGATCCAGAGGGGAAACGACAAGCCCTTTTCATTCGTCAGGATGACCTTCGCCTCCTGTCCCCAGCGATAGGTACCGTCTTCATTTTTGAAAGCACGCCATGGGACGAATTTCAAGATCTTCACCTGCATAGAGGGACCTTTTTTCTCAGAGAGCACATGATCCACCAGTGCCTGAAACTCCGATGTCTGGATCTTCGGCATACCGAAGAGCGAGGTCGGACGCTCAGCATCTTCACGGAAGGCCGTCTCCCAGAAGCGTGCCGCCTTCGGATGCCCCTCATGGAAGAAATCCTTCTCCGTCCCCGAGATGACATAGATGCCCGCGCTGTATGTCCCGCGCACATCTGTCTTACGGATCTGGTACATGTGCATCGAGTCATAGGGATACGGAGCCTTCTCCGGATACAGCTGCATGCCGGGCGGTACCGTCAGGATCGACCACATCGCAGCACGCGCCGATTTCCCATAATTTTTCCAGTGTGTCCCTTCGATCATGAACCGCGAGAGCTCTGACCCGCCGCCATCCGTGACCGTCACGTCCTTGGGAAATGGCAGACGGCCGAGCCCGTCGATCACAAGATCCTCCGCGGAAGACAGCAGGAAGCCGCCAAAGACAAGCGCCGCGGAAAGCGCGAGTGAAAACAGTTTTTTTATCATGGCGTCTCCTTGAAAAAAGATACAAAAGTCTAACGTCTCCTAGTCACCAGTCACCAGTCACTATCATATCTATTGTAGAGAATCTCGAAGAAATTCGCAAGGGGAAAGCACGGTAACCTGCGGCAAGCAGCTGCTCCCAGTAAATACGCCGGATCGTGCAGAATACCCTCCATGCAAAAAGCAGTCCCCACGATGTGAGGACTGCTTCGGCTATGCCTGATGCATCAATTATTCCGCATCGGATCCGGTTTCGAATGATTCACCCTTATGGATGACATTCAGCTTGCGGTAACGGGACATGCCTGTACCAGCCGGGATGAGTTTGCCGATGATAACATTTTCCTTGAGGCCGAGGAGCGGATCTTCCTTGCCTTTGATCGCTGCTTCGGTGAGGACACGGGTCGTTTCCTGGAAGGAAGCGGCGGAGAGGAAGGAGTCGGTCGCAAGAGCTGCCTTGGTGGTACCGAGGAGCAGGTTTTCGCCGACGGCTCTTTCTTTGCCTTCGTCATCGAGACGCTGGTTCATCGCACGGAATGCGACGATGTCGACAGTCTCGCCTGGGAGCCAGCCGGAGCCGCCCGGTTCGGTGATCTTGATCTTACGCAACATCTGATGGACGATGATCTCGATGTGTTTATCGTTGATTTCTACGCCCTGGCTGCGGTAAACCTTCTGGACTTCCTTGACGATGTAGTTCTGGGTCGCCTGTACGCCGAGGACATCAAGGATATCGTGCGGGTTGACGTTACCTTCGAAGAGACGGGTGCCGGCTTTGATGAATTCGCCGTTTGTGACGGAGATCTTCTTCGCTACCGGGATCTTTTCGCTTTCCGGGGCGATTTCCGGATTATCGCTGGTGATGGTAATGATCTTGACATTCGGGTTATCTTCCGCACTGGTGATGGAAACTGTACCATCGATACGGGAAATGATCGCATTGCCCTTTGGCTTGCGGGCTTCGAACAATTCTTCGACTCGTGGAAGACCCTGTGTGATATCTTCTGCAGAAGCGACGCCGCCGGTATGGAAGGTACGCATGGTCAGCTGGGTACCTGGTTCACCGATGGACTGTGCAGCGATGATGCCGACTGCTTCGCCGATTTCTACGTGACGGCCGGTCGCCAGATTTCTGCCATAGCACTTCGCGCAGACGCCGTGAGCGGAATGGCAGGTGAGGATGGAACGAACCTTCAGCTTGTCGTAGTATTTCTGGATTTCTTCTGCCTGTGCATCGGAAATTTCTTCGTTCTTCTTCGCGATGACTTCGCCGGTGGTCGGGTTCACGACATCTTCGAGCGGGCAGCGGCCTGCGATACGGTCAGCCAAAGACTCGATCGGCTGGCCTTTTTCTTCGATGAGGGAGACTTCGACGCCTTCGGCTTCATCCATACGGACTTTGAGCACTGGGATATCGGAAGCGAGGATCTTCTCTGCGACATCGCTGTCGATGACGGTGCCTGACGGGAAGAGGACATTGCCTTGGCGGTCATAGGCATCTTCTTCGAGTTTCTTGCCTGCGAAGTGAACAGTCAGATGATGGCGCATCGCGCGGTTGTATTCAGCGACAGCATCCTGTGTGCCGAGGTCGAAGGTTTTGGGTTCTGCGGCTTCGATGCCGTCAGCGGTCGGGATGATGACGGAAATATGTTCTACGAGGTGACGGTTCAGCAGGGTCACATCGTCCGCATCGAGGGTCTTGCCCTTGACGAGAAGAATATCTCCATTTCTACGGTCGAGGACATCTTCATCAAGAACTGCGCCGAGGAGTGTCTGCTTGAGACCCATGATGGTCTTCTTGACTTCCGGCTGGGAGGCGATGAGGCTCTGTTCTCTGTCGAAATTCAGGACCTGTACATCGCAGTCTTCTTCGCGGACGATGACATCCTGAGAAACGTCGACCAGTCGGCGGGTGAGGTAACCGGAGTCTGCGGTACGGAGTGCGGTATCGGCGAGACCCTTACGAGCACCGTGGGAAGAGGTGAAGTAGTCGAGGACGGTCAGGCCTTCACGGAAGTTTGCCTTTACCGGGAGTTCGACGGTCTTACCGGAGGTATCGGCGATCAGCCCGCGCATACCGGCGAGCTGACGGATCTGGTTATCGTTACCACGGGCGCCGGACTGGGCCATCATGGTCAGCGGGTTGAACTTCACCATGGAGCTCTTCATTGCAGCACCGACTTCGTCGGTCTTCTTGCTCCATACTTCGACGACTCTTCGGTATCTTTCATCGTCGGTCATGAGGCCGCGGCGGAAGAAGCGTTTGATCTGTTCGACTTTTTCATCGCCGTCTTCCAGGATCTTATCTTTTTCCGGTGGTACAGCGACATCGTAGATGCCGATGGAGATGCCGGAAACGAGAGCGTAGTGGAAGCCGAGTGCTTTCACGGAGTCGAGCAGATCGCCGGTCGCCTTGAATCCGAGTTTCTTGAAGCAGTCATTGACGAGCTTGCCCATCTGCTTCTTGCCGATGGTGATGCCGAGGCCGTTGTTTTCGACGGTGTAGGTCTTGCCGTTTTCATCTACGCGCTTTTCATGACGCTTGTAGAAGAAACGCAGCTCTCTCGGGATCGCATAGTTGAAAATCAGGCGGCCCGGGGTGGTAATGACGAGATCGTCATCAGTTTCATTGAATCCGTCCGGACGGTCTTCCTTCGGGATGAAGACTTTGATAAAGTCATGGATCTTGATCTGATGCAGGTTGTACGCCAGCATGACTTCGTCATAGCCGGTGTAAGCGCGAAGCTCGGAGGTGTCCATCTCGTCTTCGGCTTTCTTCCACTGCTTCATGACATCGAATTTCGCCTTCGGATTTTCTTTCTTTTCTTCATCGGTGAAATCGACCTTCGTATCGTTGGCTGTCTGTACGATGGTGAGGTAGTAGGAGCCGAGGATCATATCCTGCGAAGGAATAGCGACTGGCTTGCCGTCCTTCGTGGACAGGATGTTGTTGATGGAGAGCATCAGGGTGCGTGCTTCAGCCTGCGCTTCGACGGACAGCGGCAGATGGCAGGCCATCTGATCACCATCGAAGTCAGCGTTGTAGCCTGGGCATACAAGCGGATGCAGCTTGATCGCGCGGCCTTCCCAGAGGATCGGTTCGAAAGCCTGGATACCGAGTCTGTGCAGTGTCGGTGCGCGGTTCAGGAGGACCGGGTGTTCTTTGATGACATCGCCAAGGACTTCCCAGACTTCCGGAGCGAGCTTATCGACCTTCTTGCGTGCCGCTTTGAGGTTGCTTGCGACGCCTCTCTTGATGAGTTCATGCATGATGAACGGTTTGAAGAGTTCGATCGCCATTTCCTTCGGCAGGCCGCACTGGTACATTTTGAGTTCCGGGCCGACGACGATAACAGAACGGCCGGAGTAGTCGACACGTTTGCCGAGAAGGTTCTGACGGAAACGTCCCTGCTTGCCCTTCAGCATGTCGGAGAGGGATTTCAGCGGGCGGTTGCCCGGGCCGGAGACGGCACGTCCGCGACGGCCGTTATCGATCAGGGCATCGACAGCTTCCTGCAGCATACGTTTTTCGTTTCTGATGATGATTTCCGGAGCCCCGAGTTCCAGAAGTCTCTTCAGACGGTTGTTTCTATTGATGACGCGGCGATAAAGGTCATTCAGGTCGGAGGTGGCGAAACGGCCGCCATCGAGCTGGACCATCGGGCGCAGATCCGGAGGGATGACCGGCAGGACAGAGAGGATCATCCATTCCGGCTTGTTGCCGGAATGCAGGAAGGCTTCGACTTCTTCGAGACGGCGGATGCATCTAACCTTGCGCTGGCCGCTGCCTTCTTCGATTTCTTTCTGCAGTGCTTTTTCCAGCTTTGGCAGATCGAGCTCTTTCAGCAGGTACTGGATCGCTTCTGCGCCCATCTGTGCTTTGAATGCTTTCTTGCCATAAGCAGCTACGGCATCCTGATATTCCTGTTCATTCAGGACCTGGCACTTGGACAGGTTCGTATCACCCGGATCGAGGACGATATAAGCAGCGAAGTAGAGGACTCTTTCGAGCTGGCGAGGAGAGATTTCAAGGATGAGGCCGATACGGGACGGCGTACCCTTGAAGTACCAGATATGGGAAACCGGGCAGGCCAGAGAAATATGGCCCATGCGTTCACGGCGGACTTTGGAAGAGGTGACTTCGACGCCGCACTTGTCGCAGACGGTGCCTCTGTAACGCATCTTTTTGTACTTGCCGCATTTGCATTCCCAGTCTTTGGTCGGTCCGAAAATCTTTTCACAGAAGAGGCCGTCGGTTTCTGCCTTCAGGGTTCTGTAATTGATGGTTTCCGGCTTCGTCACTTCCCCGTGAGACCATTCAAGGATCTTTTCCGGAGAAGCGATACCGATTTTCATGGAATCAAATTCATTTACATCTAACAATTGATTAGCGCTCCTTTCCGGAATCAGTCATCCTGGCTGTCATTCGTAAAGCCAAGTTCTGTATCAAGATCAGTTTCACCAAAGCCGGCTTCTACGGGAGCCTGTGCATTGGCTTCTGCTTCGAGTGTATCATTGAAGGATGCGACATCATCGCCGGCGTTTTCAATAGCGCCATTCATGTGGCTTTCCATGTCGTTTCTGGAATCGGAAACGGCATCATCACCTTCCATGGCTTCTTTCAGTTCATCCTTATGCCATGGCTGTCCGCCGCCGTAGCCCTGTTCCAGATCGCTTTCATCGAGCTCTTTCAGGACGACTTCATCGCCATTTTCATTCAGGATACGAACGTCGAGGCCGATGGACTGGAGTTCCTTCATGAGGACCTTGAAGGATTCCGGTACGCCCGGACTCGGGATGTTTTCGCCCTTGACGATCTTTTCATAGGCTTTGACACGACCGATGACATCATCGGACTTCACAGTCAGGATTTCCTGCAGCGTGTAAGCCGCGCCGTAGGCTTCCAGAGCCCAGACTTCCATTTCACCGAAACGCTGGCCGCCGAACTGTGCCTTGCCGCCCAGCGGCTGCTGGGTAACGAGGGAGTATGGGCCGGTGGAACGGGCATGGATCTTATCATCGACGAGATGATGGAGCTTCAGCATGTATTTCCAGCCGATGGTGACCTGATTGTCCAGTTTTTCACCGGTACGGCCATCATAGAGGTCCGTCTTCGCACCGGCCGGGAGTCCTGCTGCCTTCAGGGTCGCTGCAAGGTCTTCATCTCGGCAGCCGTCGAAGACCGGGGTCGCGATATGGATACCGGACTCGGTCGGTTCCGGCATGCCGTATTTTTCGAAATCATAGCCGCAGTCGATGAGGCGCTGCTTCATTTCTTCATACTTCGGAGAGCCGACACCGGCTGCCATTGCCGCATGGATTTCTTCGCCGAGCATGTGGCAGGCCCAGGAAAGATGGATTTCCAGGATCTGGCCGATGTTCATTCGGGACGGTACGCCCAGTGGGTTCAGTACCAGATCGACCGGACGGCCATCCGGGGTGAACGGCATATCTTCGATAGGCATGATGCGGGAGCATACGCACTTGTTGCCGTGACGGCCTGCCATCTTATCGCCTTCACGGATCTTACGTTTCTGCGCAATGTAGACACGGACGAGCTTGTTCACGCCAGGTGCCAGCTCATCACCGTTTTCACGGGTGAATACCTTGACATCGACAACTTTGCCGAATTCGCCGTGCGGCACACGCAGGGAGGTATCACGGACTTCTCTTTCTTTGTCACCGAAGATCGCACGCAGCAGTCGTTCTTCCGGCGTCAGCTCCGTCTCGCCCTTCGGGGTGACCTTGCCGACCAGGATATCGCCTGGACGGACGTCAGCGCCGACCATGATAATACCGTTTTCGTCGAGGTATTTCACAGCGTCTTCAGAAACAGAAGACAGCTGACGGGTGATCTCTTCCTCGCCCAGCTTGGTATCGCGGGCATCGCATTCATATTCTTCGATATGGATGGAGGTGTACAGGTCATCCTTGCAGAGACGTTCGGAGATCAGAACGGCGTCTTCGTGGTTGTACCCTTCCCAGGATACGAAAGCTACGAGTACATTGTGGCCGAGAGCGAGTTCGCCGCCATCGGTCGCCATGCCGTCTGCCAGCGTGTCTCCTGCTTCCACGCGGTCACCCTTGGATACGATCGGGTGCTGGTTGATGCAGGTAGACTGGTTGGAACGCATGAATTTGATGATGTCGTAGGTGTCAAGCTCGCCATTGTCAGCGCGGACGATGATCTGGCGGCCGGTAACTCTTTCGACAGTGCCGGCACGTTTAGCGAGAATGCAGACGCCGGAGTCCTGACCAGCGACCCATTCCATGCCGGTGCCAACGAGCGGTGCTTCCGGACGCAGAAGCGGTACAGCCTGACGCTGCATGTTCGCACCCATCAGAGCTCGGTTCGTATCATCGTGTTCGAGGAATGGAATGAGGGAGGTACCGATGGAGACGACCTGCTTCGGGGATACGTCCATCAGCACGACTTCGTCCGGTTCCGCTTCGAGTACGTCCGGGCCGCGGCGGCTCGCTACATTCTTATGAACGAAATGACCTTCTGCATCGAGCGGTTCGCTCGCCTGCGCGATGATCTTGTCTTCTTCGATGTCAGCAGTGACATATTCGCACTTGTCGGTGACGGTGTGTGTCTTTTCATCGATCAGACGGTACGGTGTCTCGATGAGGCCGTACTTATTGATGACGCCATAGTTCGACAGAGAGGAGATCAAGCCGATGTTCGGACCTTCTGGGGTTTCTACCGGGCACATACGTCCATAGTGGGAGTAATGTACGTCGCGGACTTCGAACCCCGCACGTTCACGGGAAAGACCGCCAGGTCCCAAAGCGGAAAGACGACGCTTATGCGTGAGCTCTGCCAGCGGGTTCGTCTGGTCCATAAACTGAGACAGCTGGGAGCTTCCGAAGAACTCCTTGATAGCAGCTACGACCGGGCGGATATTGACGAGCGCCTGTACGCTCATCTTATCCTGGTCCTGGGTGGTCATTCTCTCGCGAACCACTCTTTCCATACGGGTGAGACCGATACGGAACTGGTTCTGCAGGAGCTCACCGACGCAGCGGACGCGACGGTTACCCAGATGGTCGATGTCATCACTCTTGCCATAGCCCTGCATCATGTTCAGAAGATAATCAATGCAGGCGATGATATCACAGATCTCCAGCGTGCGGTAATTGTCTTCGCGGTTGCCGGAAGAGCAGATCACCTTGACCGGGGTGCCATCATCCTTCTGGGTCATCACTTCAACCTGATCGAAGGAAGAGAATACACCGCTTTCTTCGATTCTTGCGATGGCTTCTTCATCGATGGTGCTGTTGCCTTCGATGACCACTTCACCCGTTTCCATATTGACGATCGGGCCTTCGGTCTTGTGACCGAGAAGACGGTTCTTCCAAGCCAGCTTCTTATTCAATTTGTAACGGCCGACCTTCGCGAGATCATAACGGCGCGGATCAAAGAAGAAATTATGGAGCAGTGTCGTACCACTATCTTCGGTGGCCGGTTCACCTGGGCGGAGCTTGTGATAGATCTCGATCAGAGCGGACTTTTTGTCCGTGGTGCTGTCTTTTTCCAGCGTCTTTTCGATATGGATATCATGATCGAAAAGCTCCAGGATCTCTTCATTGGAAGAGTAGCCCAGCGCACGGATGAGGACAGTGACCGGCATCTTACGGTTGCGATCAATACGGACAGAGACGGAGCCGGCCGGATCCGATTCCAGCTCGATCCACGCGCCGCGATTCGGGATCAGCTGCGCGGTATAGATCTCCTTGTCAAAAGCATCTCTTTCGCGCTTATAGTATACGCCGGGGGAACGAACCAGCTGGGATACGATGACACGCTCTGCACCATTGATGATGAATGTACCCGTGTCCGTCATGACCGGGAAATCCCCCATGAACAGATCGTGCTCTTTCAGCTCGCCGGTTTCCTTGTTTTCCAGACGCGTCTTCACGTACAGTGGAGCGGAGTAGTTCACATCCTTCGCCTTGCACTGTTCGATATTGTACTTGCCTTTGCCGAAATAGAAATCGCCAAAGTGCAGCGCCCATTTCTTAGCGCTGTCCTCGATAGGAGAAATATCTGCGAAAACATCCTTCAGCCCTTCCTTGCAGAACCATTCATACGACTTCGTCTGCAGATCGAGCAAATGGGGCATCTTCAGTACTTCCTGCGATCTGGCATAGGTGTATCTCTTTTTCTTCCCTACCACGACAGGTTTGAACATCTTGCTGTTCGGCATTCCTTGCCTCACCCTTTCATAAAAACAACATGGCTTTCTTCCTCCCGGAAAAAAGAAGCAGGAAATCGAACCAATCATCGAGTCCCTGCCTGCCTCCGGAAGCATTACATCACCTATTATATATACTCTACTAAAAGAACCGTTGCGAATAAAAATTATATCATACAAAGTCAATATCCGCAACATTTCCCGCGAAGTCCCGCATAAAGATTTCTTCTATAACTCGTATCGTTTATTTTCTTTTATAGAAATTATCATACACCATATAAAAGTTTTTATGCGTCAATTTTTCTATTGACTTTTTCAGGATCTTCGTTCCGGCTTATTCTAGCATTGTGTTCTGAAAAATGCAAGGGGACCAGCGGCCTGTGAGCGATGACGATTCGCCAAGGAGAGGTGCTGATCTTCACGGAGGAGTGTTTCCGGAAAAAGCCCCTCTCATCTAATTTTCTCACCGATACCCCGAGCAAGCATTCGCATTTCATATTGGTAAATCAAAAACGGAAAGCGCATAATGAATGAAACGATTCCCCCGTCACTTCACAACAAGGAGGTCCCATGGAAAAAGAAAAGAGAACGATCAAGAAAAGAAAAGGCTTCATGCTTTTAGAGCTCATCATCGTCGTCGCGATCATCGGCATCCTTGCCGCCGTTGCCATCCCGAACCTCGTCGGCATGACCGACGAAGCGAAGGTCGCCAAGATCCAGTCTGATCTTTCCACCATCGGCACCGCCATGGAAGTCTACCACGTCAAGAAAGGCGGCACCTACCCCACCGACCTCTCCACTCTCGCAGGCGATAACGGCTATCTGAAAAAAGTCCCCGAACCGCCCACGGGCGCCGGTGCTTATACCGTAGGAAGCAAAGGCGAAGTCACCTGCACCTTTAATGGCGTCACCTACTCCTCCTTCGGCACATCGACAGGAAGTGCAGACAGTGATACAGGAAAATAACCACGCATAAAAGCGCGCCCTCACACGGGGCGCGCTTTTATGCGTGGTTGCCAGCTGATACCTGCGTGCCTTGCAGGAAAGACTGCTCTCCCGTATCGTAGGCATAACTACTGGCAACTAAAAAGCAAATGACCTACCTCCTCAAATAAAAAGGCCGCGAAGCCCTCGATGCGGATGACATGCCGGCAAGCCAAAAACACCAGCCATAACGACTGGTGCTTTTGCTTGCCATAGTAAGATTACAAAAACAATTAGAAACGATAGCCGGCCTGGATGTACCACTGGTTCGACTGGGTATCACTGCCCTTCTGATAGCGATAGCCGCCGCCCAAAGTCCATGTGCTGTTTTCTGCTTCTACGCCGAGGCGAGCGAGGAAGGCACTTTCACCGATGTCGAAGGAGAAGGTATCCGCCGCATTACCGAGGCTGACTGTTTCCTTCGTGTCCTTATCTCCCATCGCGAAATTGTACCCGATTTCTGCGACCGGGGTAAGGCTCCAGTTGCCATTTTTGACCTCATGACGGAATTCCACGCCGACCGGCAGATTCCAAAGGTTGGCATTTTCGGTTTCATGCTTCATGCCAAGGCTGTCCGTGAAGTCTCCGGTATGGATACGATAGTAACAAAGTCCTGCATACGGAGTCAGGGAAGACGCGCCAAGCGCAATTTCCTTCTCAGCACGGATGCCGGCGAAGAAGGCATTGCCATCCACAGAGCCCTTGATGGTCGTTCCCAGCTGGGTCTGCTCCAGATCATTATCGCTTTTGATGAAACCGATATCCGCTTTATACTGGATACCGCCAGCGGTGAAGTGATGGTACACATCACCGCCATAGTACTTGGTATCATTCGTCCCGATTACGCCATCCTTCTCTGTATGGCTGCCATCCGCATACGCAAAAGCGATGCCCGTGCGAGAGGTTTCATCAGAAATCAGATCACTGCCAATGAGGAAGCCATTGTACTTCACATCATACTTCGCCTTTCGTCCAGCGACCTGGAAACCGTCCACCTTCTTATCCTGACGGAGGTAGTTTGCCCAGATGCCGCTTCCTTCCCCCTTGTGGTCAGCGATCATGCCGGAGAAATCCTGTGCAAATCCATATGTGCCGTGGGTCACGCCAGCCATTTCCGCAATCGCCGCTGCATGTTCAAGCGCATTATTCGCCTGTGCATCCGTCGTGCCTAGGTCCAAGGCCTTATCCATGAATTTCGTCAGTTTTCCTTCATTCTCATCCGCTTCTTTCAGGATGTTAAAAATCGGGGAACCCTTCGAAATCTCATCGATATTTGACTTGAAGGTGTACTTGCCGTTTGCACCCTTTTTTGCTATCGTGCGGCGGCTGTCACCATAAATATTATCGAAATCATTTCCTTTGTATTCCGTCCCGATCTGGATAGCGGTAGAAACATCAGGGACCGTGTCACCCTTCTTCGCATTCGCGATATACAGGCTGCTGCCCTTCTCCAGTTTGACCGTGCTGCGATCATCCGCCGTGATGATGGTCTTCACCTTGTTGTTGGCATCTGCTTCCGCCTTGATGCCAGCACCCTCTGCCAGCTTGACGCTGCCGCCACCGGTGACTGCGATCTGCGCATTTCCGCTCATGACATTTTCTTTGCCGTTGATGGTATAGGATGAACCCGGTCCAACGACATTGACCGTGCTGCCATTGGCGAGCTTCATCTGGTTCGTGATGAGCTTCGAGCCAGCATTGACCTGAAGCGTGCCGCCATTCATATCGAGCGTATCCTTGACCTCGACAGTCACCCCATCCTGCGTGACATCCAGTGGTTGGATATCCTCATCCGCATCGAGGGCCAGCGTAGCCGCCTTATTCTGAATGCCGCTCAAGGACAACGTGGTATTATTCAGCGTCATCTTGTTCGCGATCAGCGTGCCGACGCCCGCGATGTCGATGGTCGACTTGTCCATGGTGATCTGGTCGGAATTCAGTTGACCGTTCTCGATGGCAATAGTGCTGTTACCCTTCATGTTCAACTGATGAACAGTGACGTCAGCAACTTTGCCATAGGAACCTACACCCAAGACACTCCCATTATCCATTGTCATCTTCTGAATTTCAGCTTTTGTGCCGTTATTGGCAAGAAACTGGCTATTGTCTGCGTGCAAATCACCGATGGAAATCTGACTGTTTTCTGCACAAAACTTCGCACGATTTAGTACGGCAGAATCTAATACCACCGTACTGTTATTCTTCGCCTTAAAGGCAGCGCTCTCAGAATAGTTTAATTCTTTAGCTTCTTTCCCCTCTACGGTAAGCTTATTTGCCTTGACCGTCGCACCGTTCACTGCCAGAGTCGATACTTGTTTCAGGTTAGTGATTGTATCATTATTCTCTTTTTCTGCCCACGCGGTATTCGGTCCCCAAGCTCTGACGACGATTTCTCCGCCCTTCTTAATACCGGTAGCAGACTGTTCAATTTCCGAATCTATTGCCGACGTATCCTTCGTCACATCCAACACGGCACCATTAGTAACCTTGAACTGCCCTTTGTTCTGCACCAATACATTTTTCACGCTGGCCGTACCGCCATCAATAGTAATAGATCCGACAGGCAGACCTTCTTCTACAGTATCATCTTTATCATTCAGATTTTCAGGAAATGCATTTCCCGCATACAGCCAAGTTCCCGATGTCGTACTGTTCTTCAGCGTGATGGCAGCATTATTTGCAAAAGCACCAGTAGTAATCGTGGTCCCATCAGTTAAGATCGTGCTTCCGCTATCCGCACTGAAATGTCTCATGGGTGCCGTGATACTGCCACCATTTACGATGAGCGTACTGCCCTTCTCCGCAGTCACTTCATTCGCAGTTCCTTTATCATTGAAATTAACGTTATTCGCCGTTAATTTTGCTCCATCTTTCAAGTAAATACCTCTTACATCTTTGCCAGTAATGGACAGGCTACCATCCGCAGCTGTATCCACCAATGTATTATCTACTCTCACGATATTAATAGGATCGTACTGCTCCACCGTCGAGCCTTTAACTACGACCTCATCCGCCGTGTTATCTGCCCAGGATGAAACCACACCCGTCATTCCGAAGACCAGCGAAAAGGCGGCAATCTGTGCTAACATCTTTTTGCTTTTCATTTGCATTCCTCTTTTCTGCGAGACACGCTCGCCACACCACGAAGAATCTAAAACAACTATTATTTAGAAGCTTAAAACCCCGCCTATAGATTACCCCCCGATTATATTGCAAATTTCTATATATCTATACCAAATATGCATATGTGCTATGGGAAATAATATAGAGACGAATCATATTTCGGATAGCCTCCCTATGCACAAGAAAAGGCCCAGATTTTATCTGAACCTTTTCGAAGCCTCCAGGGAAATGATTACTTAGCCTGTTTTGCTTCCAGTTCTTCGATTTTCTTCTGCTGCTGATCCATCTTGTCCTGCATAGCACCGATCATTGCGTACAGGTCAGCCGTGGTAAGACCAGCTTCCGTGTGCTTACCGGATTTACCGATTTTGAAGGTCAGACCGACATTGTAAGCATTATCACCGCCGGTCAAGGTCGTTCCCATGCTCAGCATGACATTTCTGTTCGGACGGTAGAATGCACCCAGAGCAAATGCATTCTCGCCTTTATAAAAACCACCTGCGGCAGCAATGTCGAATTTATTGTCCGGATCATAGTCCAGTGGGTGAAGTGCAGCCAGAGCGGATGCCTTGGCGATGCCCTTATTCACATCCGATGCCACCTGATCAATGCGGCTGTTCAGCATATCATCGCCTGCAATGCGAGCTGCTGCTTCCTTATCGATGTTGTTCTGCAGCTTCTG
Source organism: uncultured Dialister sp. (assembly GCA_900543165.1). Classification (GTDB taxonomy): domain Bacteria; phylum Bacillota; class Negativicutes; order Veillonellales; family Dialisteraceae; genus Dialister. The sequence continues at coordinate 1,252 of UQQQ01000015.1, read as the reverse complement.
GTCTGCATCTTTACGAGCTTTTGCTTCGTTTTCGATAGCAACTTTGTTCTTATCGATGTTAGCGGTATTGTTTTCGATACGGCTGCTAAAATATGTATTTTTTGCATCAGCATCTTCTTTGTTAGCTTTGATTGCATCAGCGTTAGCTTTGATTGCATCTTTGTTAGCGTTGATTGCTGCGCCGTGTGCTTTGATAGATTCATCTTGTACTTTGTTTTTGTTGTCTTGAGCGTCCAGCTGCTCTTGAACTTTTGCAGCGTTGCTGTCGATTTTAGCGTTCAGCTTCGTGTCTGCATCTTTGCGATCTTTTGCTTCGTTTTCGATAGCAACTTTGTTCTTATCGATGTTAGCGGTATTGTTTTCGATACGGCTGCTAAAATATGTATTTTTTGCATCAGCATCTTCTTTGTTAGCTTTGATTGCATCAGCGTTAGCTTTGATTGCATCTTTGTTAGCGTTGATTGCTGCGCCGTGTGCTTTGATAGATTCATCTTGTACTTTGTTTTTGTTGTCTTGAGCATCCAGCTGCTCTTGAACTTTTGCAGCCAAATCATCAATAGTCGCTGCCTGAGCGCCAACCACACCCCCTGCAATCGATGCAGCAGCCAAAATTGCCGAAACTAATTTCTTGCTTTTCATCATACCAATATCCTGAAACCCTATCCCCAAACATCGTAGAATAGTACACAAACTGCCTTCACCGTCTGTCACACGATCCCCTCTTACAAGCTTTTTCCTGTTGCTACGTGACAGGAAAAAGCTTGTAAGAGCAGTCTCGCAGACTCTTTAACCCTGAACCAAATGAAAGCAAAGAGAACCAATCCTAGGAGTGACCGGGAAACTTTATCACAGCTGTCTTTTATACCATAGTCACCCTATCCGCCCCTGCGGAGTACCTTCCCCTAGAGGGGAAGGCTACGATGCGAGAATACCCTCTTCTAAAAAAGGCGGCACACCACCCTTGTGAACCTATCCGCTCCCCAAGCATCGTCATCTCGAGCGCAGCCGAGGGATCTTTATTGCACTGCCACCATATGCACGCATGCGCTCTCACTCAAATGATACCTTGGTGCTTCCTTTTTTTGCCTTTCCCTCACCCACGGTTTACCGGTCTTCCCTCCACTTCGGCCCTCATGACACGTAAGAAAGACGGATCGTCTCATATCATTTTTCATACCGCTGCGTAGAGTTGTGCCTCTTCGAGGCACTCTATCCTGCGCCTTTGGCGCGGCCCTTCTCCAAGGGCCTACCC
>UQQQ01000014.1 GCA_900543165.1 uncultured Dialister sp. | reverse complement strand
ATCCAAAGAGGCGCCTAGCCTGCCCATTAAGGCGCCTTCCTGTGAGGCCAAACGGCCCGCGCCAAAGGCGCAGGATAGATCCACGCAGCGGTGTGAAAAACTATGTGAGGCTATCTGTCTTCCACCTGTCATCCCGACCGAAGTGGAGGGAAGACCGGTAAACCGTGGGTGAGGGAAAAGCAAAAAAAGGAAGCACCAAGGTGCGGTTTGAGTGAGGGCGCATGCGTGCCTATTGCGGCAGTGCAATTAAAGATCGAGGGCTTCGCTCGGGATGACGAAACGGGGAAGGAATAGTACCACATAGAGGGCATTTTTTCCTTTGATAAGTACGCGAAAAGCGCGCCTTTGGGAAGAGGTGCGCTTTTCGTGTGCTTATATTATTTTCTTTAAGTAGCGCGGATGAGGTGATTATTTCTTTTCTAACAGGAAATCTATGATGTTTTTGCAGCGGATGCCATTAAAATCAGAAAAAATCGTATGATCCATGGTCAGGATGAACTTTTCATAATTGTCGGAAATGGCTTCGAGAGGAGCCAACTCGCGGCGTCTCGTATTTTCATCCATGATAGAAGCCGAGACCTGGATATATTTTTTCTCATCTGTTTTTTCTGCAATGAAGTCGATTTCCAAAGTCCCCAGTTTTCCGATACTTACCTGGTAGCCTCGGCGGAGGAGTTCAAGGTAGACAAGGTTTTCGAGAATGTGCCCATAGTCTGTGTTTCGGAAACCGAGTAGTGCATTTCTAAGGCCTATATCTGCGATGTAGTATTTTTCCTGCGTTTTGAGATGCAGTTTTCCTTTGATGTCATAGCGGCTGATTTTGTGAAAGATGAAAGCACTTTGCAACATATGCACATAGTTGTCTATGGTGAAGGTACTGGTCTTGCGTCCCACGCTGGTCAGATAGCCACTGATTTTTGGAGAGGAAACTGGATTTCCCACGTTGTCAGCAAGGAAATGCACCAGAGCGTCCAAGAGGGCTGGATCGCGGACCGCGTTTCTTTGCACGATGTCTTTCATGAGGACGGTGTTATAGATACCCGAGAGGAAGAGACGGATGGCGTCATTTTCCTGCGGAAGGAGGGGGATGATCGGGAGACCGCCGTACTTCAGGTATTGCTGAAAGGCTAAGTCTTTGTTTTCTGCTTTCGGCGCTGGAAGGAACTGAAGGTATTCCTGGAAGGAAAGCGGGAGAACTTGAATCTCTACGTACCTGCCAGAAAGGAGTGTTGATATCTCGGAGGATAACAGGCTGGCATTGGAGCCGGTCAGATAGATGTCAGAGTTGCCTTCCATGAAGAGGGAATTCACGGCTTTTTCCCAGTGTTCCACCTGTTGCACTTCATCGAGCATCAGGTACACATGAGACTTTCCCGTCATGCGGTTTTTGATCCACGTGTAGAGCGCGTGGTAGTCCCGGATCTGGTCGAATTCCATGGATTCGAAATTCATTTGGATCAGCTGGTCTTTGTGAATTCCTTGGGAGAGGAGGTCTTCTGCAAAGAGTTTGAGCAAGGTGGATTTGCCGCTGCGCCGCATGCCTGTAATGACTTTGATGAGTGGCTGGTCTTGAAAGGCTTTTAATTGATTCAGATAAGTTTCTCGTTGTATCATATGTATCACCTTTACTAAGTATACTTATAAAAGTAGCATTTGACAAATAGTTTTACAGGTATATTTAAAAAACTTTACAAAAACAAATGGCTTTTGAGGTATACTTTGAAATTTAATCAGCGTTTTCCTAGGTAAGTATGCAAAAGCGGGGTTAGCCCTGGGGACGTGCTGCCACTTGATTGTGAATGAAAGCTATGCTCGAATGAGGAATCAGGAATGAAGGTGTCGGCTTCGCCGCCTTTTTAGAAGAGGGTATTCTCGTATCGTAGCCTTCCCCTCTAGGGGAAGGTGCCCCGCAGGGGCGGATTGGGCAGACATGGTATGAAAGACAGTTGAGATAAAGTATTCCGGCTACTAGTCACTAGTCACTTCTACGATACGAGTAGGCCCTTGGAGAAGGGCCGCGCCGAAGGCGCAGGATAGAGTGCCTCGGAGAGGCACAACTCTACGCAGCGGTATGAAAGAGGATGCGAGACATCCGTCTTTCTTGCGTGTCATGAGGGCCGAAGTGGAGGGATCCTTCTTGCAGACCGGTAAATCGTGAGTGAGAGAAAGGCGAAAAAGGAAGCACCAAGGTGTCGTTTGAGTGAGAGCGCATGCGTGCATATGGCGGCAGTGCAATAAAGACCCTCGACTACGCTCGGGATGACGATACGGACGGGAGGATTGTCTCGCATGCATGCGGATCCCGCATAGATATATAGAAATTTGACAATATAATCGGGGGGGGTACACTGTCGGTAGGAGTATCTAATGGTTGTGATAGAGAGTTGTCATCTATTTCTTTTTATTTTTCTGAGAGAGGAGAATATAATATGAAGAAACAAACGAAGAAACTCATTGCGGCTGGGATTTTGATGTTGGTTAGTACTGGTACTTTTATCACAGCGTCAGCTAATTATGCAGTGGGAGATAGTTCGAGCGATGATATTAACATTGATGGCTCTTACGATGTGGGAATCTATAATGCATGGAATAAAACCCAGACATTCGATGGTAAGACTATAATCATAAATACAACGCCAGGCGGTGGTTGGAGATCTGGTAATGTTGGTGTATGGGCTTCAGCTTCTTCTGCAGGTAGATCAATTATCAATCTTGGGGGTTCTAGTACTGACACAATTAAAATTAATGTAGTGGATCCCACGAATAAAAAAGATATTGCAGTGGGGATTTGGGCTAGTGGACCAGATAAGCCAAATGCTATTGGAAATGGTGGCTTAATAAAAATTGAAGGTAAAAATTTATCGGTAACAGGGAATAGTGAAACCGGTACAATTTATGGTATTTATGCACAAAATAAAAGTACTGTTGCTGGTGGTGAAAAAGCGGAGATTGATATCAATACCGATAATACATACATTAATGTTACGGCCAACGGTAAAGACAATGCGCATGGAATAGTTGCCATGTCACAAGGCATTATCAATATTAAGAGCAATTTGGAAGTTCATGCCGAAAATGTAATTACCGCCCGTGGCAATGCGACTGTCAATATAAATACAGAGGGAAATCATACTACGAAGTTATATGGTGATTTAAACTTTAACTATGATGAGAAGACATCTGGTACAGTAGTGGATGCAGATGTGGATATCAGACTGAATGGTGCGGAATCCGTATGGGAAGGAAATACCAAAGTCACATACGATCTTGATAAAAAGTCGTATAACGATATTGTTGGTGATGGGAAATTAACGGTAGATAGTGTAAAGCTGTCACTGTCTAATGGTGCTGTATGGACGCCAACCGCGATTGAAAACTCGGATATTAATGAAAAATCAGGCACCCAGTATACCAATCTGAATAAGTTGTCTTTGGAGAATGGTGTGATTAACCTTGATAGCAGCAAGTTGAAGGAAAATTTTATCCCTCAAATTGACAAAGTTGAAGGTGCTGGTACAATCGCTACTAACAGTCTCGATAACCAAGTCAAGGTTAAAGACGCAACTGGCTCCGATATCACTGTCAAAGGGACTGGCAATATCGCGGATCTGATCGCAAGCGATAGCGCGAACGCGCAGAAACTGGCGAATACTGCGGTGGGGGCAGACAATAAAACCATTGCGAAGAATATCAAAGCGAGTGCGGCTACGATCGCAGGGGAGTATTCCGCACAGGTGGATGAAAACGGCAAGGTCTTCAATGAAGTGAAATCCCAGAACCAGACGAACCTTTCCATCAGCAAGCTCGGTGCGCTTTCTCTCATGACCTGGCGTCAGGAAAACAATGATATGAACAAGCGTCTTGGCGAGATCCGTGACAGCCAGGGCGAGCAGGGCATCTGGGCACGCATGAGCCGCGGCGAAGCGAAGTACGGCTCGCAGGGCGTGAAGAACCAGTACAATTACTATCAGCTGGGCTATGACCACAAGATCGCGGATGACTGGATCCTGGGCGGTGCTTTCACCTATACCGATGGCGAAAACAATCTCGTCGGCGGCAGCGGTACGAATAAGAATACGGGTTTTGCAGTGTATGGCAGCAACCTGCGCGATGATGGTAGCTTCATCGATCTCATCGCCAAGTATGCTCACATGAAGAATGATTTCGATACCATCGGTGGCGTCGGTATCGGCGAGTACAGCACGAATGGGTATGCGCTGTCTGCGGAATATGGTAAGCGTTTCCAGCAGGATGGCTTCTGGATCGAACCGCAGGCTGAGCTGACCTATGGCAAGGTCTCTTCGGCAGATTTCACCACCTCGGAAGGGGCGAAGGTTCATCAGGACAGTCTGGACAGCCTTGTCGGCCGTCTCGGATTCTCGCTGGGCAAGGATGTCAAAGCGGGCAATGTCTATGTCCGCGCGTCCTACCTCTACGATTTCAAGGGCGATGTGGCTATGCGCATGAGCAATGGCGTGGCTTCTGATACCTATGATCAGGATCTCGGCGGCAGCTGGTGGGAATTCGGAGTCGGTACGAATCTGAATTTCGGTAAGGATATGCATTTCTACTTCGATGTGGAAAGAACGGAAGGCGGAAAGGTCGATACCCCGTGGCAGTGGAATGCGGGTGTGCGTCTTTCTTTCTAATGAAATAGGTGATGGTATGGTGGTCTCTCCCTCCAAGCCTTGCATGTGATCATGATCTTTCTAAAAAAGCATCAGCCTTTATGGCTGGTGCTTTTTCTGTGATCGGTTGATGCCCTCCCGTTTCGTTCTTGCCGTGGGATTTCATCCGTGTTTCTCTAGCTTTTTCATCCATTGTTGTATACAATAAAAGCAGTGAATGCCACTGCATTTCTAGGGAAACGCTGATTAAATCGCAGAGTCAGATTCTACAAGAATTTTTATACATGACTTCGTCCTAGCCTTCCTTAAATAGCTCGCTATTCGCGTCAGGCTATTCCTCGTCATGTATAAAAATTCAAGAGTAAAATTTGACAACGATTTCATCCGTGTTTCCCTAGGCGCGGCATTTTGATTTTATGATAAAAAGTCCGATCGTAGGAGTGATAGTATGACAAACAGGCACTGGCTGAAGCGCGAGGTGCCCGCATGGGTGAAAGAGAAGCTCATCAGTGAAGAAGAGGGGAAGGCGTTGCTGGCTCGGTACCGGAAGGGGAAACCGGAGCCGTACAAGGAGGCCTTCTTTGTGATGGCGCTGGTCTGCCTTTTAGGCGGACTGGGATTTCTGGGAGCAGGGCTGTGGAATGGACTCACGCAGGATGAGCGGTTTCTGCTGGCACTCGTTCCTTTGCTGGTCTCGCTTCTCTTCGTGGCCACCATGGTGCTGCTGGATCGGAGGATCCCGGATGATCCGGTCGCAGTGAAAGGGACAGCGATGCCCTTTGGCGCATCGGGGGTGCTCGATGAGGTGTCAGACTCGGCAGGGAGTCTGGAAAGGGCGCAGCGCATCGGCAAAAAGGCGCAGCTCTGGGGAGCGCTCATGGAAGAGGAGCGTCTGGTACCGGCGAAGACGTGGCATCACCGTATACCTGTATTCCTGCGTGAGTCGGCGGCTGCCTTCCACGGTGTGAGTATTCTTGCTGCGTTCTGGATGGTGGCGGAGTCCTTCAAGCTGACGGATGATCTCTATGTGGGGCTTTCGCTTTGCGGTTTTCTGCTTCTGGTGCTGACGCTCGTGACGAGCTCGGCGGCGTCCGGCATCCTGTACATGGCGGTGTCCGTGGGGATCTTCTATACGGCGCCGGTGCGCGGCTGGCCTGAGTTTCTTTCGTGGTTTTACATGCTGACGGCGCTGGGGATGCTGGCGCATCTGCTGCGGGAGCGTCGTGACCGCGCGGTCGTGTGCTTCTCCTGGGTCTGGGCGGTCGGCATTCTCCTTTTGATTTTCTGGTCGGCGGGAAATATGCTGTGGCAGACGCTTTTCTTCTCGCTCGCAGCGTCGCTCACATGGATGGCGGGAGGCGCTTTTCGCTCATATGGCGTGGGCGCGGCCGCGCTACGCTTCTTCGGTGGTATCGCGGTCTTCGCGGTGCTGCTCGAAGGCTCGTATGGGGCGGTCTGGGCGGATGTGTCGGGGAGCTACGCGTTGTGGATCCTTTTCCTGCTTTTCCTCGCTGCGGATGCGGTGCTTATCGTGCGTATGGCGGTCAAGAAGGAATGGCTCTCGATCCTCGCGGGGCTTACGCCTTTCATCATGGCGGTCTCGGCGATGATCGCGATCTTTGAATCCTCCGGCGCGCTCTCTGCGACGGTGGTCTCTATTTTCTGTGCGATCCTTTCGGTCGCTGTCATTGCCCGCGGCGTGCAGATGGATCGTCCGATGCAGTGCTGGGGCGGTGTCGCGCTTCTGGCGGCGGGCGGCGTGATCCGCGTGATGGACTCCGCGCTTTCGCTTTCGCAGCGCGGGCTCTTTTTCCTGATGGTAGGACTGCTCTCCGGCGTGGTCTGCTTCCTGTTGTACCTGCCTGCGAAGAAGAAACGAAAAGCGGTTCCCGCAGAGGAAGGAAAGGAGGATGACCATGCTGAGTAAGAAGATGTCTCTCATTCTCCTCGCGGCGGCGGCAGTCGTCGAGCTGACGAGCCTTGTCTGGATTCGTGGTGAATATCGCAGTACGATGATCGATGGAGCCGAGTATCAAGTGCCTGCGGCGATCGATTTCAGGGGGGATTTCTATGAAAGAAATTATCTTCCCGTGACAGTGCCTCTCACTGAAGCTCCATGGCACGGGCAGCAGGCACCGGAGAAGGGAGAGGAGATCTACCTCGCGCTCACCAGAAATGCCGATGGCATGATGGAGATCACCGGGGCGCAGGATACTCGTCCCGGTGGGGACTACCTCATCACCCGCGTGCTGTCGTACATCGACGGCATGGTGCATTTCCGTTTCCCTGTCGACCGGATGTACATGTCGCCCGAGCAGCTTGCGAAGCTCTCGATCGTCGAGCTCTCCGAACGCGTGCAGGTGAAGAATGAGCAAAAGAAGACCACGGAGACGCATATGAAAAATGAACTCTCGGCACTGATCCATATCAAGGACGGCCGCTGCACCATCGCGAAAGTCCTCGCTAATGGTTCGCCCGTCGAGCAGACCTTCACCACGGTCGGGAAAAATATCAATGTGACCTATGCGAAAAGCGCTAAAGAAAGAGATCAGTATAGTACGAGGATCAATAAAGAAGAGAAACCGGAGTGAGACTAGGAGACGTCAGACTTTAGATTCATGCTTTCTGACTTGGCGGGCGCTCGGTCTACCGTCTTCTCGTCTTTGAGTCTCATTTACAATCATTACCAAGGAGGTCATCTATGTACATCATCCTTATGCGTCACGGCGAGGCAGAGCCGGAGACAGAAGATATCGCTAATAAAAGTCGTTCCCTGACGCCGAAGGGTATGCGTCAGGCACGAAAAAGCGCGCGCATCCTCAGCAAATTTCTGAAGGACAATCCCATCCGTATCTTTACCAGCCCCTACCAGCGCACGCGCCAGACGGCGGGTATCCTTGCGGAAGAGTGCTTTGCCGAGGAGATCCATACCGCCGAAGAGCTCCTCTCCTCGAACTGGCAGATGGTGCTGAATCATCTGATCTCCGACGGCAGTCCCATCGCGCTCGTATCCCACCATCCCTTTCTGCAGTCCTACCTGCTCTCCTCCTGTAGTGCGGCAGTGAAATTTGACCTTGCCGGTATCGCTGTCATCGATTACGATCTCCGCTGGCGGCAGGGGAAACTCGTCGGCTACTTTACACCGTCGCTGAAACTGATGAAGAAAGAGTGACTGGTGACTAGTGACTAGTGACTAGTGACTAGTGACTAGTGACTAGTGGCTGGTGGCTGGTGACTAGTGGCTAGGGAGTAGGGATTCGGGATTCGGATATTCCTCCCATCTGAGTAGCCCCCTTCTCAAAGGGTCAATGCTATTAAGGAAATTGTTAACACCGTAACGACTTGCTTCCCCCTTCGGGGGAAGTGCCGAAAGCAATAGGGGCTTGCTAGCGGTATCCCGCTCCATGTTGAATAGTCTGATGCTATCGATATTCCAACATTTTCAAGCAATACCGCTACGTAGCCCCCTCATCTCACTTTGCTCGAAATGGCGTCTCACTGGATTTTCGCGTCGCTTCACTCCTAAAAATCCAGTTCGCTTGCACAAGCCCTTTGGGCAGCTCCCCCGATGGGGAGCCAAGGATGATCTGCCGCTTAACTTAATAGCATTACTCCCTCGCGTAGGCCCTTCTCCAAGGGCGAACGCGGCTGATGATAGCCGCATATGGCAGGTAAGCGGACTAGGGAAACGCTGATTAAATCGCAGAGTCAGCTTCTATAAGAATTTTTATGCATAGCTTCGTCATAGCCTTCCTTAAATAGCTCGCTATTCGCGTCAGGTTATTCCTTGCTATGCATAAAAATTCAAGAGTAAAATCTGACAACGATTTAATCAGTGTTTCCCTAGCATGACAACGGAGCAGGATATATCCCACATAGCGGCATGAAAAACGATGTGAGCTGATCCACTGACTGCTGACTGCTGACTGCCCACCGCCAATAACTATTTCAAAAGGAGGTACCTATGAAAAAACTACTCACCATCGCAGGCTCCGACTCCTCCGGCGGAGCCGGTATTCAAGCAGACCTGAAGACCTTTGCCGCCCTCGGCACCTATGGCATGAGCTGCATCTGCGCCCTGACAGCGCAGAATACGAAGGGTGTCAGCATGGTCGTGAATACTCCGATTTCCTTGGTCAAAGCCCAGCTCGAAGCCATCTACGACGACGTAGCACCTGACGCCGTCAAGACAGGCATGCTCGGGACAGCTGCCATCGTGAATACGGTTTCTGATTTCCTTGGAAATCACCGAAGCGCACCTCTCATCGTCGACCCTGTCATGGTCGCCACCAGCGGAGACAAACTGCTCGAGGATGATGCCATCGCACTCTATAAAGAAAAGCTCATCCCCCTGGCGGCACTCATCACGCCGAACATCCCCGAAGCCGAGGTCCTCTCCGGCATATCCATCACGAGCGAGCAGGACCGCCGAAAAGCGGCTGAAATACTTATGACCTTCGGGTGCGAAGCCGTCCTCATCAAGGGCGGACATCACATCATGGACGCCGATGACCTTCTCTATGACGGCAAAGACTTCATCGCCTACCCCGGAGAGCGCATAGACACGAAAAATACCCACGGTACAGGCTGCACACTTTCAAGCGCCATCGCGGCAAGCCTCGCCAAAGGACTTCCACTCGAAGGTGCAATAGAGGCCGCCAAGGACTACCTCACCGGCGCCATCGCGCGTGCGAAGACAGACTCCGTCGGTCACGGCCGTGGTCCCGTCCATCATTTCTGGTTTTATGGAGATACATGGGGGAGAATGAAATGAGCTATCCCTTCTTTGCCTACATGTCGCGCCTGAAATACATCGCTCGCTGGGGTCTCATGCGCAGCACCATCCCCGAGAATGACGCCGAGCACACTCTCCAGACTGCCATGATCGCCCACGCCCTCGCCCTCATCCGGCAAGACATCTTCCATGAGTGGGCAGATCCCGAGCACTGCGCCATGCTCGCCCTCTACCATGATGCCAGCGAAGTCTTCACCGGCGACCTCCCGACACCTGTGAAATACTTCACCCCCGGCCTCCACGAAAAGTATGAGGAGATCGAGACAGAAGCCAGGAAGAAACTCCTCGCGACCCTCCCCGAAGAACTGCAGGAAAGCTACGCATCCTACCTCGTCACCCTCGAGCAGGATCCCCTCTGGCCCCTCGCCAAAGCCGCCGATACCCTCTCCGCCTTTCTCAAATGCGCCGAAGAAGTCCGCGATGGAAATCCGGAATTTCAAGAAGCCTATCGCACGACACGAAAAAAACTCGAAGACCTTCATATGAAAGAAGTCGACTGGTTCCTCGCTCGTTTCGCCAAGAGCTTCGAGAAGACGCTGGATCAACTGAATCAGAATCAGTAAGAGCAGCCCCTTGCGGGCGGCTCTTTTTTGTTGTGGCAGATTGAGAGACGATAGACTTGGAGACTGCGGGGGCGTATGAGAGACATCAGATGTCAGAGGTCAGACTGAGAGAGGACACGTTGGTGTGAAATCTGAAGTCTGAAGTCTTTACTTTTAATGTTTCCCTGTCTCTGCGTCTGACGTCTTCAAGTCTCTTTGTCTCAAGGTCTCCGCACTCTCAAACATGCGTTATTGTTATGGATGTATCGATTTCTATAGAAATTTGTAAAAATATGCTTTAACACTTTACTAACGGGGGGGTAATGGTATCCTAATGGCATGAAAGGGAGTTTATTTTTACTTTTATCATGGTAATATCCGGGAGGGATAGGTATGAAGAAAGAAACAAAGAAACTCATTGCCGTTGGTATCGTGATGGCGCTTAGCTGCGGCGCTTGGGGAAGCGTGTCAGCGCAGGACTGCATTCAGGTTACTCAGGAATCTGAATCTAAAACGATTACTGGAAGTAATATAATATTTGATAAGAAAACGGTAACTGTTCCAGATCGTAGTATTATGACGTCTATCTATATAAAAAATGGGACAGTGAGTGTCACTGCTGATGACGCGATTCAGTTTAATGGACTGAAAACACCGACATTAAATAATATGGGAACTTCTGATCTTGCAGGGAGTGAATATAATGCTGGCTGGTTGGCGGGCAATGCTACACTGAATTTAAAGGCGAAGGAACTGTATGTAGGCAGTGTGAATGCCGCTAAACAGGGAACTGGTGATGATGGCTTCCAGATGAAGGGAAGTAACAATCATCTGAATATTCTTGCGGATAAGATTGTCTCCTATACTGGGGACAGCTTTATCAATGCGCAGGACGAGACGAAGACAGGAAAATCGATTGTCAATATCGGCACCGCTGAACAAAGAGTGGGATATTTTGAGGCACATACTACTTGGGGCAAGAATGACTACGGCGTAGCCATTCTGCAGGCCAATGAAGGGAATATGGTCAATCTCTATGCGGATAAAGTGCTTTTGGATGGATCTACCAATCCCCTAGGTGGCGTTATCGGTACGGGTAGTTATGGTACTGTCAAAGTGGATGCCAAGGATTTGGAAATTGATGGGAACATCTGCGGTACCTATGGCACAGTAGACTATCCTGGTAGAACAGCTTCTTTGAATATCATGACAGACACCTTACATATGAAAGGCGATGTGAATATTGGTTCTGCTGGTTTAGGCAAAAGCAAGTTCTCTAGAAATACGGAAGTCAATATCACGGCCAACAAATCGGCGGTTATTGATGGAAATATCAATGTAGCAGGGAATAAGGCAGACAATATAAATAATGCTAATGATACCAGCATATTGAACGTGATCTTTAATGGTGACTCCCAAATTACTGGCGATATCAATGTCAAAGGCTCTGATACAGATAAGGATTCGCAGAAGGTTATCGTGAACCTTGGTGGTACGGGGAACATGACGGCATCCAAAGGTGTCTATAATGTTGATAACAATGCCAATGTGAACTTCACCGGCGGGCAGTGGGCGATCAATGAATGGAATACCGCTGACGGAAAAGATGTAGGTAATGCAGCTGTGAAATCCGGGGCTTCTGTCGATGTCAATGGGGCATCTATGACAGTGGGAAAACTGGAAACAGAAGGTACGCTGAATTTGAAGAAATCCAAAGACGGTAATGCGGCTGATATTTCTGCTGAAACGCTGAAAGGTGCAAATGGTATCGTGACAACCGACAGCCTTGAGAATAAGATTCAGGCAGAAACCAGTGAGGCGACTGGTCTGACGGTCAAAGGAAATGGTGATATTGCAGACCAGATCGCTGCGGATGCCTCGAAGGCTAATGTACTGGCGAAGGTGGTCACCAGCGGCAACGGTGCTAATGCGAAGTCCGCAGCCTCTAACCTTGAAGCCGATGCAGGTGTGATCAGCGGTGGTTTCCGTGCTGCAGTGAAAGCAAATGGCGACATCGAAAAGCTCACGGAGTTCGTGAATACATCCAACCAGGCGGTCAGCAGCATGACAAACCTTTCCCTCATGACATGGCGTCAGGAAAACAACGACATGAATAAACGTCTCGGTGAAGTACGCGCGAGCGAAGGCAATCAGGGCATCTGGGCTCGTATGGCGCGCGGCCAGTCTAAGTACGGCGCGCAGGGCATCAAGAACCAGTACAACTACTACCAGCTCGGTTACGACAGCAAGATTTCCGATGACTGGATCTTGGGCGGTGCCTTCACCTATACCGACGGGGACAGCAGCTATATCAATGGCAGCGGCACGAATAAGCACACCGGCTTTGCCGTATACGGCAGCAACCTTCGAGATGACGGCAGCTTCATCGACCTCATTGCGAAGTATGCACACATGAAGAATGACTTCGACGTGAATGGCGGTGTAGGCAGCGGCGACTACAGCACGAATGGCCTCTCCTTCTCCGCGGAATACGGCAAGCGTTTCCAGCAGGAAGGCTACTGGATCGAACCGCAGGCGGAACTGACCTACGGCAGAGTTTCCTCGGCAGACTTCAAGACGAAGAGAGGAGCGAAGGTTCATCAGGACAGCATGGACAGCCTCGTCGGACGTCTCGGCTTCTCGCTCGGCAAGGATATCAAGCAGGGCAATGTATACGTTCGCGCGTCCTACCTCTATGATTTCCAGGGCGACACCTCCGTGACGATGTCTAAGGGCGGAGCAGCGACCTCCTTCAAGACCGACCTCGGCGGCGGCTGGTGGGAATTCGGCGTCGGCACGAACCTTGACCTCGGCCATGATACCCATTTCTATCTGGATGTAGAAACCACCGCAGGCGGCGATGTCGATACGCCGTGGCAGTGGAATGCAGGTGTTCGTTACTCCTTCTAAGAAAAGAGCGGATGCGCCGGCAATCATTGAATAGCAAAAAAGAGCCTACTGAGGATGTTTTCTTCAGTAGGCTTTTTGTATGGAGATTGAGAGACAAGGAGACTGGGAGACAATAGACTGCGAGACTGCGGGGAAGTGGATGGGAGATATCAGACGTCAGAAGTCAGACTGGGAGACTAGGAGACATTAGACTTTGAGACGGTGGCAAACGCGTGGGAGACAGCAGAGGTTTGAGATCAGAAGTCAGACTGAGAGAAGACACATTGGTGCGTAATCTGAAGTCTAAAGTCTAAAGTCTTCAGGTCTTACTGAGCATCAAATGTTTATACTAAGTTTAACAGAATGCGTTGCCTGCAGATGGAAGACGAGGGGAACGGAGTGTTATAATAACAATATACATGAGTAAAAAGCGATTTAAAAGTCTGAAGTCTCCAAGTCTAATGTCTTTTAGTCTCTCGGTTTGACGTTCTGATATCTGACATCTAATGTCTAACATCTCAAATACCAAAGGAGGTAATCATACATGAAAATACTTGTTACCGGCGGAGCCGGATTCATCGGTTCCCACCTGATGCGGACACTCGAAGCAGCAGGCCACGAAGCCATCGCGCTGGACAATCTCTCCACCGGCCTTCGCGAGAACCTGCTCCCGCATATGAAACTCATCGTCATGGATGTCCATGACAAGGCGGTCGAAGACATTTTCCGGAAAGAGCATTTCGACGCTGTCGTACATCTCGCGGCGCAGACCCTCGTCTCCGACTCCATGATCGATCCCGAGCACGATATGCATGAGAACATCGCCGGCACCGTCCGCATCCTTGAATGCTGCCGGAAATACGGCGTCAAGCGCATTATCTTCTCCTCCTCGGCGGCGACCTATGGAGATGTGGCCGATAGCGCTCTCCCGATTTCCGAGACCCTGCCGCAGCAGCCGCTTTCCTTTTACGGCCTCACCAAAAAGACAGCCGAGAATTATCTCGAGCTCTACCGCCTCGCCTACGGCATAGACTATGTCATCCTCCGCTTTGCCAATGTTTACGGCGAACGCCAAGGCGACGGCGGGGAAGGCGGTGTCATCAGCATCTTTGCGAAACGCATCGCCGAAGGGAAAGGCATCACCATTTTCGGCGATGGAAATCAGACCCGCGACTTCGTCTACGCCGGTGATATCGCAGACGGCATCCTTGATGCGCTCACGACCGAAGCGGCCAATACCGCCTACAACCTCAGCACTTCCGAGGAAACCAGCCTGAAAGAACTGGTAGCCATCCTCTCCAAAGTCTCCGGCAAAGAGATCGTCCCCGCCTACGACAAACCCAGAGAGGGCGACATCTACCGTTCCTTCCTGAACAACGCCAAAGCGAAATGTAACCTCCACTGGGAGCCCAAAATCTCCCTCGAAGAAGGACTTCGGCGCACCTACGAAGACTTTGCGAAAAGAGAAGGCAAATAGTAAGCCGTAGCGGTATGAAAGCCCATGTGAGACAGTCCCCCGCGAGTAGGCCCTTGGAGAAGGGCCGCGCCAAAGGCGCAGGATGGATCCTCGAAGCGGTAGGGCGACTTATGAGAAAGTCGTAAAAAAGAGAAAGAAGAATCTGCTGCGCAGATTTGTGCCTCAGTGAGGCACATCCATCCCGGCCTTTGGCCGCCCCCTTCTCTAAGGGGGAACGCGTTTAAGAACTGTCTCATAGGGCAAGAAAACGTCTAGCATGCTAACTGAGTAGGCCCTTGGAGAAGGGCGAACGCGTTTAATTGCGTGGCCACATGACGTCGCAGGAGACGCTCCTCTGGAATTATTGCCTGAAGCGTATTCCTGTGCAGATCTACCGCCAATATGTCATAGAAAGCTACATCGTTGATTTCTTCTGCAGGAAAGCACGGCTCGTCATCGAAGTCGACGGCGCGCAGCATCGCTCTTTGGAAGGCATGAAATACGACGAAAAGCGCAGCAGCCGCATAGAGAAATACGATATCCTCGTCATCCGCTTCTCAAACCTCGACATCGAGCACAACCTCAAAAACGTGGGGCTGTACATAGAAAATATCATTCAGGAACGTTTGCAATCGCTGGAAGCAGAATCCGAACCATAAACCGTAAGACGTAACAAGCGAGCCAGTCTCAATGAACCAGTCCCCTAGAGCCGGCGCGGGATAAGGGCTTCCTTTTTTTGCAGATAAGAAAGAACGCATCACACATATGGAGGATGCGTTCTTTTTGCGTGCAGCTGAAGGGGACGGGAAGCCGGTTTTATAAGAGTGGAAATGAAAACGGACTATTGTCAACGTTGAATAAAGCGAAAAGTTGTTATATGATATGTGTGTTAACTTGGTAAACTTATGGTAATAACAATCGAGGCGATGAAGATGGTCAGAGGAGAAGCAGCTGTGGCTGGCGGAAGCCGGACGAAGGAGATGGTGCTTTTTGGATTGTTTACAGCACTGATCGCGATCGGGGCGTTTATCAAGATCCCGGTGCCGGTGTGTCCGTTTACACTGCAGCTTTTGTTTACGACGCTGGCGGGGCTTATCCTGGGGAGCCGGAACGGGGCTTGTTCGGTGGGGCTGTATGTGCTTCTGGGGCTCGCGGGGGTGCCGGTCTTTACGGAGGGCGGCGGGCCTTCGTATATTTTCCAGCCGACGTTTGGATACCTTATCGGGTTTATCGCGGGGGCATGGCTGACGGGTTGGATCTTCGAGAGGAGCGGAGACTTCTCTTTCGGCAAGACTCTTTTTGCGAATCTTGCGGGGCTCCTGGTGGTGTATCTTTTCGGGATGGTGTATGTGTACATCATCAATAATTTCTATCTAGGGACGCCGATCGGAGTCTGGCCGGTGGTGCTGTACTGCTTCGTGCTGGCGGTGCCGGGGGATATCTGTCTGTGTATTCTGGCTGCGATGCTGGCATCGCGGCTGAAGAGGGCGATCGGAAAATAGCGGAGGGATTCTTTCTGCATTTTCGGACGCCGTGTGAAGGTGAGGTGCATGGGAAGGGAGCAGCGCAGACTGCATGGCTCTCGTCCGATGCCGCACATGACATTTTCTTTCGCACGGGATGATGAATGGCGTTTGGGTACATGGTGAATGGTGAAGGGATAGACCCGTCACGTTTTATATGGAGGAAGGCATAGCAATGAGCAAGGGACTTTTTATCACGGGGACGGATACGGATATCGGAAAGACCTATGTGACGGCGCTTCTGGTAAAGACGATGCGTCAGAATGGGTATGATACGGGCTACTACAAGGCGGCGATCAGCGGGGCACCGACGGTCGCTGCATCGGATGCGGGCTTTGTGAATGAGTTCGCAGGGATCCATGAACCGGAGGATATGCTCTTGTCGTATCTGTATCAGCATGCGGTGTCGCCGCATCTGGCGGCGCGCCTCGAGGGGCATCCGCTGGAGAAGGATGTGATCCTTGCGGCGTGGAAGCGGGTGACGGAGGCGTATCCGTATGTGACGATGGAAGGGTCCGGCGGCATTGTGTGTCCGATTCGCCGCGATGAGAAGGCGGTGTACTATCTGGAGGATATCATTTCTTGGCTGCATTTGCCGGTGCTTGTCATTGCGGATGCGGGACTGGGGACGATCAATCACGTGGTGACGACGTGTGAGTATATAGCCCATAGAAATATTCCGATCCGGGGCATCATCCTGAATAACTGGAAGGGCGGTGTGATGGAAGAGGATAATGTGAAGATGATCGAGGAAATCACGGGGGTCTCTGTCATCGCGAAGGTCGCGAAGGGGGATGAGATCCTCCATTGCGATCCGAAGGTACTGGAAGGATTGTATCAAGAGGTTTGATGGATAGTTTGCGGCAGACAGTGGCAAAGGTGGCATTGTCCAACATGGGTTTTATACCGCTCGTGGGATCCATCCTGCGCCTTTGGCGCGGCACTTCTCTAAGGAAACACTGATTAAATCGTTGTCTGATTTCATTCTTGGATTTTTATGCAGAGCAAGGAATCATCTGACGCGAATAGCGAGCTATTTAAGGAAGAGGATGACGAAGCTATGTATAAAAATCCATATGAAATCCGACTCTGCGATTTAATCAGCGTTTCCCTAAGGGCCTGCTCAGATGGAGGAAAACCCAAAAACTATAAACCATAAAACGTACACACGATTTCCAAACAACCAACAACAAAGTAAAAGGAGAGAAGTCTGATGAGTGAAATCAACTGGGAAGCGGAGGATGCGAAGTATATCTGGCATCCGGCCATGCAGATGAAGGATAATGAGGTATTTCCGCCGGTGGTGATCGACCATGCGAAGGGGTGCTATCTGTATGACACGCATGGCAAGGCGTACCTGGATATCATTTCTTCATGGTGGTGCAATCTTCTGGGGCATGCGAATCCGGAGATCAATGCGGCGCTGAAGCAGCAGGTGGATGAACTGGAGCATGTCATTTTCACAAATTTCACGCACAAGCCGGCGATCGAGCTGGCTCGTGAGCTGTCAGAGCTTTTACCGGCGGGGCTCACGAAGTTCACTTTCCATGATAATGGGTCGTCTGCGGTCGAGGCGGCGCTGAAGATGGCATTCCAGTATCAGTATCAGACGGGACATCCGGAGAGGACGCGCTTCATGTGCCTGCCGGAGTCGTATCACGGGGAGACGATCGGGGCGCTCTCGGTCGGCTCGATGGATCTGTATGCGAAGATCTTCCACCCGATGCTGATGAATAATATTCATTTCAAAGGACTGGACTGTTACCGCTGTCCATACGGCAAGACGAGAGAGACGTGCGGTGTGGAGTGCTTTGCGGACGCGGAGGCGGCCTTTAAGAAATATGGAAAGGAAACCGTGGCGTGCATCGTGGAGCCGATTCTGCAGGGCGCGGCCGGCATGCGTATCTATCCGGCGGAGTATCTGAAGAAACTTCGAAAGCTCTGCGATGAGTACGGCGTGCTCCTGATCGATGATGAGATCGCAGCGGGCTTTGGCCGCACGGGCAAGCTCTTTGCGATCGAGCATGCGGGCGTGTCCCCGGATATCCTCTGCACGTCGAAGGGACTGACGGCAGGCTATATGCCGATGTCTCTTACCATCACGACAGATGAGGTGTACGATGCGTTCTATGATGATTTCGGCACGCACAAGGCTTTTGTCCACAGCCATACCTATGCAGGAAATCCGATGGGCTGCGCCATCGCGCTCACAGTCCTTAAGATCATGAAGCGTGACCATATCCTTACGAAGGTGAATGAGAATGGGAAGTACCTGCATGAGCAGCTGATGCAGGCTCTCGGTAGTCACAAGAATGTCGGAGAGATCCGCCATATCGGGCTCATCCATGCGATTGAGCTGGTCGAGGATCCGAAGACGAAGAAGGCTTTTGATCCTTCGCGCCGCATCGGCTGGCATATTTTCAGAAAGGCCATGGATCTGGGGCTTGTGCTTCGCCCGATGGGGGATATCATTTATTTCAATCCGCCGCTCAATATCACAAGAGAAGATCTGGATAAGGGCGTCGCGCTCTGCAAAGAGGCCGTCGAGAGTGTGCTGGGGAAGTAGGGACTGGTGGTTAGTGACTAGTGACTGGTGACTAGTGACTGGTAACTGGTGACTGGTGACTGGTGACTGGTCGTCAGATATCAGACAAAGAGCATAAAAAGACCCGCGATTCTCAAATGAGAGAATCACGGGTCTTTTTGTGCTTGAAGTCTAAAGTCTAAAGTCTGACATCTAATGTCTGACGTCTTATCCCCAGTAAATCAGAATTTTTCCACCAGCTTGTAGCCTTTGCCTTTGAGGAAGGCTTCGGTCTCGGACTCGGTGGTGCTGAAGACGGCGATCGGGGAGCTGGTCTCACGGTCGAAGGAAATGTAGAGGTAGCGGATCATGACATTGGCCGCCTGAAGGTCGCCAAGGATGCGGTCGAGGGCGCCCGGCTTGTCCGAGCCCATATCGACGGCGATGACGAGGTCGACGCGGCACTGGTAGCCTTCCTTTTCAAGGATCAAGACGGCTTCTTCCGGCTTGTCTACGATAAGGCGGACGATGCCGAATTCTGCGCTGTCGTTGGCGAGCATGGTGTAAATATTGATGTTCTCTTTCGCGAGAATGGATGTCATGCGGGAGAGCGCTCCCTGACGGTTCGCCGTGAAAATGGATACCTGCTGTAACATGATGGACCTCCTTGGATGGGTGAATGTATTTTTATATTGTAGCATAGGAGTGGGGAATTAGGAATGGGATTCGGGTTCAAGGTTCAGGGTTCAAGGTTCAAGGTTCAAGGTTGTGGTGGCGGCTTCGTCACACATATATAATGCGGCGAAGCCGCTACCATAATCCCGAACCCCGAAGTTTGAAAGCAGGGATGAGTAGCTAGGGATGAGGTGTCGCAAGTGACTAGTGACTGGCATGCCAGCTCATGGCATCGCCATTATTTATGCTTCGCGGCGCATTTCGTCATCCTGAGCGGAGTGAAATGTCGGATGTTCGATCATGTAAAGGCGGAACAGTGAGAACTGAGTCGAAGGATCTGGCGCCGCACCACCATTTCGCATTTCGCATTTCTCATTTCTAATTTCTCATTCAATCGAGGCTTTCAATCGGAATCAAGGGACAGAACGCCCCAAGGGCTAACCCCGAACCCTGAACCCGCTCCCTCTTTCCATTCCCTTTTCCCCTCATTTATGGTAATATGGTAGCCATAGACTATATTTATAACGAGGTGCAGGAATGAATATCATCGACGAACTGAAATGGCGCGGGGCTGTGAATCAGCAGACCGACGAAGAGGGGTTATACAAGCTGGTGGGAGAGAAATCGATTTCCCTCTACTGCGGGATCGATCCGACGGGGGACAGCATGCACATCGGGCATCTGATCCCGTTCATGATCCTGAAGCGTTTCCAGCTGGCGGGGCATCATCCGGTCATCGTCATCGGCGGCGGCACGGGCTCCATCGGCGATCCGTCCGGCCGCAAGACGGAGCGTGTGCTCCAGTCGGCAGAGCAGGTCAAGCACAATGCGGAATGTCTGACGAACCAGATGAAGCGGCTCTTCGGGGATGACGGTTTCACGATGGTGAATAACTATGACTGGCTGTCGCAGATTTCCCTGCTGGACTTCCTTCGCGACTATGGCAAGCTTTTCAACATCAATACGATGCTCGCTAAGGATGTCGTGGCATCGCGTCTCGATACGGGGATTTCCTTCACGGAATTTTCTTACCAGATCCTGCAGTCCATCGATTTCAAGATGCTCTATGACAAATACGATGTGCAGCTGCAGATCGGCGGTTCGGACCAGTGGGGCAATATCACGAATGGCGTCGACCTCATCCGCAAGATGGAAGACAAGCACGATGCCTACGGCCTCACCATCCCGCTGATGCTGAAGGCGGACGGCACGAAATTCGGCAAGACGGCGGGCGGCGCGGTATGGCTGGATCCGAAGAAGACATCTCCGTATGAATTCTACCAGTTCTGGTTCAATCAGGATGACCGCGACGTCGTGAAGTACCTGAAGTATTTCACCTTCCTCTCGAAGGAGGAGATCGATGCGCTGCAAATCGAAGTCGCAGAGCATCCGGAGCATAGAAGAGCGCAGAGAAAGCTCGCGGAAGAAGTCACGCGCTTCGTTCACGGCGAGGCGGGCCTTTCGCAGGCGGAGAAGGTCACGCAGGCGCTCTTCTCCGGCCATATCGAAGAGCTCTCCGGCGAGGAGATCGAAGGTGCTTTCCGCAATACCAAGGGCGGCGAAGTGCGTGAGGAGAAGATCAATATCGTCGAAGCGCTCGTCGAAGGCGGCGTAGAGAAGTCCAAGCGGCAGGCCAGAGAAGATGTGAAGAATGGCGCGATCCGCGTGAATGGCATCCAGGTGAAGGATACGGAAGCAGAGATCTCCGCGCATCCGAATACGAATGGCCAGTTCATCATCATCAAAAAAGGAAAGAAGAATTATTTCTCGATTCGCATCGTGAAATAGTCTTAGGGAAGCGGCAGACGAAGGTCTGCTGCTTTTTTTGTTTAGGGGGGGAGCCCGTGGGGCGTCGCACTTTGATTGCGGATGGAAACTCTGCTTGAATGAGAAATTAGAAATGAGAAATGCGAAATGGTGGTGCGGCGCCAGATCCTTCGACTCAGTTCTCACTGTTCCGCCTTTACATGATCGAACATCCGACATTTCACTCCGCTCAGGATGACGAAATGCGCCGCGAAGCATAAATAGTGGCGATGCCCGAAGGCGGTATTTAGTCACCAGTCACCAGTCACCAGTCACCAGTCACCAGTCACCAGTCACCAGTCACTAGTCACTAGTCACTCCTAATCCCTAATCCCTAATTACTAATCACAAAAAACTATTGACATTCATCCATAACATAGTATAATAAGTTTCACAATGAAAGAACGAATAGCTAGGAACGGGAAAAGCATTCCATAGAACTTTCAGAGAGCCGGCGATCGGTGCGAGCCGGCAGGGAAGGGATGCACGCTCACCCGGGAGTTTCAGAGATGAAAAAAGTAGTTTCTGACGCCGCCTGCGTTACAGGCACCTGAAAAGCGATGATCGGGACAAAGCATTCCGTGGTCCATGGCATAGAGAGCCGGCGTATGGTGCAAGCCGGAACATTCCACTGATTGATATCACCTGTGAGCTCCTTCTTCGAACGTAGTAAATGAAGGCGTCTATCCACGTTACGGATGTGAGCTTGAGTATAATGTAGGGTGGTACCGCGCATGTCGCCCCTATTTCCAGAACGGAAATAGGGGCGTTTTTATATGGTGACATCTCATTAGAAAGTGCTCTTTTGAGTGATAAAACCAGGGTGGTACCGCGGAAATTTTTCGCCCCTGCTGCAATGACGCCAGATTGCAGCAGGGACGTTTTTATTGCTATTCGTTCTGGGATGGGGGGTTAAGTGACTAGTGGCTAGTGACTGGGGATTAGGAATTAGTAGCTTAGGGATTAGGATCCTTGAGTGACTGGTGACTTGAATACCACTTTCAGGCATCACCACTCCTCACTCCTAACTCCTCACTAGAGAGCAAAGCTTTCATCCACAATCAAGGGGCTAACCCTGCACCTTACACCCCATCCCCCACTTTGAGGGCTTGCCCTCGTATTTTGAAAGGAGAAAAGATCGTGTTTTTACAACAGCTTGTCAACGGTTTAACGCTGGGAAGCGCCTATGCGGTCATCGCCATCGGGTACACGCTGGTTTTCGGTGTATTGAACATCGTCAACATGGCGCATGGCGGGATCTTCATGGTCGGCGCTTACATCGGGCTGCTCCTCGTCACAGAGGCAGGCTTCGGGATTTTCCCGGCTTTGATTGGAGCTATGGTCGGCGGTGCCGTCCTGGGCTATGCGTTGGAAATCTTCGCATTGCGCCCGCTGCGCCGCCGCAAGGTGACCCACCTCGCTCCGCTGATTTCCACCATCGGCGTCTCGACCTTCCTTGAAAGTGTCGCGCTGATGGTATGGGGGCCGCAGACCCGTTCATTCCCGACATCCTTCGGGAATGAACTGATGGACTTCGGTGCTTTCAAGATTTCCGGGATCCAGATCATTTCTCTGGGTACCGCTGTCGTACTGATGGTGCTTCTCACCATCCTCCTCAATAAGACGAAGATCGGCAAGGCTGTCCGTGCGACTTCGGAAAGCGCGGAAACGGCGAGCCTGCTCGGCATCAATACCGGACGCATCATCACATTCACTGTCATGCTGGCGTCCGCACTGGGCGCGGCAGCCGGTGTCCTCATCGGTCTCTCCTTCAATGCGATCGAACCGACCATGGGTACCGCGATGGGCCTCAAAGGGCTTGCGGTCCTTATCATGGGCGGCCTTGGCAATGTCGAAGGCGCTATGGCCGGCGGTTTCATCCTCGGCATCGCGGAAGTATTCTCTGTCGCTTACGGCAGCTCTTCGTATCGTGACGCTGTCGCATTCGGCATCATCATCCTGATTCTCTTCATTCGTCCGGAAGGCTTATTCTCCAAGGCCGGGAAAGGAGGCAGACCGTAATGGAAGAATTACTGAACGGTTATTTCCTGCAGGTCCTGACCTTTGTATGCATCAATATCATTCTGGCCATGACCATTTACATGACGCTTTGCACCGGCATCCTGTCGCTGGGCAATGCAGGGCTCATGAGCTTCGGCGCTTACACCTCTGCGATCCTGACCGCAGAATATAATTTCCCGATGCCGATCGGCATCCTTTTGGGCGGCTGCACCGCGACGATCGTCGCACTCATCATCGGTCTGCCGACTATACGTCTGCGCGGGCTCTACCTTGCTATCGCGACGCTGGGCTTCGGCGAAGTCGTCCGCGTCATCGCGCTGAATCTGGACATCACTCACGGCGCGCTTGGCTACTCCGGTATCCCGTCCATGGCAAGTGTCCTTGCCGACTATGCGAGTGACATCGGCCTTATCGATGCGCTGGAAATCGACTCTCAGACAGCAGGACAGCTTCTCATGTGCATCGTCCTTCTGATCCTCGTTGCACTCATTGTCACCTTCTGGTACCGCCTCGAACATTCCCGCTATGGCCGCGCCATGGCAGCGGTCAAAGCGGACGAATATGCAGCATCCCTGACCGGCATCAATGTCGTCCACTACAAAATGATGACCTTCCTCTTCTCTGCGTTCTTCGCAGGCGTCGCTGGCGCGCTCTATGCCCATGCGACATTCTTCATCAGCCCGACCGATTTCTCCTGGCACAAGGTCGTAGACATCCTGCTCTACACCGTCTTCGGCGGCAGCAATGTCATGTGGGGCTCTGTCCTCGGCGCTTCCATCCTGACCATCGTACCGGAGTCGCTCCGTTCCATGGCGGAATACCGTGACATCATCTATGGCGTCATGCTGGTCGCACTCATGGCCTTCCGTCCGGACGGTATCCTCTCCTATGATGCGGTGAAATGGATCTCCAAGAAATTCGGTAAAAAAGCCGTAGAAGGAGGGAAAAACTGATGCTGCTCGAAATGAGAAATGTAGTGAAACAGTTCGGCGGCCTCACCGCTGTTTCCAATATGTCCTTCCACGTAGACAAAGGGGAAATCTTCGGTGTCATCGGACCGAACGGCGCCGGCAAGACCACCATTTTCAACCTGATCACCGGCGTGTATCAGGTGACCGAAGGGGATGTCGTCCTGAACGGCACCTCCATCGAAGGCAAGAAGCCGTATGAGATCATCAATCTCGGCGTCGCACGTACCTTCCAGAATATTCGCCTCTTCACGGGAATGACCGTTCTGGAAAACATTCTCGTCGGTCATCATGACCGCCTGAAATCCAGCTTCCTCGCGAGCATCCTCCACACCGCTTCCCAGAAAAAGGAAGAAGCAGAAGCCAGAGAGGATGCGATGGAGCTTCTGAAATTCGTCGGTCTTGAGGAAGATGCAGACCGCCTTGCGACCGAGCTCCCTTACGGCAAGCAGAGAAAGCTGGAAATCGCCCGTGCGATGGCGACGAAGCCACAGCTCATCCTCCTCGATGAACCGGCCGCCGGCATGAACGACTCGGAAACCGCTGCGCTCACAGAGCTCATCCGAGGCATCCGTGAAAAGTACGGCATCACCATCGTCCTCATCGAGCACGACATGCAGCTCGTCATGAGCCTTTGCGACCGTGTCATGGTTGTCAATTTCGGTAAAAAACTCGCAGAAGGCGTGCCGGAAGAAGTACAGAACAATCCGCAGGTCATCGAAGCATACCTGGGTAAGGAGGAAGACTGATGCTGCTTGAACTTAAAAATATCGAAGCTGCGTATGGCAATATCAAAGCCTTAAAGGGCATCAACCTCGCTGTCCCGGAAGGCAAGATCGTCACCCTGATCGGCGCAAACGGTGCCGGCAAGTCCACCACCATGAAGACTATCATGGGCGTCATGAAGCCGATCGCCGGCGATGTCCTCTTCAAAGGCGAATCCATCGCAGGGAAGAAAACCTATGATATCGTCAACAGCGGTGTCGTCCTCGTCCCGGAAGGCCGTCAAATCCTTCAGGGCATGACCGTCCGCGAAAATATCGAGCTCGGTGCTTATCACAGAAATGATAAGGCGGAAATCGCAGAAGACATGGCCAAGGTCTTCGAGCGTTTCCCGCGCCTCTTTGAAAGACAGACCCAGTTCGCCGGCACCCTTTCCGGCGGCGAACAGCAGATGCTCGCGATCGGCCGCGCCATGATGGCACGCCCGCAGGTCATGCTGCTCGACGAACCATCCATGGGCCTTGCCCCGCTCGTGGTACAGCAGATCTTTGACGTTGTCAAGGATATCAACAAAATGGGGACTACTGTTCTTCTGGTAGAACAGAATGCGCGCAAAGCTCTCCAGATCGCCGACTATGCCTATGTCATGGAAACCGGCAAGATCGTCATGGAAGGCCCCGCGCAGGAAGTGGCTGCAAACCCGGATGTCATGGCGGCCTATCTGGGCGGTAAGAAGAAACAGTGACCAATATCAGCCTTACGGCTGGAAACACGATCTCGGAAAAGAGTCAGCGCAAGCTGGCTCTTTTCCTTTTTTTGTGACTAGTGACTGGTGACTGGGGTCAGGTGAAAGAAAGGAGTTTTGCTAATTGAGTAGCCACCTTGAAGAAGAGGCGCGCCAAAGGCGCAGGATGGATCCTCGAGGCGGAATGAAAGGGAAAGAGAGTGACTCTGCTCCATGAGTAGGCCCTTGGAGAAGGGCCGCGCCAAAGGCGCAGGATGGATTCCCCCAAGGCGGTATGAAAATGAATGGGAGACCTCAGACGTCTAAAGTCTAATGTCTTCAAGTCTAAAGTCTCTAAGTCTCAAACGGGCATCGCCTCATATATACTTGCGGCGAAGCCGCCACAACAACCTTGAACCCTGAACCCTGAACCCTGAACCCCGAACCCTGCACCCGACACTCCATCTTCCCTCTCTATGCTACAATAGAACTATTACAAGAACTATCTCACAGAAAGAAGGATTCCCTATGAAAAAACATGTCATCGTCATCACCACCGGCGGCACCATTGCCATGAAAATGGATCCCGTGACCGGCGGGCTCGTACCTGCTATCTCCGGGGAAGACCTCGCCGCCGCCGTGCCGGGGCTCTCCTCATGGGCGGACGTAGACGTCGTCGAATTTTCCAATGTTCCGAGCGGATGGATGGATACAGAGAAAATGCTTGCGCTGTCGCATACCATCGACGCACTCGCGGACAAAGCCGACGTCTTCGTCGTGACGCACGGCACGGACAGCCTGGAAGAGACAGCCTTCTTCCTCGACATGACGCTTCATACCGAGAAGCCGGTCTGCGTGACAGGAGCGATGCGCGGTGCCTCCGAGCTCTCTGCGGACGGCCCCGAGAATATTCTCTCCGCGGTTCGCGTCGCGGCAAGTGACAGTTCTCGCGGCATGGGCGTCCTCGTCTGCCTGCAGGACCGCATCTATGCGGCCTTCGACGTGACGAAATTCCACACGACGAACCCCGACACCTTCCGCGATCTCCACTACGGGCCTCTTGGCACGGTCTACAGTCATGAGATCATCTATGGCCGCCGTCCGATCGGACACGCCCGCCTTCATCCGGTCTCCATGGCAGCCAAAGTCTGGATGGTGACCTGCTGGTCCGGCATGGAAGGCAGCATCATCCGCGCGGCCGGTGAGGCGCAGCTGGATGGCCTGATCGTCGATGCTCTCGGCTGCGGGAATGTCCCGCCGAAGTGCAAAGAAGAAATGATGAAGCTCGGCGAAGCCGGCCTTCCGATGGTGCTGACGACCCGCGTCCCCTCGGGTAGCGTCATGGAGGAATACAGCTATGACGGCAGCGCCCTCTCCATGAAAAAGAGCGGCCTCATCCTGGGCGGCCGTCTTTCCGCATGGAAAGCGCGCCTGCTTCTTGCCATCGCGCTCGGCGTGACCAAGGATCGGGAAGAAATCCGGGCGATTTTCGAGAAGTTTGCGCATTGATGCGTGGCTGGTAGCTGGTGGCTAGGGATTAGGGGGGAATACATGTTAAAATCAGTGTTCCCAGATTTTGCCGGTTTCTGGGGGGATTTGCCGCAAGAGGTTTCAGATTGCGATACGTGCTTACCCTGATTCAAGATACGCGGCGCTTCTATTTTTTATGCGCCGCGCTTCCCTCCTTGCTCCCTTTGAATCTTCGGAATCTGTTACCAAAATGTTTCGCAAAAAGTTTTCAAAAAATGCTTGACAGATACGCCTTCGATTGGTATACTACATAAGTCAGTCAACCACTGATACAAATCAATAAGGCGCTGGCCGATAGGTCAGGGAACAAACGTGGAGAGGTGTCCGAGCGGTTGAAGGTGCATGATTGGAAATCATGTTGACGGCGAATACCGTCACGGGGGTTCGAATCCCCCTCTCTCCGCCACAAAGTGAGAGCTCGTCGAAGAAGGCGGGCTCTTTTACTTTGCATTTTTGTACAAGAGAACCATTTCCGCATCATGAGAAATACGGCATAGCCATTCCGCTTCGCACGGCTCTTGGGGATGATGACGGCCGGTTGTCTTTGGCTCACTCTGCTTCGTTACAATTACCTAATGACGCATGCATGAAAAAGGTATATAATGATTTTATGCTATCATGCATGAAATTATGGAAAACTGATTACTCGGAGAATCAGTGCTTCCCTACAGAATGCCAAAGGAAGGTGCCAGTATGAAAATTTCTCAGCGCGCATTAAGTTTGACCACATCCCCGATCCGCAGATTGGGACCCTACGCTCTCGAAGCAGAGAAGGCGGGGAAGAAAGTCTATCATCTGAATATTGGGCAGCCTGATATCGAGACGCCGGCGCAGTTTATGGACGCCATCCGCGGCTTTGACAAAAAAGTCGTCGCGTATGGTCCTTCGCAGGGGGATCCGAAGCTGATCGCCAAGGTGCAGGCGTACTATGAAGAATGGGGCATGCACTACGAAGCGAAGAACATCTACATCACCAATGGCGGCAGTGAAGCCTTAGAGCTTGCGGCTCTCGCTCTCTGCGATCCGGGGGATGAGATCCTGGTCTTTGAACCGTTCTATGCGAACTACAATTCCTTCGCGAAGATTTCCGGCGCACATGTGAAAGCGGTACCGACCCATGCGGAAAATGGTTATCGCCTGCCGGATGCAGCGACTGTCGAGCAGTATGTATCTGCAAAAACCCGCGCCATCCTTCTGACGAATCCGGGCAACCCGACCGGTGTCGTCTACACGAAAGAGGAAATGGATATGGTGGCAGGCATCGTGAAGAAACACGGCCTCGCTCTCATTGCGGATGAAGTCTATCGCGAATTCGTCTATGACGGTGCGTACACCAGCTTTGGCACCTACGAAGACCTCGCTGACAATGTCATCATCATCGACTCTGTATCGAAGCGTTACAGCGCCTGCGGGGCGCGTATCGGCTGCCTGATTTCCAAGAATGAAGAATTCACCAGCCAGATCAATAAGTTCTGCCAGGCTCGTCTCTGTGTGCCGGAGGTGGAGCAGATCGGCGCAGCTGCTCTCTATGATACGCCGAAGTCTTACCTCGAAGCGGTCAATGAAGAGTATAAGAAACGCCGTGATACCATCGCTGCCGGTCTGGCAGCCATTCCGGGCGTCATTTCCTCTGATCCGAAGGGCGCTTTCTATGTCATGGTGAAGCTCCCGGTCGATGATGCGGAGAAATTTGCCATCTGGATGCTGAAGGATTTCTCTGACAATGGGGAAACTGTCATGATCGCTCCAGGCAATGGTTTCTATGCGACCGAAGGCAAGGGCATCGATGAAGCCCGCCTCGCCTATGTCCTGAACTGCAGTGACCTCAAGAGAGCCATCGAGCTCCTTGGAAAGGGTCTCTCCCAGTATCCGGGCAAGAAGAATTGATGGCTTAGGATAAGATCCGTGAGTGCGAAAGCGCTCACGGATCTTTTTATGTGCCCGCTCACAGGCTCCTGTGATCTTCCATGCACCCAGTGAAACGCAGACCGCTGTCCTTATACAGAAAACGCAAGCATGACAAAAGTCCTTGACGGCAGGCGGTCTTATCCGTTACAATCTTTTCAACTTCAAAACATGCAATGACTCAGGAATAAGTCTCAGACCGAAGTCGCAGAGAGCCGGCGCAGGGTGAAAGCCGGCACGGCGGATGGGATATGTCACCTGACAGCACCGGGCTGAATCAAGTAGGCCGGGCGGAGCTCACCGTTAGAGAGAAGAATCACTAAAGTTACAAATGCAGGGTGGTACAGCGCTTAGGCGCCCTTGTCCGAATCGTTCGGCAAGGTTTTTTTTATTGGAAAAGAGAGGACTTCTCTCCGGCGCCTGTCTGCTCACCGTGCAGGTATTCTTTTGTGCAAGCGATAAACCAGAGTGGTACCGCGCGACGCGCCTCTGCACCGAGAAATCGGTGCGGGGGCTTTTTTTATTGAAGGAACAAGATATGTTCATTTCGTGAAAAATCGTCAGGCTTAGAGGTGACTAGCGACTAGTGACTGGTGACTGGGATTCTCTGGCATCGTCATCCCGAGCGTAGCCGAGGGATCTTTACTGCACTGCGGGAATCAGCGTGTATGCGCCGAGATAAAACGATGTATTGGTGCTGTCTCACATGCTACGATGAGCGTTCTGCAATAGAGATCGAGGGCTACGCTCGAAATGACGATGCGCGCGAAGCGCTATCAAAACTCCGCGGCGCCTCCAATTTTATGCACCGCACCAACCCTATAGAGCCTATAGAACTTGCCGAACCTCTTTCGCACGCAATCAAGGGACAGCACGCCTTGCGGGCTAACCCTGAATCATTACTCTGAAAAGGAGAAATATACCTATGTTGACATACGCATTCACCCTTACGAAAGACGATCGAGTCCCCTGCGCGGGGCGGCATATTCTGATTTCCGTGGTACAAGACAGACAACATATCCGGCGGATAGGGAGCTGAATTTCTTTCGCCTTGGTCCGCGGGGCAGATGCCCTGCGGGACGAACCCTTGCAGGGAGACACTCATTATGAATAGCAGAAAACTCATCAAAACCATCGGCATGGCAGCACTCATCGGAACGATCGCGATCGGCATGGCCGGCTGCGGCAAGTCGTCTCAGTCCTCCGTTTCTTCCGGCGCGCCGGGGGCGGCGAAGATCGGCTTCATCGTAGCGCTCTCGGGCGGTGCAGCGGCGTATGGCCTCGGGCAGCAGGAGGGGACGCTGCTTGCTGTCGAGGAAATCAATGCCAAGAGCGATTTCAAAATAGACCTTGAGACGATGGATACGAAGGGGTCGACCCAGCAGGCCATCAGTGCGGCGCAGAAGCTCATCAACAGCAAATCGGCCATCGTCATCGGGCCGACGCTTTCGGGGGAAATGAAATCAGCCGGCCCGATCCTGCAGAAAGCAAAGATGCCGACCTTAGGGACGGCGGTCACTGCCGAAGGGATCACGGATATCGGGGACTACATTTTCAGAAATGCCAGTCCGGAATCGGCGAACATTCCGCAGACGGTGAAGAAGACGCACAAGCTCCTCGGCTATCAGAACTGCGTCATCCTGTATTCGAATAACAATGAGCATCAGGTCTCTGCCTACAAAGTTTTCGAGCGCACGCTGAAGGAAGAGGGCGTAGACATCCTCGCGACGGAGACTTTCGCAGACGGCGACCATGACTTCGCGGCACAGGTCACCAAGATCCATGACCTGAAGCCGGACTGCGTCATCATCGCAGGCTACTATCAGGAAGGGGCGCTCATCCTTCGCAAGATGAGGGAAATGGGCATGGATCAGCCTGTCCTCGGGGATAATGGTTTCGTGTCTCCGCGCCTCATGGAGCAGGCCGGGGCTGCGGCGGACAATGTATATGCATCCGCTATGTGGTCGGCGAATAAAAATAATGAACGCACCAAAACTTTCGTAGAAAATTTCACAAAGAAGTACGGCCACGCGCCGGATCAGTTCTCCGCGGGTGCCTATGATGGTGTCTACATCGCGGTCGAAGCGATGAAGAAGGCTGGCACTGTGACCGACCATAAGAAGATCCGTGATGCGATGGCGGAAATCAAAGATTTCCACGGCGTCTGCGGCGATCTCACCTTCGATGCGAAGCGCGACCCGGTGGTTGACCTTGTCCTGCTCAAGGTAGAGAATGGACAGTTCACGGAAGTGGAAACGAAATAGTGCTGGTGACTAGGAACTAGTGACTAGGGTTGGCCCGTGGGACGTGCCGCCCTTTGATTACGTTTGAAAGCCTCGTTTGAATGAGAAATTAGAAATTAGAAATGCGAAATGGTTGTGCGGCGCATAATAATATAGAAGCGCCGCGGAAATCATGATGATACCCGAATGTTGTATTTAGTCACCAGTCACTAGTCACCAGTCACTCCTAATCCCCAATCCCTAATCCCTAGCCATTTATTCCTGCTTTCAAACTTCCTGTTTCGCAGTATGAAAAGCTCTCGCATTGGCGGGAGTTTTTTCGTGTCCACGTCCTCGGGCGTTTCAGGGTTGTGATATAATGAGGGTATGTAGCGGCTAGTGACTGGTGACTAGTGACTTAAATGCCACCTTCTGGCATCGCCACTATCTATACTCCGCGGCGCTTCTATATTTTTATGC
The DNA here is from genome assembly GCA_900543165.1 of uncultured Dialister sp. Lineage (GTDB taxonomy): Bacteria > Bacillota > Negativicutes > Veillonellales > Dialisteraceae > Dialister. The sequence continues at coordinate 8,029 of UQQQ01000014.1, read as the reverse complement.
GCCGCACCACAACCCTGAACCCGCCAACCTGAGCCCTTAAATTATATAAAGGAGTACTTCCTATGAATCTTATCAAACTCATTGCCATCGACCTTGATGATACGCTCTTGCACGATGACATTTCCCTTTCTGCATATACCAAGGACACCCTGCGAAAAGCGATGCGGCAAGGCGTCCGCATCGTCATCGCGACGGGACGCATGTTTCAGGCGGCGCGGCCGTGGGGGCAGGCGATCGGCCTCGGCGATGTGCCGATGATCTGCTACACGGGTTCGCTGACGGGCCTCTGTGAGAGCGGGCGGCTCATCCGTGATGTGCGCATCGAGCTCCCTGTGGCGCTTGAAATTTTGCAGACTATCCGGGAGCATGGCTGGTACGTGCAGACGTATATCGATGATGAGATCTATGTGGCGCGCCGCGATGAGCGGACGGACGAGTACGAGCGCCAGTGCGGTGTGAAGGCGCATGAGATCGGGGATGATTTCTACCATCCGAAGAAAGCACCGACGAAGATTCTCCTCTGTGAGCACGACGAAGAGAAGATGAAAGATATCGAGACTACGCTCCGCGGTCTGTACAGCGGCGTGGTCGGTCAGGTGAAGTCGAAGCCGTATTTCTTTGAAATGAACAATAAAGAGTGCTCGAAGGGGAAGGCCGTCGCGTCCCTAGCGAAAGAGTGGGGGATCGCGATGGAGGAGATCATGACCTTCGGCAACAGCAACAATGACGTGTCGATGCTGTCCATGACGCCTTGGGGCTTTGCGGTGGCGAATGCGTCGAAGAGCGCGAAAGAAGCCGCTACCTACGAGACGCTTTCCAATAATGAAGATGGCGTCGCGAAAGCAGTGGAAAAGTATGTATTGGGTGAGAAATAGAAATTAGAAATCAGAAATGAAGGTGGCGGTATCGCCCCATACATATTCGCGGCGAAGCCGCCACCCTCATTCCTCATTCCTCATTTGAGCAGAGCTTTCATCTACAATCAAGGGGCGCTCCGCCCCGTGGCTAACCCTGAAGTTTGAAAGCAGGTATGAGTGGCTAGTGACTGGTGACTTGTGACTGGTAGCTAGGGATTAGTGGCTAGGGATTAGGTTTGCGATACGAGAAAACCGCTATTTTCAAACCTCTGCGGCGCTTCTATATGTTTATGCGCCGCACCACCATTTCTCATTTCTAATTTCTCATTCAAGCGAAGCTTTCAAACGGAATCAAAGGTCGCCCCGCCCACGGGGCTCACCCTGAATCCCTATTTACCAAAGGAGCATTCCATGGACAAAGATACATTTCGCTTCGTCATCATCACCGGCATGAGCGGTGCCGGGAAGACCAATTTCATGCAGAAGCTTGGAGATATGGGCTACTACTGTGTGGACAATCTGCCGCCCGTCCTGATTGTCCGTTTCGCGCATCTCTGCTGGAAGAGCACATCTTCTACGCGGCATGTGGCGGTCGTGACGGATATCCGCGGGGGCTCTTTCTTTGATGCCCTGCCGCAGGCCTTAGATGAGCTGGAAAAGCGCGGCATTCCGCATGAGGTGGTCTTTCTGGAGGCCTCCGATGAGGCGCTGGTGCGACGCTACATGGAGACGCGCCGCCAGCATCCGCTCGCGAAGAATATGCGTATCCAGGAAGGCATCGAGCAGGAGAGAAAGATCCTGGCCGGCGTGCGCGCACAGGCGGATATGATCATTGATACGACATCGATGCAGGCCTCCGACCTCAAAGAGTACATGCAGAGCCGGTTCAGCGCGGACAGCACGGATCAGGAGATGCAGATCACGGTCTTTTCTTTCGGCTTCAAGTACGGTATCCCCATCGATGCCGACATGGTGATCGATGTCCGTTTCCTGCCGAATCCTTTTTACATCGCGAAATACAAGCATTCGAGCGGGCGCGTGAAGGAAGTCGCGCAGTACATCGCATCGGCTCCGGTGACGCAGGATTTCCTGACAAAGCTGTATGACTTCATGGACTTTCTCGCGCATCAGTTCGAGGCAGCGGGCAAGACGCAGTTCACCATCGCCATCGGCTGCACGGGCGGCATGCATCGCTCGGTCTTCGTGACGGAGAAGCTGGGGCAGTACCTGAAAAGGAAGCATGCGCGCGTCAGCATAGAGCATCGGGATCTCCATAGAAATCCGGTCGAGCACGATGCGAATGATATCATGGAGGGCAAGGTATGAGACATCTTCTCCAATGGCTCTATCCGGGGCTGGCGGTGAAGCGGTGGATGCTGCTTTTCTCTCTGGGCATCCTGCTTCTCGTTTTCGGTGCGACACTCATTCTGAATTACCAGATCTTCGGTATTCTGGAAGAGGAAATGCTGCGCTTCGCCTTTCAGATGACAGGCAGCTACAGCTATACCTTCCTCGCGGTCTGCGGTACGCTCATGATCATCCTGGCCCTGTGGATCATGATGCATGCGGTCCGGCGGCTCGTGAAACGTTTCTTCGAACTCATGGCACCGGGGCAGACCGAGGTGTCGAAGAGAATCCTGTCCCGCATGGAGCTTTCCCGCGGGATGAAAATCGTTTCCATCGGCGGCGGCCATGGGCTCTCCATGCTCCTTCGCGGTCTCAAGACGAAGACGTCGAATATCACGGCCATCGTGACGGTGGCCGATGACGGCGGCTCCTCGGGACGTCTCCGGGAGGAGATGGGGATCATCGCACCGGGTGACCTTCGAAACTGCCTCGTCGCGCTGGCAGATAAAGAAACCGTGCTGGAGCAGCTCTTCCAGTATCGTTTCGCAGGCGATGGAGAGCTATCAGGGCACAGCCTCGGGAATCTCTTCCTTGCGGCGCTCATCAAGGAATTCGGCAATCCGCAGAATGCGCTCGAGGCAGCAAGCAAAGTCCTCAATATCCGCGGCAAGGTCGTACCGGCTACCTCGGAAAAGGTGCGCCTCAAAGCGAAAATGTCCGATGGAGAAATCGTGGAGGGCGAGTCTGAGATTTCTGCCTATCCCGAGAAATCCGGCAAGGAGGTGCGCATCCTCCATATGTCGACCATTCCGAAGGCACCGATCGCCGTCGGTGATGCGCTCGAAGCCATCAAACAGGCAGACCTCATTACCTTAGGGCCTGGCAGCCTTTATACGAGCGTCCTGCCGAACCTTCTCGTCCCGGAGATCCTGCAGGCCATCCGGCAAAGCAGTGCGCCCGTACTCTATATATGTAACGTCATGACCCAGCCGGGGGAGACAAGCGGGTATACCGTGAGCGACCACCTGAAAGCCCTGATCGACCATGTGGGCGTCGGCTTCATTGATTTCGTCCTCGCCAACAATGCCGTCCCGAAAGACGACGTGCTGAAGAAATATGAAAAAGTCCATGCCGCGCCCGTCAAGATCGATCGGGAAAAGGTCAAGAAGATGGGCGTGCAGCTCATCGAGGCAGACCTTCTCGGGCCTCTTCGCGGCGCGACGCAGGATACGAAAGTCCTGACAGAGGAGCTTGCACAGATCCACAGCCTGCTGAAGGTGAATATCCCGCCTGAAGCGCTGGAAGAATACTTGAAAAGGAGCCACTGATGTCCTTCACAGAACAGGTAAAAAATGAACTGGCACGGCTTCCCAGAGAAGATGCGGGAAGCCGTGCAGCGGAGCTTCTTGCACTGCTCCGCATGAGCGGATCCTTCATCACGGGCGCGCATGCCAGCTGGGGACTGGAATTCTCCACCGGCAACAGCGCCGTTGCCCGCCGCGTCCTTGTGTATCTCAAGAAAGACTTCGGCTTCATGCCCTCCACCATGGTACGGCAGGGACGCCGTCTCAGGAAAAAGAATGTCTACACCCTCCTCGTACAGCCGTCGAAAGAAGGCCTCCATTTCTTAGATACCATGGGCCTCTCCCCGCTCTCCGGCGCAGAGGATATGGAGAAGCTCGCGACCGCCGAAGAGCGGCGCGCCTATCTGGCCGGCGCCTTCTTAGGCGGCGGCTCCGTCAGCCGTCCCCAGAGCGACTACCACCTCGAGATGGTGACGCAGTCCGCCCGCTTCGCCGAAGAAATCGTGAAAGCCATGAAGAGCTTCAAACTGAATGCTCGACTGACTGACCGCAAGAATGACTACATCGTCTATATCAAAGACGGAGATGAAGTCTCCGAATTTCTCCAGATCGTAGGCGCTGCCCAGAGCTACATGGACTTCGAGAGCGTCCGCGTCGTGAAGGACATGCGAAACCGCGTGAACCGGCAGGTGAACTGCGAGACGGCGAATCTCCAGAAAACTGTCGACGCCGCTGTCCGTCAGACACACCTCGTGCAAAAACTTCTCGCGAAAGAGAGCCGTTACTCGCTCTCGCCCAAAATCCGCGAAGCCTGCGATCTCCGCCTCGCCCACCCCAATGCCAGCCTCTCTGAGCTTGCGGAAATCTGCGGCATCACGAAATCCGGCCTCGCCCATCGCTTCAAAAAGATCGAAGCGATGGTGGGGGGAGTGACTGGTGACTAGAAGATTAGAGGACTAGAAGACATCAGACTCCCGTATCGTCATTGAAAGCGTTGCCGAGAAATCTTTGTCATCTGCGGCTAGGCGGTCGATGTTTGGAAATCCGAAACGGGGAACCTGCCCTGCAAGAAGCTTTTGGGCACCGACCCTGCCCTACCTATAGAACCTGTTGAACCTCTTTCGCACGCAATCAAAGTTTGAAAGCAGGGATGAGTAGCTAGGGATTAGGGATTAGGAGCCTCAAGTGACTGGTAGCTAGTGACTGGTGACTTGCATACTACTTTTGGGCATCGCCCATATATACTCGCGGCGAAGCCGCCACCTTCATTCCTAATTCCTCATTCGAGCGGAGCTTTCATTCATAATCAGTGGACGAAGCCGCCCCAGGGGCTACCCCTGAACCCATCCATCCATTTTTTATCAAAGAAGATGCCATAATGAATATATACAAAACACTCTTATCCACCATGGTCGCGGCAGCGGCCATTTCTGTTTCTGCCTCTGCTTTTGCGGATTCGCTGGCGTATGAGGACTACACACAACTTCCGCTTTCCCTGACGAAAAAGGAAGGGACGCTCATTTTTTCCGACTGCCCCGAGTACGCGGATACGCCGGGGATCCTCTATGAAGGCACGGTCGCCAAAGGGGAGGGACGCCTCTACTACTACCATGTGAATGAGACCGGCGCTCCTGCGCGGCTCGTCGTCTATGCCAAGGCGGATAAGAAACAGCCTCTCACGATGAAGCGCGCCATCCGCGGGGACGCCTCCAGCAGCTACATCCCGACAGGCAGCACCCTCTCTTTCCGAGAAGCCATGGATGCGAAGCAGGAGGAAAAGACCTTCCAGCTTGCGCCCGGCGAGCGGACCATCCTCTTTGAAGATGATCCGGAAGGGATTTCCGAAGAAGACCTCGTGAGCGGCATCGTAGAGATCAAAACGAAGAATCCGGTGAAGCTCGGAGCCGCCATTTTGCCGATGGATGATGACAAATCGCTCCAAGAGGCTCTCGATACCGCCGCGCCGCTTGCCCCCGATTCCCATGAAATGCGCGGCACTTTCGCCGCGGATATTTACCTTTCCAGCGAACCATGGGATTTTTCTAAAGGAAATGCGGAGATCACCATCGGTGAATCCCACCCCTTTCAGCAGGGAAAGGACGAAGTGAGCGATGTCAACCGCGAGAATACAGGCGACTACGGCATCCGCTACCATATCACTTTGAAAACCAAAGGGAGCGGCAAGTACAAGCTCTATATCAATCCCATGGGCGGCGTCTACATGGGAACTTTCGAGATCGGGCAGAATAAAAAACTCCTCCGCACCTATCGCACAGACGGGACACTGGGGAAGGCAGAGAGTTGCCTTCCGGCGGGCACATGGCATGCCGGAAAGGATCTCTACATCCGCTTCATCCCCGCTGGCGCCGCGTACATGCCGCTCCGCTTTCTGCTGGTGGCCGAGGATTAGTGACTGATGACTAGTGACTAGTGACTAGTGACTAGTAGCTAGGGATTAGGTTTGCGATACGAGAAAACCGCTAGTTTCAAACCTCCGCGCATTTATATTTTATGCGATGCACCATCATTCCACGTTTTCTTGAAGTTTGAAAGCCAGAATGCGGAACGGGGTGCGACAACGTTTTTCTCGTATCGCCCCATATATATTTGCGGCGAAGCTGCCACCTTCATTCCTCATTTTCTTGAACCCTGAACCCTGAACCTTGAACCCGATTCACTTTCCTTATATAATAGATAAAAACCATAGACAAGGAGATTCACTATGAAATTCATCCAGTTTCGCATCGGCGACATCGTACAGATGAAAAAGAAACATCCCTGCGGCAGCCAGGAGTGGGAAGTCCTGCAGCTGGGCAGCGACATGCGCATCAAGTGCTGCGGCTGCGGGCATATCGTTTTGATCCCCCGCCCCAAATTTTTGAAAGGCGCGAAAAAAGTCCTGAACCGTGACATCACACAGGATACCCCGCTGGCTGCTCGCACCTCGGAGTTCGAAGGGGAAGAGTAACCGGGAGCTGGTGACCGGGGACTGGTGACTTCAATGCCACTTTCGGGCATCGCCCTATTTCTACTCTGCGGTGCTTCACCATTTGATGCGCCGCACCAGCCCCTTTGAACCTTCTGAACCTATAGAACCCACGGAACCTCTTTCGCAAGCCATCCAAAGAACAGCACGCCTCAAGGGCTCATTCTGAATCTTTTTGAAAAAATTCAAAAAAACACTAGACAGACGCGAGTGTCCATGCTATAATCTATAACCGTGATGAGGACACTCCTACGAAACTTCAAAGCGAGCCGCAAGGTTCGAAAAAAGTTTGAAAAAAGTCCTTGACAAAAACCTAATTCGATGATATGATAATCAAGTCGCTTACGTGCTGGCGTAGCTCAGTTGGTAGAGCAACTGATTTGTAATCAGTAGGTCGTAGGTTCAAGTCCTATTGCCAGCTCCATATGGGCGGATTCCCGAGTGGTTAAAGGGAGCAGACTGTAAATCTGCCGGCTTTGCCTTCATAGGTTCGAATCCTATTCCGCCCACCATCACTATCGCGGGGTGGAGCAGTTGGTAGCTCGTCGGGCTCATAACCCGAAGGCCGCAGGTTCAAGTCCTGCCCCCGCAACCATGCTTATTATTTCCCATATATCGTTATATATGCTGATATAGCTCAGTCGGTAGAGCGTATCCTTGGTAAGGATAAGGTCACCAGTTCAATCCTGGTTATCAGCTCCATATGGCGGCTTAGCTCAGTTGGCTAGAGCAAGCGGTTCATACCCGCTGTGTCCGGAGTTCAAATCTCTGAGCCGCCACCAAACCACGAAAATAAGAGTTCTTGAAAGAGAGCTCTTTTTTCATGCATAGATGGGGATCAGTGACTGGTGGCTAGTAGCTAGGGATTGGGAGTCTCAAGTGACTCGTGACTAGTGACTGGCATGCCAGCTCATGGCATCGCCAGTATTCATACTTCGCGGCGCTTCCATAGTTAGCCCTGGGGACGTGCTGTCCCTTGATTGTGGTTGAAAGCTCTGCCTGAATGAGGAATTAGGAATGAGGAATTAGGAATGAAGGTGGCGGCTTCGCCGCGAATATATATGGGGCGATGCCCGAAAGTGGTATTTAAGTCACTAGTCACTAGTCACTCGGCGCTACTAATCCCTAGCTACTAATCCCTAGCCACTCATCCCTCATCCCCGCTTTCAAACTTTTATGCGCCGCACCGCCTCCGTTGAACCCATAGAACCCGCTCCCTCTCTTTCATCCCCAATCAAGGGGTGGCACGCCCCGGGGCTAACCCTGCCCCCCTCATTTTCCCCGATTCTCTCTGTCAAACGTTCTACATTTTCCTTGTATCTCATTGACTTTGCATGTATAATAAATAAAGCGCAAAAATATTTTGCATATTCTTTTTTGTAAAAGGAGAAGAAAAGAAATGGCAAAAGCACATTACGAAAGAACGAAACCGCATGTTAACATTGGCACCATCGGCCATGTCGATCATGGTAAAACGACCCTGACCGCTGCTATCACCAAAGTTCTGGCTGAAGAAGGCAAAGCAAACTTCCTCG
>UQQQ01000013.1 GCA_900543165.1 uncultured Dialister sp. | reverse complement strand
AAAGGGGCTGTGAAGAAATGAATCCTCATTTCTTCACAGCCCCTTTTTACTTTGCCATATTTTATTGGATGCGTGCGAGGATGGCGTCGGTCATGCCGCGTCCATTGACTTTCTTCATGCCGTCTTTGTAGATGTCACCGGTGCGGTAGCCATCATCGAGGGCCTGATTGACAGCGGCTTCGATAGCGTCAGCGGCTTTGTCTTCGTCCAAGGAGTAGCGGAGGAGCATGGCAGCGGAAAGGATGGTCGCGATCGGATTCGCGATGCCTTTGCCTGCGATGTCCGGCGCCGAGCCATGGATCGGTTCATAGAGGCTGGTCTCATTGCCGATAGAGGCAGAGGGGAGCATGCCGATAGAGCCGGAGAGGACAGCAGCTTCATCAGAGAGGATGTCGCCGAAGAGATTTCCTGTGACGACGACATCGAAGAAGGACGGATGGATGGCAAACTGCTGCGCGCAGTTGTCGACATACATATGGTCGAGCTGGACATCCGGATAGTCTTCGTCATGGATCTTGATGACGGTGCGTCTCCAGAGGCGGGAGGTCGCAAGGACATTGGATTTGTCGACGCTGGTCACGTGGCCATGACGCTTGCGGGCAGCTTCCATGGCGAAGCGGGTGATGCGGTCGACTTCCGGCACGGAGTAGTTTTCCAGATCCCATGCTCTTTCTGCGCCGTTATGGATCTCGGATTCGCAGCGGTCGCCGAAGTAGATGCCGCCGACGAGCTCACGGACGATCATGATGTCAGTGCCTTTGGCAATTTCCGGTTTCAGCGGAGAATACTCGATCATGGAGTCCTGGATCTTCACGGGACGGAGGTTTACATAAAGGCCAAGCGCTTTTCTCAGGCCGAGGATGGCTTTTTCAGGGCGCAGCGACGGCTCTAAATGATCCCACTGGTCGCCGCCGACAGCGCCGAAGAGGATGGCGTCTGCCTTCTTGCAGGCATCAATGGTATCCTGCGGCAGCGGTTCGCCGAATTTGTCGTAGGCTGCGCCGCCTGCATCTTTCCATTCATAGGTAAGGCCGATCTTATAAATGTCATCGATTTTCTTCAAGACTTCGACAGCCGCATCGGTGATCTCTGTACCGATGCCGTCGCCCGGGATGACAACGATGTGTTTGGACATAATATATTTCTCCTTATCAAGCAATGAAGGTAGTGGTCAGGGATTAGAAGTGACTGGTGGCTGGTGACTAGTGACTGGTGACTTAAATGTCGCCTTCGGGCATCGCCCCATAAGTATTTGCGGCGAAGCCGCCACCTTCACTCCTCACTCCTAATTCCTCACTCCTCACTTATTACAATACAGGATTACTGCATTTTTCCCTTTACGTAGTTGATGAGCCCGCCGGCTTTGGCGATATCCTGGATGAAACCCGGAAGCGGCGGCGCTTGGAAGATATCCCCAGTCGTGAGGTTTTCGATCTTACCTGTGGAGATATCGATGCGAAGCTGATCGCCTGCGTGGATCTTCTCGACGTCATCTCCGATTTCCAGAAGCGGCAAACCTACATTGATACCGTTTCTATAGAAAATGCGGGCGAAAGACGCCGCAATGACGACGGGTACGCCGCTTTCTTTGATGGCGACAGGCGCATGCTCGCGCGAGGAGCCGCAGCCGAAGTTTTTGCCGCCGACCATGATGTCGCCGGCCTTGACGTTCTCTGCGAAAGTGGGGTCGATATCCACCATGCAGTGCTTGGCGAGTTCCTTCGGATCGAAGGTATTCAGGTAACGGGCCGGAATGATGACGTCAGTGTCGATGTTGTCGCCGTAGCGCCAAACCTTTCCTTCTAATACTGCCATGTTATTTGACCTCCTTCGGTACCGCAATACGTCCTAAGATAGCGCTGGCTGCTGCTACCTGAGGACCTGCCAGATAAATTTCAGAATCGGTCGGTCCCATGCGGCCGATGAAGTTTCTATTCGTTGTGGAGACGCATTTCTCTCCATTCGAGAGGATCCCCATGTACCCGCCGAGGCACGGGCCGCAGGTCGGGGTAGAGACGGCACAGCCGGCATCGATGAAAGTCTCGATGAAACCGGCATGCATGGCCTGCAGATAAATGGTCGGTGTCGCCGGGATGACGATGCAGCGGACATTCGGATGGACTTTGTGACCTTTGAAGATGCGGGCTGCGATGGCCAGATCCTCGAGACGGCCGTTCGTGCAGGAACCGATGACGACCTGATCGATCTTGATTTCCCCGAAGGTGCCGATGACCCTCGTATTTTCCGGCAGGTGCGGGAAGGAAACGACCGGTTTCATAGAGGAGAGGTCGATCTCTACGCTGCGGGCATAGTGCGCGTCTTCGTCTGCCTCGACAACTTCATAGGGCTTGTCAAAACGTCCTTCAATATAAGTGATGGTCTTTTCATCGACAGGGAAAATGCCATTCTTCGCTCCCGCTTCGATCGCCATATTCGCAATGGTGAAACGGTCGGTCATGGAAAGGGAATGGACGCCCGAGCCGGTGAATTCCAGCGACTGGTACAGCGCGCCATCGACGCCGATCATGCCGATCAGCGTCAGGATGACGTCTTTGCCGGTGATGTCTTCCGGCTTCGTGCCGGTCAGGACGACTTTGATCGCATCCGGCACTTTGAACCATGCTTCGCCAGTCGCCATGGCAACGCCGAGGTCGGTAGAACCGACGCCGGTAGAGAAGCCGCCCAGCGCGCCGTAGGTGCAGGTATGAGAGTCCGCCCCGATGGTGACCATGCCCGGCCCTACGAGACCTTTTTCCGGGAGCAGCGCATGCTCGATACCGACACGTCCCTGCTCGAAATAATTGACAATGCCGTTTTCATGCGCGAAGTCGCGGACGATCTTCGCAAGTCCGGCAGACTTGATGTCCTTCGCCGGCTGGAAATGATCCGGAACGAGAACGATCTTCTCCTTATCGAAAAGCGGAACACCGATGCGCTTGAATTCCGCAATGGATGGCGGCGCGGTGATATCATTCGCCATGACCAAGTCAAGGCGGCAGTTAATCAGATCCCCTGCTTTCACAGAATCGACACCGGCATGTTTGGCCAGGATCTTCTGTGTCATTGTCATACCCATACTATTTCCTCCTCTGCAATCTCCCACTTTTGGTGCAATAAAAAAATCTTCCGTCTCGCAAGAGACGAAAGATTCGCGGTACCACTCTTATTCATATTTCATAGAAATATGCACTCTGTCTGATAACGGTCAGGTTCCGGCGAGGCCTACTTCCTTCAGCCTGCGACTCGAGGATGAGTTCGATGAAATGCTCCTGCCATTTTCCACCTTCCAATGGCTCTCTAAAAGTGAGCGGTCTCTCTACTACTTCCTGTCCCTGTCTTTCTGGGATATGGTGATACTGTAGCATAAAATGAATGAAAATGCAAATAATTTAACTCGGGCTCCTGGCTGCCCGCAAGGCGGACGACTCATGGAAACGGTGCATAAACTCCGCATTTTTTCGATCACGCCAAGCGGCATCAAAAAAAGCGGCGCTTCACTCAGCGCCGCTCTTTCATTCCTGATTTCCCTTTTTCATGGCTTCGATCAGTGCATGAGCAAGCTGATCGGCACAGGAGGTCTGCTTGTCACGGCAGGTATTGCCGAGCAGGATATCCGCCGCTTCCTTTGCGCTGCGGCCTTCGAGGAGCTTTCCGATCGCTGCCAGATTGCCCGGGCAGCCGCCCTCAAAATGAAGGTGATGAATGAGACCATCTTCAAGGTCAAAGGTAATTTTTCTTGCACATACGCCCTGCGGGGTGAATTCGAAGCTCTGCATAATGATTTCTCCTTTCAAGATCACTCTCACGATTCCTCTCTATTGTACTGGAGAATGGGGATCCGTGCAAGAAAAGGAAGCCGAGTGAACATAGGAAAGACTGCCCTCAGAATGACCTTCGCAGAAAGTACCTCTTCACACAAAGATCTGACCCGTTGAGGATGATAAAGGGAACGCTTACTAAGCCCTCCTATACGTTAGCAAGACCTTGACTGTAGCGGGAAGCAATGCTATCATAAATTTTAAATTTTTAAAATGCTATCAGAAAATACCATTACATATGAATAAATGTATTTTTAAATCGTGCAATGAGACCACCTTTAGATCGTTTTTTGGTCTAAATGTGGCCTTTTAAGGAGGTGGTAGGTCTTTTGACAGCAATCATGTGGCTATTGCTGTATCCGTGAAGCAAAACCCAAAATTCCATCATTCTGGTTTTGCTTTTACACCCCAACAAAAGATTATGATACATTGGCTTATATCTTGGGAAACGCTGATTAAATAGCAGAGCCGGATTTCATATGGATTTTTATACATAGCTTCGTCATCATCTTCCTTAAATAGCTCGCTATTCGCGTCAGATGATTCCTTGCTCTGTATAAAAATCCAAGAATGAAATCAGTCAACAATTTAATCAGTGTTTCCCTTGCATGTATCTCTAGTTTTTGGTATCGAAAATAAAGGTTAAAGGTGAATTGTATGAAACAAGATAGTAACAACAAAAATGGTATACCACAAATTCACGTCCCCTGGTATGGTTATGTCGCTTTTTTGATGGCCATTTTAATGTTTTCGGGGATCTTCTCTTCTGCAGATGGACCGCTAAAGGTATTAGACTTTAATGTTTTGGCCGGAAGCTTTGGCAATATAACCGGGGAGCAGGCCACCAACTTCCGCGGAATTGGCGGTAATGGCGCAAAAGATGGATTCATGTTTGCATTGACTTTGATTCCAGCCGTTATTTTGGCACTGGGATTGGTAAATGTCATTGATGGACTCGGCGGATTGCGTGCTGCAGAAAAATTAATGACTCCTATCTTAGAGCCATTGCTGGGTGTACCAGGCGTTACAGCTCTTGCAAATATTGCTAATCTGCAGAGCACAGATGCTGCAGCAGGCATGATCAAGGAATTAGTGGATAACGGAAAACTCACCGACAAGGAAAGAAGCATCGTTATCACTTATCAAACAAGCGGCAGCGCCGGATTAACCAATTATTTCTCTTCTGGCGCAGCTACATTCGCTATTTTGGGAACGCCGATCATTGTACCTTTGCTCGTTATTTTAGTTTTTAAAATTGTTGGTGCAAATTTGATGCGTCTGTACTTAAAAATGTTCTGTAAAGATTAAAGAAGGAATATAATGGAAAATATGACCGAAGAACACAAGAAAAATGTCCTGGACCTTTTCGTAGAAGGAGCTCGCAAGGGATTCACTATTGGCACCACCAGTTTGTTACCCAATGTAATTATGGCATTTGTCATTATTCGAATTTTGGACGTAACAGGACTGCTCCATTTGATTGGCGTGGCCTTTCAGCCTATAATGGGACTGTGGGGACTTCCCGGCGAAGCAGCCACTGTTATTATAGGTTCTCTCATGAGCATGGGCGGAGCCATTGGTATCTTAATGAGCTTATTCACGCAGGGCATTATGGATCCTATCCAGGTAACTGTGATGGTTCCCGGTATTTATCTGATGGGAAACCCTGTTCAAAATGTGGGGCGCTGCCTCGGCATTTCCGGTGTGAACAGTCACCACTATTTTGCGATCATTATGATCTGCTTAATAAACACCCTGCTGTCCATTTGGGCTATGCGTTTAATCATGCTCTTCTTCTAAATGTGGTTGAGAAAAATTGTAATAGGAGGACTGATCTGCTATGGAAAATTCAAAACCATTTTTTAAACTTCTGAAAAATGTTCATGTATTTGCACCAGAGGATAAAGGCATACAAGACATTTTGATCGCTGGCGAAAAAATCGCTGCTATAGGTAAAGATTTATTTTTACCGCCTGTTTATCAGTGTCAAGTCATTGAGGGGAATGGCCTGAGCGCTGTTCCTGGATTTATGGATGCCCATGTTCACATTATCGGCGGTGGCGGAGAAGGCGGTTTTCAGACTCGTACACCAGAGATTCAATTAAGCAAGATCACAACCGCCGGTGTTACTACGGTATTTGGACTTCTTGGTACAGACGGAATCACGCGCCATGTAGAAAGCTTACTGGCAAAGGCTCGCGGTTTGGAAAATGAAGGTATCAGTACGTACATCTATTCCGGTTCTTATGAGATGCCCACTCCTACGATCACAGGGAGCGTGCGACGCGATATTGTTTTAATTGATAAAGTAATCGGTACCGGTGAGATCGCCATGAGCGATCATCGTTCTTCTCAGTCTCCCGTATCGGTATATCGTGAGATTACGGCAGAAGCGCGAGTAGGTGGTATGCTAAGCGGTAAAGCCGGTGTTGTAAATATGCACATCGGTGACGGTACAGATGGCCTCAAGTATTTGAGAGAAATCACAGCCAATGGAGAATTGCCTAAAACACAGGTGATTCCAACTCATGTAAACAGAAATAAACATCTCTTTGCGGATGCCATTGATTGGGCAAAAAGTGGCGGTCTGATGGACTTTACCAGCAGCATTGCTCCTAAAGATGACGACGATCCGGTCGTCAAAACAAGTAAGGGGATTCGCCAAGCCTTAGATGCAGGGGTACCATTGCGTCAGATTTCTGTCAGCTCTGACGGTAACGGAAGCATGCCAATTTTTGATGATAACGGCAATAACATTGGTGTTGGCGTGGCAAATGAAGATTCCCTGTTAAAAGAATTCAGAGATCTGGTGCAAGAAGAAGGATTATCTTTATCCGATGCCCTGACTGTATTTACCAGCAATGTAGCCCAAAACACGAAATTATATCCCAAGAAAGGATGCTTAGCTGAAGGAAGTGATGCAGATATTCTACTTCTTGACGATAAATTGCAATTGAATGCTACATTTGCACGCGGGCAGCAGATGGTCAAAAATGGTAAGGCCATCGTATTTGGCACCTTTGAAGAACATTAAAACCTATATAATAAGCCAATGACTCACCTAGTGACGCATCAATGGTATACCATTGAGTGTCACTAGGTTTTTATATGGAGGAAACGCTCGCCCGCAGCCGTCTCCTCCGCCGGACCCGGTTGATGTGCCTTTCGAAATGCCCCTGACTGATGAATTCAGCGAGTACGAGCTGGTCAAAGACGGGGACGGTGCAGGAGTAGAAGCCCACGCGCAGCTGATAGAGAGGGACCATCTGCGGCGGGAGGACCAGGTAGCCTGTGCGGATGGAGGGCGCGATGGTTTTCGAGAAGCTGTTCATATAGATGACATGTCCCTCCGGCTCCATGGAGAAGAGTGTATCCTCCGGCTTGGAGAGAAGGGTAAACTCGGAATCGAAATCATCTTCGATGATCATGGCGTGACGTTCACGGGCAAAGCGCAGGTACTCGGCTCGCTTCGAGGCCGTCGCCGTGATGCCGGAGGGATAGCTGTTGAAGGGCGTCACGTGGAGTACCCTCGCACGGGTGCGGATGAGCTCGCTCGTTTCTATGCCGTTCTTTCCCATCCTGAGCTTATCGATAGAGATCCCGTTCGCCCGATATACCTGCTCGATCTTCTGGTAGGACGGGTCTTCCAGCGCATAGATCTGTCCCTGTCCAAGCACCTGTATATTCAATCCATAGAGGTACTCCGCGCCCGACCCGATCAGGATCTGCTCGGGGGAGACGCGCATATGGCGGCTTCTGGCGAGATAGGAGGCGATCGCACGCCGCAGCTCTTCGCAACCATGGTTCGGCGAAGGATCCAGTATCTTTTCTCCATACGCGGAAAGCACGCTTCGCATCGTGCGCGCAAAGATGGAAAAAGGAAAAAGGTCTCTTTCTCCGTCCTCGCGCTGTTCTGTCTTTGTGCGGGCGATATCCATCGAGCGGCTCATCGGACGAGGATCCGCCGCTCCGTAGTTATCCCTCTCACGGAAGACGACGAAGTATCCGCTTCGTTCCCGCGGCTCCACATAGCCTTCTTCGACAAGAAGATCATAGGCGTGCGCCACCGTGATGAGGCTGACGCCCTGCGCCTCTGCAGTCTGCCGCTTCGAAGGAAGTCTGGCACCGTAGCCATAGACGCCTGACGTGATGGCATCACGAATGGAAAGATAAAGGGTCATGTAGGCGGTCATGATGAGGATCCTTTCGTAAAATAGTGACTAGTGACTGGTGCCTAGTAGCTAGGGATTAGGGATTAGGAGCCTCAAAGGACTGCTCCCCATGGGCTAACCCATTCCATCTGGTCTTACTTTTTTGTAATATTTTGGTGATTTTTATATATCCAGTTTCATAGTATAATGCAAACATCTAGATACAGCAAGGAGAATTCTCATGACAAACGAAGAAACACTGACAACACATTCCCTTTCCGTCCACACGAAGCACAATACGCGCTGGCTCACCATCTGCAGTCTTTTGATGGCGATCAATGTCGGACTTTCGTCTTTCGGTCTTCCCGTCCCTGGCGGCCACCTGTACCTGAACGACATCGTGATCGTCGCAGCGGCACTCATGCTCGACCCGCTGGGAGCCTTCCTCGTCGGCGGCGTCGGTGCATTCCTGGGAGACTTTTTCTTCTACCCGCTCCCGATGTTTGTCTCGCTCGTCACCCACGGCCTGCAGGCTATGGCGATCTCATACATCGCGCACCACGCTTTCCCGAAGAAGCCGAAGCTCTCGACGGTGATCGCTGTCCTCGTCGGCGCCGTCATCATGGTCGTCGGCTATTCCCTCGGCCGTGCCTACGTCTACAGTACGCCTGCCTATGCATGGATCAAGCTGCCGTATGAAATCCTGCAGGCCCTCTTCGGCGTCATCGTCGGCCCCTTCCTCGTATGGAAATGGAAGCTGAACGAACATGCCAAAAAGCTGATCGACGGGAAATGGTAATGTAGTAACTGGTAACTGGTGACTATTTACCCCACAATTTCACATAAAAAGAAGACGTGAAATCATTCGGATTTCCTGCCTTCTTTTTAATTGACCCATTTTCAGGATGATCGCCATCAGGGAGTAGTAGCTGGGGATTAGGGATTGGGGATTAGGAGTGACTAGTGACTGGTGACTAAATGCAAATGGCAGGCATCGCCCTATGTATACTCTGCGGTGCTTCCATATTTTTATGCGCTGCACTTTCCCCGTCTCCCCCTTAGAACCTATAGAACCCGCTGAACCTCTTTCAAACGGAATCAAAGGGCAGCGCGCTCAACAGACTCTCCCTGAACCCTGAACCTTGAACCCATTATTTTTGAAAGGACTCTCTATCATGAAAAACAATGAACGCTACGAACTGAACAAAGAACTCGCACAGATGCTGAAAGGCGGCGTCATCATGGACGTCACCACACCGGAGCAGGCAAAGATCGCAGAAGCAGCCGGTGCTGCAGCCGTCATGGCACTAGAACGCATCCCTGCCGACATCCGCAAAGCGGGCGGCGTATCCCGCATGAGCGATCCGAAAATGATCAAGGGCATCCAGGAAGCCGTCTCCATCCCTGTCATGGCGAAATGCCGCATCGGTCACTTTGTCGAAGCGCAGATCCTCGAGGCCATCGAGATCGACTACATCGATGAAAGTGAAGTCCTCTCTCCGGCTGACGATATTTACCACATCGACAAGCACCAGTTCAAGGTGCCATTCGTCTGCGGCGCACGTGATCTCGGTGAAGCCCTTCGCCGTATCGCAGAGGGCGCTTCCATGATCCGTACCAAGGGTGAACCGGGTACCGGCGATATCATTCAGGCGGTACGTCACATGAGAAAGATCAATACCCAGATCGCTTCCATCGCCTCGCTGCGCACGGATGAGCTCTTCGAAGCAGCCAAGCAGCTGGGCGTCCCCTATGACCTCGTCGTCTATGTCCATGACCACCAGAAGCTCCCGGTCGTCAACTTTGCGGCCGGCGGCGTAGCTACTCCGGCGGATGCCGCACTCATGATGCAGCTCGGTGCAGAAGGTGTCTTCGTCGGCAGTGGTATCTTCAAGTCCGGCGATCCGGCGAAACGTGCTGCCGCTATCGTGAAGGCAGTCACCAACTATCAGGATCCGGAGATCCTGGCGGAGCTCTCCACTGACCTCGGCGAAGCTATGGTCGGCATCAATGAAGATGAGATCCAGCTCCTCATGGCGGAACGCGGAAAATAATTTTTTAGGGGACATGGGCTGGTGACTGGTGACTGGTGACTAGGGATTAGGGACTAGGGATTAGGGACTAGGGACTGCTGGCTTACATGCTACTTTCGGTCATCGTCCTATTTATACTCCGCAGCGCTTCTGTTTTTTATGCGCCGCACCACCACTCCTCATTTCTCACTCCTCACTTCTCTGTTAGCTACGTGTTAGGGAAACGCTGATTAAATCGCAGAGTCAGATTTTAGAAGAATTTTTATACATAGCTTCGTCATAACCTTCCTTAAATAGCTCGCTATTCGCGTCAGGTTATTCCTTGTTATGCATAAAAATTCAAGAGTAAAATCTGACAACGATTTAATCAGTGTTTCCCTAGAAAGGCCAAAGTATGAAACATATCGCTATCCTCGCCCTTCAGGGGGCATTCATCGAGCATGAACGAATGCTCACAAAGCTCGGGGCTTCCTGCTTTGAGATACGAAACCGGAAAGATCTCGAGCGCCCTATGGACGGGCTCGTCCTTCCCGGCGGGGAAAGCACCGTACAGGGCAAGCTGCTCAAGGATGAAGGACTTTTCGCGCCGCTCCAGCAAAAAATCCGAGCAGGTCTTCCCATCATGGCCACCTGCGCCGGCATGATCCTCCTCGCTGAGCATCTGGAAAATGATGCGAACACATGGTTCGCTACGCTTCCTGTGACGGTCCGCAGAAATGCCTACGGCCGCCAACTCGGAAGCTTCATCACCACGGCACCGGTCAAAGGCGTGGGCGACGTGAAGATGAATTTCATCCGCGCCCCCTACATCGCCTCTGCATCGCCTGACGTAGACATCCTCGCGACCGTGGATGACCACATCGTCGCTGTCCGCTATGGAAAGCAGCTCGCACTCTCCTTCCATCCTGAGGTCGGACATGATGACCGCATGCACCGGCTGTTTCTTGATATGATTGGGGACTAGGGATTAGGGATTGGGGATTAGGAGCGCCGAGTGACCGATGACCGGTGACTTGAATACTACTTTCGGGCATCGCCCCATATATATTCGCGGCGAAGCCGCCACCTTCATTCCTCACTCCTCATTCGGGCCGAGCTTTCAAACGTAATCAAAGGACGGCACGCCCTACGGGCTACCCCTGAAATAAAAAAGACGTCATGATGCTTTCGCATCGTGACGTCTTTTTTAGGAAACACTGATTCAATCGTTGTCAGATTTCATTCTTGGATTTTTATACAGAGCAAGGAATCATCTGACGAGAGTAGCGAGCTATGTAAGGAATATGATGACGAAGCTATGGATAAAAATCCATATGAAATCCGACTCTGCGATTGAATCAGCGTTTCCTTTATTTCATGGATTTCAATATCTCATAGCTGGCCTCGTCGAGTGCATTCTTCTGGCTCTGGAAGCCGAGGAAGAGAAGGCTGCGATAGCCTTCGCCCGTCTTGGTCAGAAAGCCTCGCATATAGAGAGGGATCGCCCATCCGTCCGCGACCAGGTACGGCGAGAGGGCAAAGCCGTAGGTCTTTGGCTGGCTGAGTACCTTGTGCAGCTGCTCCACATGCATCATGCTGACGCCCATGAGGTCATAGGGGATGGGCTCGCCGGTCGCCTCGCGCGTCCCCTTGGCGGTCTGCAGAAAGATGTTATTCAGTATCGCATCCGCCTCCATCAGGCCGATGTTGAAGTGGAGCATGCGCTGCCCCGCCGCCGGAGTGAAGCCTTCCGGCAGGAACATGTCGTGGAAATAGGCCTCCGCCGCTTCCCCTTTCATTTCCATCCCGAAAGCGATGACGGACGCATCCTGCTTCTTCCCGGGAAGGAAAAGCAGCCCCGCGCAGGGATGTAGATCGCTGGAGAGGTAGAAGGGCGTAAAGGTCATCCCCTTGGGAAGATTTCCATCCCCCAGAAATCCCCGGCTCTCCGGTGTGAGTGCGAGAAGCTCTTCCATCGGCAAGGGCTCCATGACCTTGGAAGCCGCGGCATTGACGCTCTCTCCCGCCGCGAGAGCAGGCACTGCGCCACTGCCGGCCATACCGTCCGCCTGAGACAGACCGCCCGTCAGAAGAAGGGCGGCTCCCAGGCAGAGTGAAAGCATGCGTTTCATTTTCCGGCTCCTGCCAGCGCCTTGTCGACGATGGGTTCTAAATACGCGCCGGACGCCTGATCCGCCGCAAGCAGGGTATAGGTCGTCATGCCCTTATCCTTGTGAATGATCGCTTTCAGATAGACAGGAAGGATAAAGCCGTCACGAATGATGGAAATCTGCGCGCTGCCTGTGCTGTAGGCAAGCCCTTTCTTAGAAGTCTTGTCCGCCCAGTCCGAGTGCGCCTTCACTGTGAGCTGTCCGTGCGCCATCGCCAGAAGAGGCGCCAGCTCTTTGGCTTCCGCCTCTGCCTGATTGTCTTTCACCGCTTCCTTTGACTTTGTATTGAGCGCCACGCTATAGAGGGCGAGCTTCATCTCGTCAGCATCCGAGAGCGCGATCGAGACGACCATCCCCTGATAGCAGATGCCTTTGTCCTCGCTTCTCACCTGATAGAGCTTGCCGCGGCGCAGTACATCCACCGCCATCTGTGCCACGTCATGAGAGTAGGCTTCGTTCTTTGGGAAAAGATTCTCCTTCTTGATCGCCTCTTCCACGGTCGTTACCGCTTTATCTTCCATGAGCCAGTCATGCAGCTGGCTGCCGAAGAAGGAGCGTTCGCCGTCAAAGACGCTGACCTTCTCGCCAAGGTCGAGCTTTTCACCGCCGGAAAGAACCATCGAGTCTGCGTCCGCTGTCAGGACACCGCCTGCCAGCGCCAGAGATGCCATGGAAATCGTCATCCATTTCGAAAGTTTCATCTATGTCACCTTTCTTTAAGGAAATATGTAGAAGTTCGTGCCTCTATTATAGCATAGTTGGGGGTTCGGGGTTCAAGGTTCGGGGTTAGCCCCGGGGGCGGAGCGTCCCTTGATTACTGTTGAAAGACGCGCTTGAATGAGAAATTAGAAATGAGAAATGATGGTGCGGCGCATAAAAATCAGAAGCGCCGCAAAGTTTAAATAACGGCGGTGCCCGAAAGTCTCTTGATGGCAGACTTCCCTCGTATCATCAGCCTTCCCCTCGAGGGGAAGGTGCCCCGAAGGGGCGGATAGGGCACTGGCGGTATGAAAGACAGCTGAAAAAAGCGGAGAGGTGCGCGGCACATGTGGGGAAAGCGTGAGTCTCAGACCGCGAATGACAAAGATTTCTCGTTCCGCACGAAATGACGATACGGGAATCTGATGTCTTCCAGTCTCTCAGTCTCTTAATCCCTAGTCACCAGTCACTCCTAATCCCTAGCTACTAATTTCTAGTCACAAGTCACCAGTCACTAGCCACTCATCCCTGCTTTCAAACTTAGCCCTGAACAAAAAGCCAGCTTGCGCTGGCTTTTTCTTATTTCTTGAGATCCTTCTCAATGATTTCACTCTTCAGCTGCTGCAGAGCATCGGAGAGATTCACTTCCATGATATTTGGATTCAGAAGACGGGTGTATTCCGGCCAAAGGGTCTCCATCTGCTCATTCGCATACGCGATGGTTTCCGGAAGGGTAGGCAGCTTGGCAGCTTCCCCCTTCTGCATGACGGGCTTTAACATTTCCACGCAGGTGTACGTGCCGGCTTTCAGCTCCTTGCGGCGCCACTTGGCCGACTCGGTGACAAGCGTGTAATCGCCGCCGTCCGGCATGGGTTCGCTGGTGAGGCAGACGAGGTCGGTGATCATCTTGCCATTCGATTTCTTGTAGAAACGACGCACTTCCTTGATGCCCGGGTTCGTCATTTTGGCAACATCATTGGAAATCTTCATCACCGGCTCGAAGGTACCGTCCTTTTCTCTGGCGCTCATCTTGAAGACGCCGCCCAGAGACGGAGAGCCGTCGGCTGTGATGATCTTCGTGCCGACGCCCCAGCTGGTGACGGTGCAGCCCTGCTCCTTCAGAGACTGGATGAGGTATTCGTCCAGATCATTCGATCCGGAGATGATGGCATCCGGGAATCCGGCTTCCGTAAACATGCGCTTGGCTTCTTTGGAAAGGTAGCCGAGGTCACCGCTGTCGATGCGAATACCGTAGACCTTCGGCAGCTCGCCTTTGGCTTTCAGCTCTTTGAAAATCTGAATCGCATCCGGCACGCCCATTTCCAGCACATTGTAGGTATCGGCCAGCAGGATGAGATTGTTGTGATACTGCTTTACATATTCTTCGAAGGCTTCCAGCTCGGTATCAAAGCTCATGATCCAGCTGTGCGCCATGGTGCCGAGGACCGGGATGCCGAAGAGCTTGCCTGCTTCGACATTCGAGGTACCGTTAAATCCGCCGATCATAGCCGCTCTCGCGCCCCACAGTCCGGCAGAGTGGCCCTGCGCGCGGCGCAGACCGAATTCCATCAGCGCATCCTTGCCCGCGACGGTGCGCACACGGCGCGTCTTCGTCGCGATGAGGCTTTCATGGTTCATGATCATCGAGAGCCCTGTCTCCATCAGCATCGCCTCTGTCGTGGTGCCATGGAAACGCAGCAGGAGCTCGCCCGGGAATGCGACCGTGCCTTCTGGCATGGCATAGATGTCTCCCGTGAAGTGGAAATCGGCCAGATAGTCCAAAAATTCCGGATAGAAGATCCCGAGGCTCTTGAGGTAGGCAATATCCTCGGCATCGAAACGGAAATTTTTGGCAAATTCCTGCAGGTGCGCGAGCCCCGCGACCACGGTATAACCGCCATTGAAAGGATTCTTTCGATAGAAACGGTCAAAGACCACGCGGCGTTCATGCATGCCCTTCTTGAAGAGCGCATTCGCCATAGTCAGCTGGTATAAGTCTGTAATCAGTCCATTGGCAGCCATTATTCGTATCTCCTTTAAGTGAAAGTGGGTCATCGAAATCATTACGAAACCAGAAAAGAGAGGACGGTAAGCCTCTCTTCATTGTCAAGACAATACGTCTTTAGCAGTCAAGTATAGCACCTATTTGGAAAGTGTCAAGGGAAACAGGGTGAGCCCGTGGGATGGCTCGCCCTGTGATTCCGTTTGTAAGCATCGCTTGAATGAGAAATGAGAAATTAGAAATGAGAAATGGTGGTGCGGCGCATAAAAATAGGGAAGCGCCGTAAAATTTTGATAGCGCTTCGCGCCGTCGTCATCTCGAGCGTAGCCCTCGTTCTTCCTTTCAGAACGGTCAGCTCGCTAATTGCGCTATTTCAATCACCGTTTGCTTTTAATCCCCAGTCACTAGTCACTCGAGGCTCCCAATCCCTAGTCACCAGTCACTAGTCACCAGTCACTCATTTTACTTTTCCACAGCTTCTTCCCGGCTCCTCAGAATCTTCACATCCACATCGGTGAGATGCGTCAGGACATCGATGACGATGTCTCTCGTGTCAGCGGTCGAATTGATCTGGCAGGTGGCACGCTTCGGATCGAGCGTCGTCAAAATGCCAAGGTACTCGTAGCCCTCGATGATGCGGTTGATATAATTCACCGCTTCCGGCGGGATCTCTATATACACTCTGGTATCATCCATGTTTCGCACGTCTCCTTAAAATGGTATAGGCGGGAAAATCCATCTCCGTCTGCATCGTCAAAACTTCGAGCGGATGCGGCGCACGGTCGACCGCCTCGCCCTCTCCATTGGTGAGAGGCCCGACCGTGAAAAGCCCGACATCCCCTTTGGGCGTCAGATACTCCAAAGTCTCGCCCGCTTTGAAATGATTTCTCTGCTGCACCCGGGTCGCCCCTTCTTCCGATGGCAGGATGAGGCCGACGAAGTCATACGGCTGCTCCGGCTGTGACTTGACATACTCCTGCGCGGTATGGTCCGCCTCCTGAAAAGCGAACGCCGTGGTGTAGGGGCGGTGCGATACCTTTTCCAGCTCTTCGCGCCACTCCTCCCGCACGCGATAAGCCCCGCGCTCTGCGTAGTAGGTATCGATCGCCTTGCGGTAAGCAGCGACGACCGCCGCCACATAGTACACGCTCTTCATGCGGCCCTCGATCTTGAGCGAAGAGGCACCGCCCTCGATGAGCTCGGGGATGTGATCGATCATGCAGAGGTCTTTGCTGTTGAAAATGTATGTCCCGTGGTCATCCTCTTCGATGGGCCAGTACTGTCCGGGGCGGGACTCTTCCATGACCGAATACTTGAAGCGGCAGGCCTGGATACACTCGCCGCGGTTCGACTGGCGCTTGCCATGCGTGAAGAAATTCGAAAGCAGGCATCGGCCGGACCATGAAATGCACATCGCGCCGTGCCCGAAGACTTCCAGCTCGATATCCACTTTTTTGCGGATGTCCGCCATTTCCTTCACGGATACTTCACGCGCGAGCACCACGCGCTCCGCGCCCAGTTCCTTCCACATTTTGACCGTCCGCCAGTTTGCTGCGCTCGCCTGCGTCGATACATGGATCGGGAGCTTCGGCGCCACTTCGCGCGCGAGCGAGAAAACGCCGAGATCGGAGATCAGCGCGGCATCCACATGGATTTTCTCCAGATACTTCAGATAGTCGTCGAGGCCCTCCAAGTCTTCATTGCGCGGGATGATATTCACGGTCACGTAGACCTTCTTCCCCATCCCGTGTGCATACCGGACGGCTTCTTTCATTTCTTCTTTCGTGAAATTGCCGCCGTATGCGCGAAGGCCGAAAACCTTCCCTGCAAGATAGACGGCGTCCGCTCCGTAGAGAAGCGCCATTTTCATTTTTTCCATCGTCCCCGCCGGTGCTAATAATTCGATTTTGTTCATTATCTAAAACCTTTCCGTTAAACGCTATTTTAAATAGTTAGAAGTGAGGAGTTAGGAGTGAGGAGTGGTGGTGCGGCGCAAAAATTATAAAGCGCCGCTTCTTTTTATTTTTTCTGCCATCGTTTTGGTAATCGCAGACAGCATTTTTTCTATTTCATTACACTCCGTATATAGTCTTTGATAACCTTCTGCAGCGACATAACCACTCTCAAACAACAGTTCCAGCCAGTACAACGTTTCATTGGACTCTTTATAGGCGATGTACATTTTCTGCAAAAACTCCTTCTGTGTGATAGCATGCTCTGCTTCCATTACATTGGCACCAATGCTGGTTCCCGAACGCCCCACTTGGTCTATGATAAAGTACGGACGCTTATTTTTCCGCAAATGCTCCACCAATTTCATGACATGAATCGCAAACTGCTTGCTTTTCTTTGCTACTGTTTGATTGGTATCCATCATGCAACCTCATTATATAAACTTCGCGGCGCTTTATAAATTTGATGCGCCACTCCTCACTCCTCACTCCTCACTTCTAACTCCTCACTTACCGCCAGTCCATCCCCTTCCGGATAAATGGTGGTCTCGTATCTCTCTTTTACATATCGTATATATTCTCTCAGGCGCATGACCAGCGTCCGATACCGATGCGGCACGGGTGCATCACTTTCTACCATACCGCGGAAAAGCACGTTATCCGCCGCAATCACCGCATGCGGCGAGAGCTTGGGCTCGATGGCCTTCAGCTGCCGGAGGTACTGTCCTTTCGGGCCATCCAGGTACAGAAAATCATAGGGCCCTTCGAGCGTTTCCAAAAGCTCTGCCGCATCCCCCAGATGGCAGTGAACGCGATGCGAGAAGCCGGCCGCTCGCATGACCTCTTCCGCGCGGGCATGGCGCGCAGAATCGATCTCGAGCGTATCGATCTCTGCGAGCGGGAAACGCTCTGCCAAAAGCAGCGAGGAGTAACCGATGGCTGTCCCGATCTCAAGGATACGCTTCGGCGAAGCCTTCTCGGCGGCCGAAAGGAGGAGCGCGCGCTCCGGACCTCGGATGATGGGGACGTGGTCACAGCCGGCTTCGATCTCTAACTCTTTTTTCAGTGCTTCAAGAACTGGATCCATAAATATTCTCCGTCTCCTGCTGGTGTTCTTCGTAGGATCTCGTAAATACATGATGCCCATCAGCCTGCGCAACGTAGTAGAGGTAGTCACCCGGCTCGGCAGCCAGCACCGCCTCTATGGCAGGAAGCCCCGGGCTTCCGATCGGTCCCGGCGGAAGGCCGGGGTGCGTATACGTATTGTACGGCGAGTCGATGCGCGTATCCGCGATGGTCAGTTCCGCCTTCTGCTCGCCCAAGGCATACTGGATCGTCGCATCGATCTGGAGCGGCATGCCGATGGAAAGTCTCTTCAGCATGACGGAGGCGATCGGCACCTGATCCTCCGGGAAACGCGCCTCGCGCTCCACCATCGAGGCGATCGTGAAAAGATCATGCAGTGTCATGTGCTTCGCCTCCGCCCTCTTTCGGATGTCCAGCGTCAGCATATCATCGGTATGACGATACATGAGATCCAAGATCTGGCGCGCCGTGTACTCCTTGGGGATGCTGTACGTATCCGCGAAGAGGAATCCTTCTGCCTTGATCGGTACCGCGAAAGGGCCATACTGGTATTTCAAGGGGCCATAGGCCGCCGCTTCTGCCTCAAAGTCTGCTGCCCCTTCGATGCCCGCCTGCGCGAGCAACTGAGCGATCTGATGCACGGTGGAGCCTTCCGGTACCGTGACCAAGTATGCCTCCGTCTTCCCATGCTTTAAGGCATCGATGGCATCCCGGATCGTCAGCCCCTTTTCGAGCACATAGTCTCCGCTTTGCAGCTGATTTCCTTCCCCCAGAAGGCGGGCATAGAGGCGGAAGCGCACCGCGCTCTCAATGACGTCCTGCTTTTCCAGAAGGGATGCGATATCTCCTCCCGTCGCATTCTTTTCGATCTTGACATGCGTCTTTCCGCTGCGCGTCCCGTGGTCTGCCGCATAGAAATACCAGCCGCCCAGGAGGGCGATAGCCAGCCCCGCCGCCATACCGAGCGCGATGCGCACACCTTTCTTCTTCGCTTCTTTTTGAGAAATCTCTGTGTCGTTGTCTTCCACACAGCCCCCTATCCGAGACAGATGTCTCTATTTTTTACTCTACCCATTATATCATATGTAAATATATAATAGTCCGTGGTAAAATGAAGTAGCTAGGGAAACGCTGATTAAATCACAGAATCAGTGTTTCCCTAACAATTCCAACAGGTCAATCAATATCTATGATAAAAAGGAGAATCCCCATGTCCATAACCATCGGAATGAAAGGCACTGCCACCAAGATCGTCACAGAAAATGATACCGCGAAAGTGGTAAAAAGCGGCTCGCTCCCCGTCCTCGCCACCCCCGTCCTCTCGGCTCTCATGGAAGAAGCCGCCTGCGATGCGGTGAAGGAAGGTCTCACCGAAGGCGAAACCACCGTCGGCGGCTTCATCGGTCTTGCCCACAAGCAGCCCACCCTCGTCGGACATACCGTCCGCGCCGAAGCCACCGTCACCGTCGTCAAAGGAAAGAAAATCACCCTCCACTGCCTCGCCTATGACGAAGGTGGAGAAATCGGCGAGGCTGAACACATCCGCTTCGTCGTGGAAGCAAAGCCTTTTATGGAAAAAGCAGGAACGCGGTAGATCGTCCGAAGTCCGCAGTTCGACTTCAGACTTTAGACTTCAGACTTCGGTCATCTGACCTCTGACCTCTGGCATCTCCCAGTCCCTCAGTCTCTCAGTCTCTCAGTCACTAGTCACAAAAAAAAGGAGCCTCCACATCCATGACCCACTCTCCCCTCACCATCCGCACCGCGACCCCCGATGACGCAGCGGCACTGCTTGCGATCTATGCCCCCTACGTCACAAAGACCGCCATCACCTTTGAATACGAAGTCCCCAGCGAAGAAGAATTCCGACGCCGGATCCAGACCACCCTTGAAGCCTATCCCTACCTCGTCGCAGAGCGGGGAGGAAAGATCATAGGCTACGTCTATGCCAGCGCCTTCCATACCCGCCCCGCCTATGACTGGAATGTCGAGACATCCATCTACATCGCTAAGGAGGCCCGTCACACAGGCGCGGGACGCAAGCTCTACGAAGCCCTTGAGACCTATCTTCGCGCACAGGGCATCGTCACACTTTACGCCTGCATCACCTATCCCGCCACGCCTGACCCCTATGTGGATACGAACAGCGTCGATTTCCACAGCCATATGGGCTACGACCTTGTCGCCAACTTCAAAAAGAGCGGATATAAATTCGACCGCTGGTACGACGTCGTATGGATGGAAAAAGAGATCGGTGCGCACAGGGCGCCCATGGCACCCGTAAAGTGCTTCGCGGAAATTTTAAACTTAGGGATTAGTAGCTAGTAGCTAGTGACTGGTGACTAGGTGACTGGGAGACATTAGACATCAGACTTCTGAAGTCTCCAAGTCTCAAACGGGCATCGCCCTATTTATACTCTGCGGCGCTTTCTAATTTTTGCACCGCACCACCACTCCTCACTCCTCACTAGAGAGCGCGAAACTTCCAAAAGTAATCAAAAGGCGCCCCGCCCCACGGGCTACCCCCCGAACCTAAAAACCAGACCCCACGTATGTGAGATCTGGTTTTTTACTGATTTATGATTTCAAAACACCCGTCCCGTCAAAAGCAGGGATGAAAGCCGCTTCCGCGCTCTCCTTCTGCTGCACGTAGCCATCGATGATGCCGAGCTCCTCCATATAGGACTCGCACGCCTCGTATTCTTCATCCGTGATCCTGCGATCGATTTCGGGAAATTCCGCCGCGCGGCCGCAGGGCGTGTACTGACGCATGAGGCTGAAAAGGACGTCTCCCGGCTCGAACGTCTCCGCCACATACTCGAGGATCCGTTTCGTATCCTCCACCTGGCCGGGAAGGATCAGATGGCGAATGAGGACGCCCCTCTGCAAGATGCCATCCGCCCCGATCACATAGGGCCCTGTCTCTTTGAACATCTGCTCGATGGCTGCGCTCGCCCTTTCGAAGTAGTCCGGCGCATCACTGTATTTCCCGGAGATCTCCGCATCATAATACTTGAGATCCGGCAGCCAGCACTGTACCTTCTTGTGCAGGAAGGCCACAGTATGCACGCTCTCATAGCCGCCGCAGTTATAAACGACCGGCACCGGCAGCGGATCGCGAAGGCTCTGGAAGATCGCATGGGTGTAATGCGTCGGCGTCACAAGATCGATATTGTGCGCCCCTTTAGCAATGAGCTCGAAGTAGATCTCCCGCAGCCGCGAAACGGAGACCTCGATGCCCTTTCTTCTTTCGGAGATCTCATAGTTCTGACAGTACACGCAGGACAGATTGCACCCGGCGAAAAAGACCGTCCCCGCCCCGCGCGTCCCTGCGATGCACGGCTCCTCCCAGTGATGAAGAGCCGCGCGGGAGATCACCGGCAGCATCCCGCTCTGGCAATAGCCAAGCTGACCCTCGCCCGTGATGCTCTCCCTGCGCACCACCTTGCACGCACGCGGACACAGATTGCATACGCTCATTTCGATTGACCTTCTTTCATTTGATTGATTATGTCTATTGTAGCATATGGGGTAAGGGTTAGCCCACGGGGCGTGCGGTTCCTTGATCTGGGAGGAAATCTTTGCTCAAATGAGGAATGAGAAATGGTGGTGCGGCGCCAGATCCTTCGGCTCAGTTCTCACGGTTCCGCCTTTACATTTTCGAGCATCCGGCATTTCACTCCGCTCAGGATGACGAAATGCGCCGCAGAGTATCAATAGGGCGATGCCCGAAAGTCTCTCGATATCAGGTTTCCCGTTTTGGACTTTCCAAACATTGCTCACCTGACCGCGAATAACAAAGATTTCTCGACTTCGCTCGAAATGACGGTGCGAGAGAGCCACTAGTCATCAGTCACTTGAGGCTCCTAATCCCTAGCTACTAGTCACCTGTCACTAGCCAACCCAATTCTCTATTGCCACTGATTCCCAAACATCATATAATAAGTACGAATTTCCATAATGGATTTCGAAAGGAGCATACCCATGCAGAAAGAAACGAGCCTTTTGGAGCGAGTTTTCCACCTGAGTGAAAACGGTACATCCGTCAAGACGGAGATCATGGCGGGTATCACCACCTTTATGACCATGGCTTACATCCTGGCTGTCAATCCGGCCATCATGAGCGCAGCCGGCATGGACAAGGGCGCTGTCCTGACAGCGACCGCCATCGCCGGTTTTCTGGGGACTGTCCTCATGGCTGTATTTTCGAATTACCCCTTCGCCTTGGCACCGGGCATGGGGCTGAATGCCTTCTTCGCCTTCACCGTCGTAAAGCAGATGGGCTACACCTGGGAAATGGCACTGGCTGCCGTCTTCGTCGAGGGTGTCATCTTCATCGTGCTTTCTCTCACGAATGTCCGTGAAGCGATCTTCAATGCGATCCCGCTCAATCTGAAGAAAGCCGTCTCTGCCGGTATCGGTCTCTTCATCTGCTTCATCGGTCTGACCGGTGCGCAGATCATCGTCGGCAACCCGGCCACCAAGATCTCCCTCTTTTCCTTCAAGCAGGCCATGCTGGCCGGTACCTTCCATACCACCGGCATCACCGTCGTACTCGCCATCCTTGGCGTCCTCTTCACCGCCTTCCTCATGGTGGCAAAGGTGAGAGGCAATATCCTCTGGGGCATCCTCTTCACATGGATCCTTGGCATTCTTTGCGAAGTCACCGGTCTCTATGTGCCGGATCCGGCGCACGGCGCTTTCAGCACCCTGCCCAATCTCTCCGCCGGCCTTGCCTCCTTTGCTCCGGCCAGCATCTCTCCCCTCATCGGTGAGCTCGACTTCTCGCAAGTCGCAACCTTCAACTTCGTCGTCGTCCTTCTCGCCTTCCTCTTCGTCGATATCTTCGATACCTTAGGCACACTGATCGGCGTTTCCTCCAAAGCCAATATGCTCGATGATGAGGGCCGTCTGCCGCGCATCAAGGGCGCACTCATGGCAGACGCCGTAGCCACCACCGCAGGCGCTGTCCTCGGCGTCTCCACCACCACGACCTATGTCGAAAGTGCAGCAGGTGTCTCGGAGGGTGGACGCACCGGTCTCACTGCGATGACCGTCGCCGTCCTCTTCATCCTCTCCCTCTTCCTCTCCCCCTTCTTCATGGCCATCCCCGCCTTTGCGACCGCACCGGCACTCATCACCGTCGGCTTCCTGATGTTCACCGCCGTAGCCGGCATCGACTTTACGGACATGACAGAAGCCATCCCATGCTACCTCGCCATCATCGCGATGCCATTCGCTTACTCCATCGCAGAAGGCATCTCCTTCGGCGTCATCTCTTACGTCATCATCAATACCCTCGCCGGCAAGACAGAAAAGATCAGCCCGCTCATGTACATCCTGGCCGTGCTTTTCATCCTGAAATATATCCTGCTGTAAGGGAAAAGGAACACGGGCCGATGCCCGCCTGTCAAACCATGTAAAAAACAACGCAGCGCCCCTGTCACTGCGTTGTTTTTTCTAGGGACCGCGGATCCGATCGTTGCCCGCGCAGATCCGACTCCCCAGTTCTTACCGAAAGGAGCCAATATGAAACTGCTCTTCCGCCTTCTCACTCTCCTCTTTTTCACCCTCACCACACTTTCCGCGAATGCGCAAGCGCCCATCCTCACGGCCGACGCCGCGATCCTGATCGATGCCCGGACGGGACAAGTCCTCTATGAAAAAAATGCGGACAAGCGGGAATACCCTGCCAGCATGACGAAGATGATGACCTGCATCCTCGCCCTGGAAAAGGGAAATCCTCTCAAAACCATCGCTGTCAGCGCCAATGCCGCCAACATCGAGTCCACCGAGCTTTGCGGCGGCGAATGGATCCGTCTCGGAGATCTCACCTATCAGATGATGCTGATCTCCGATAATGGGGCGGCCACCGCCATAGCAGAAGCCATCGGCGGAAATGTGAACCATTTCGCTTCCATGATGAATGAAAAAGCCCGCGCCATCGGAGCAGTCGGTACTCACTTCGTCAATGCAAACGGCATGCCGGATGAAGATCACTACTCGACAGCCCGCGACATGGCGAAGATCGCGCAGTATGGCCTTCGAAACAAAGAATTCAGACAGATCGTTTCTACCCGAAGCAAGCAGGTCCACTACGAACGCCCGAGCAAAAATCTCCCCTGCACGAATACCAATCATCTCCTCTTCACCTATGACGGTGCCATCGGCGTCAAAACAGGCTACACCCGCGCCGCGCAAGGCTGCCTTGCCGCAGCCGCCACAAGGAATGGCAGGACCCTCATCACCGTCATCATGCACGCCGGCTGGGACAGCCGCTTCACGGAAGCCGCTGCGCTTTTGGATCACGGATTTGGGATGAAGAAGTGACTAGTGACTGGGGACTGGGGACTTGAATACGACTTTTGAGCATCGCTCTATTTATACTTCACGGCGCTTCCATAGTATTATGCGCCGCACCAACCCCGTTGAACCCATAGAACCCGTTGAACCTTCTGAACCCATCCCCGCCCCCCTTGCAGAAATTCTCCATATTCATTAGAATAAATGAAAGAAACATAAAACTTCCATTTACCATTCAAAGGAGAACTCTGATGAAAAAACTCATTCTCACAAGCCTGCTCACCCTCGCCCTCGCGGCTTCCGCATCGGCTGCCGTTCCCTCCGGCGGCGTGTACCTGGATAAGGACGGCACCCCGCTCACGGAAGCGCAGCAGGTCCCGCCGTCGCTTAGATCTCACAAAATGGCACCGCAGAACGCCGCCATTCAGGAAGCGATGGCAGCGCTTCCACACAGCACGAGTACGCTCATCGCCCTCACCGTCACCGAAGAGGGGACAGCGGCCAATGCTTCCGTGGCACAAAGCTCCGGTTCCATCATTCTGGACCAATACGCCATAGATTCCGTGAACCTCTGGCAGTTCCGGCCGGCGAAACGCGGTGACAGATCTGTCTCAACGAGCGTGACCATTCCGCTCCGCTTCATCTCCACCATGATCTCCGTCCCCGCCGCCCCCACCAGCCAAGTCCTGAAAGACATGCCGGAAGAAGTCCGCGAGGCCGCTGAGAGAAACGCTCACCCCGTCCTCACCGTGAAGGTGTATGTGAATAGCGATGGGAAGATGGACGGCGCTCCTGAAGTCATGAAGGATGAGAAGCTGTCCGGTGCTGATTTCAAAGCTCTTTCGAAATACGTGATCGCTTCCGTAAAGACCTGGACCTTCACCGCTGCGAAGAACCCTGACGGCGAAGCCATCGGCTCTGAAGTCCTGATCCCCGTGCAGGTGTAAATGATGGATGATTGGCAAGTAAAAAACGCAGCCATATCAAGCTGCGTTTTTTGTTTGCCATTTTCCTAGTCACCAGTCACTAGTCACCAGCCACTAGTCACCAGCCACTAGTTCAGCGTCACATACTTTCCGCCTTCGACCTTGAGGAGGACGAGGTCGACATCCGGATCCCCGGAATTATTGAAGGTCATCGGACCGACAGCGGACTCGAAATTCTTCACATTCGCGAGGGCCTCTCTGACTTTCTTCGAATCCGTCGTGGTGCCTGCGTCTTCCATCGCTTTCGCTGCGAGCTTCACAGAGACATACGCACATGCTGCGAAGTTGTCCGGATCGTGATTGTACTTCGCCTTGAAGTTCTTCACGAAGTCTTTGGTCGCCTGGCTGTCGCGGTCAGCCGACCACATAGAGGAGACATACACATTGTCAGCGGCCGCTCCTGCGATCTTGAGGAGCTCGGGCGAAACGAAGCCGTTATCCCCGAGGACAGGCTGATTCATTCCCATTTCTCTCATCTTCTTCAGGATGAGTCCGCCTTCCTGATAGTAACCGGCAACGACAACCGCATCTGGATTCACATTGTGGATCTTCGTCAGCTGTGCGGAGAAGTCCGTATCCTTATCCGCGAAGGTTTCCGTCGCGACGATGTTCACGCCCTCCGCTTCGAGCGCCTTCACAAAGGTCTTGTAGGCAGATACCTGATGCTCGTTGTTGTTCGAGTAGAGGACAGCCACATTCTTATAGCCGAGGAGCTTGTGCGTTTTCTGCACGGTCTGCGGGATATTCTTCGACTCCGGCACGCAGTTTCTGAACATGTAGTCGCCGATCTCGATGAGGCCTTCTGCGGTGGTCGCTGCGCCGAGGAGCGGGATCTGTGCCTTCTGGAAGAGCGGGCCGACCGCTTTGTATTCACCGGAGATCAAGGGGCCGACGACCAGCACCTTCTTGGCAGCGATCATCTTCTGCGCCGCACTCACGCACTGCTGCACATTGCCCTTCGTATCCGCCATTTCGACATCGAAGTGGATCTTGCCTTCCTTATTCACTTCCTCGACCGCCAGATCAAAGCCTTCCTTCTCCGCAAGACCATACGAAGCGACACCGCCCGACACGCCATTCAGGAAGCCCACCTTTGCGACCTTCGCGCCTGCTGCCGGCTTCGAAGCGCTTTCCTTATTGCCATTGCCGCCGCATCCTGCCAGGCCTGCCATCGCAGCTGCCAGCATCAGTCCAAGCCCTGCTCTTTTCATCATTTTTTTCATTTCCATTTTTAGTTCTCCTTTAGTTGTCAATAGCAAATCGTTCTTGATCGTGTTGCTTGGAAAATCCAAAGTGAAAGGTTTGAGGTTTGCGATACGAGCAAATTGACAAGACCTGCGGCGCTTTTGGGCGCCGCACGCCCATTCCTCATTCCTGATAAAAAA
This sequence comes from uncultured Dialister sp., assembly GCA_900543165.1. Lineage (GTDB taxonomy): Bacteria > Bacillota > Negativicutes > Veillonellales > Dialisteraceae > Dialister. Next base: position 13,102 of record UQQQ01000013.1, on the reverse strand, counting down.
AGCCTCCGATGAGAATACTCTCATCGGAGGCGCTTTGGCGCGGTACCACTCCGGCTTATCACTCACCATCCGCAGATGATCCAAGAAAAAAGTCCCTGCCCCGAAAGGGCAAGGACGCTTTTGCGTGGTACCACCTTGCATTTATACTCTGCCAAGGGGCGTACCGGAAATCAAAAAGCCCCTGTCCACTCTGGGACAGGGGCGAGATCGCGGTACCACCCTGCATTATACTTTAATGGCTATTCCGTAACGGGGACATCCGTCCTAGCCTACTACCTTCGGCTGGGAAGCTCACGAGTGATAGATCACGGATACGTCGCACCGGTTTTCACCATCCACCGGCTCTCTGAGGCTCCGAATTTCCGATTTCCTCTCGTTCACAGCATGTGCTTGTTTGAACTTGATTGCAAGTATAACGGATACACGCAGGTTTGTCAAATGGAAATTTTTTGAACGAATGAGGATTTCGTATTGCGATTTGTCAATCTCTGGACTTAGTGAGAAGTGGCGGAAGGGGCGCACCATTCATATAGCGCCCCAATCCCCCTCATTACATAAAACAGCCTGTTCATCATTCCTATAAAACTCAACGCCGCTTCCTAATTTTATGCGCCGTACCTTCACTCCTCACTCCTCACTCCTAACTAGAACGTAGAACTTTCATTCACAATCAAGGGACGGTACGCCCCACAGACCACCCTTCGACTCTTTTATCGTTTAGTACCTTGCATTACAAAGTACCTTGTGATATAGTATTAGCAGATGAAAACCAAGGTTGCCTATGCGATCAGCATTTCCCCGGGATTTCTAGGGAAACACTGATTAAATCGTTGTCAGATTTTACTCTTGAATTTTTAGGCATAACAAGGAATAACCTGACGCGAATAGCGAGCTATTTAAGGAGGGGTATGACGAAGCTATGTATAAAAATTCTTGTAAAAGCTGACCCTGCGATTGAATCAGCGTTTCCCTAAAGAAAGGAGCGATCATGAACGTCCAACTCAAGAAGGGAGTGATGGAGATCGTCGTGCTCTCCATGCTCCGCCGGAAAGACTTCTACGGTTACGAGCTGGTGACAGAGATTTCCAAATACATTGAAATGTCAGAAGGCACCATTTACCCGCTCCTCAACCGCTTCAAGAAGGATGGGCTCGTCGATACCTATCTCGCCGAGTCACACAATGGTCCGCCCAGAAAGTACTACCGCATCACGGACAGCGGGCGCACAGAATTCAAAGAGTCTGTCAAAGAATGGCAGGAATTTAACAAAGCAGTACAGAAGCTCATGCAAGAAGGAGGCGAGCCTCAATGAATAAAACAGAATTTTTAGACCTTCTCCACTACTATTTCAGAAATGCAAAGAAGAGCGAGGTGGAAGAGATCCTCGCTGATTACGAAGCCCACTTTGAAGAAGGCAAAAAGCGCGGACTCACCGAAGAGGCCATCGCAAAGGAGCTCGGAAGTCCGAAGGACATCTATGAGTCCTACGCTTCTGAGGGCGTCGTCGATGAAAAATCCAAAAGCGTGCGCTTCACCGATGACGCGAAGGAAGCGGCGAAGGAAGCCGCGACCGCAGCGGCCCGCAAAGCGGGAAAAGCCTGGGACGAGGTCAGTCCGAAGCTGCCTGCGGCTGCCGAAAGGGCGGCGCATCTCACCTCGCGCCTGCTCTACGGCGCCAGCCTTCTCCTCGCTATCATTCTTATCTGCGCAACCCTGCTGGTCCTCGCTCTCATCTCCATCGAGTTTGCTCCGCTGCCCGGCGTCATGCCTCTGCCCGGCCTTCACCTCATGACGAAGCTCTCCATCGGCGTCGCAGGAGTCTCCTCCGCGCTCGCCGTCTTCCTCATCGGCCGCGAAGGCAGCAGGGCCCTGCAGAGCTCCTTTTCCAAGGAAGAGAAGGGCGGTGAAGAAAAATGAAAAAGATCGTCGTCTGCATTGCACTCGCGATCATCTCCATGATGAGCGCCGCTGCCTCCTTCCTCGTCAATGACGCCCCGGCGTACAGAAACTGGGCACAGGTGAACCGCCCGAAGATCATGGAGACCTTTGGCCGGGATAAAAAAGAAAAGCTGGGCAAAATACCCCCGCCCGCTGCCCGTCCCAGAAAAGAAGAACAGCGCGCGCCCATGATGAATCCGTCCCATCCAAAAATGGAAGACAAAGACCATCACCAGAGTGCGCACGGCAAAGCAGACCCGCCGGCTGAGGAAAATCAGTGACTAGTGACTAAATACCACGTTCGGGCATCGCCATTATTTACACTCCGCGGCGCTTCCATATTTTGATGCGCCGCACCACCACTCCTCATTCCTCATTTTTCTCCCCTTCCCTTTCCCTGCGTTTTTATATATACTGAGTACAACAGATTTTTTATGCGACCCTCGCCGCCCTAAAAGAAAGGATGAATCATCATGAAAAAGCTGAATGTACTCCTCACCGCTTCCCTCTTAGGTCTTGCCCTCGCGGGCACTGCCCTCCTCGCTGACACGGCAAGCGCCAAGGATCCTGCGCCGCAGAATGCCGAGCAGACGGAGGCTAAGAAGCCCGCACAGCGCGAGCTGAAAGACTGGGAGAAGAAGTATTACGAACTTCATCCTGACCAGCTGAAGCAGGATCAGGAAAAAGCCCATCCCGAAAAGAGACGTCATACCGATGAGGATGACGTAGAGTGGCATCGGCTCTGAGGCGATGTCAAGAAAGCATAGGAGAGCCCATGCGCAATGGGTCAAGACGGAGCGGAGATCCCACCACAAGCCCCCGATCTGCGTCACTCGATGACACCTATCTCTCAAGCCCCATGAAAAGAGGCCCAGGAAAAACGCACAGCCGTATGGCTGTGCGTTTTAGCGTGACCGGCAGGCAGAGCAGGGCTTCGAAAGAACGGATCCGATCGTTATCCGCTCTCACTCTTGCATCCATCTCTGCGCCTACGCAGTATTTCCCGCCACCCCTGCAAAGTTTCTTTTACAGGGGAATAAATATATAGTACAATGAAAGATAATAAACTAGCGCGAAAAGCAGTACGGAAAACACAGAAGAGGAGTACGACATGAGTTCCAAAGAAGAATCATCGACCATGGAAAGCGTGCAGAAGGACATACAGTGTCTGCGGAAGGTTTTTTCCATAGTACGTCTTGTCAAGGCTGCGCATCCCGAAGACCGGGATACAGCGGATGGTTCCGGACTTTCCGCAGGTGATGATGACAGCCGCCGAAGCGCTTGTGAATTCTGCGCCCCGCAGACCCATCAGAGCACCTTTACCGATAAGGGCATGCATCTCCACTTCAAGGTCATCGACGGCAAAATGTACCAGATCTTTGCGAGACCGCTCACGATCGAAGGAGTGCCCTACATTTTGGAAATGCTGAAACACATCGATAATACGGACCTCTTCCTTGCGGAAGGCTATGACCAGCTGATGTCCTTCAGCCAGCAGCTCTACATCGATGCCCTGACCGGCGCGTACAACCGCCGTTTCTGGGAAGACAAAATGAAGAGCTTCTCCGGCGTTGCCGGTATCGCTCTGATCGACCTCGATGACCTGAAGCTCTACAACGACACCTTCGGCCACAGCGCAGGCGATGCCGCCCTGAAGGCGCTGGTACAGATCACGAAGAAAGGCATCCGCCACACAGACAAGCTGATCCGCTATGGCGGAGATGAATTTCTCCTCCTCCATCTTCGCAGAGAAGCTCCGTACCATTCAAGAGCACATCCATGAGGCAGACTTCCCCGAATTCCCCGGACTTTAGATCTCTGCCAGCATCGGCGGCGCTATGCTCTACAATGGCAGCATCGAAGATGTCGTCTCCCGTGCGGACAAACTCATGTACTATGCCAAGTCCTATAAAAATACCGTGGCCATGGACGAAGAGGTGGAATATGAAAAGGCGCTGCTCGATGCCCCCACCGCGAAGCCGAAGGTACTGATCGTCGATGATTCGGAGCTGAACCGGGATCTCCTGAAAGAAATGCTGCGCGATCGTTATGAGGTCCTCGAAGCCGCCGACGGTGAAAAGGGGCTCGCTCTCCTCTATGAGCTCGGAACGAAGATCTCCCTCGTACTTCTCGACGTCGTCATGCCGAAGCTCGGTGGCTTCGATGTACTCGCCGTCATGCAGAAGGAACGCTGGCTCGATGACATCCCCGTCATGATGATCTCCGCCGAAGACTCCCCTGCCTTCATTCAAAAAGCCTATGACATGGGGCGTCCGATTATATCACCCGCCTCTTTAATATGAACGTCGTCCGCCAGCGCTCGGACAATATCACAAAGCTGTATGCCAAGCAGCGCCGTCTTTTGAGCCTGGTATCAAGCCAGATCCAGGAAAAAGGACGAAATAACCACATCATCATCAGCATCCTTTCTGAAGTCGTCGGTCTCAAAAACGGGGAAATCCGCAAGCACATCCTGAATGTCAGCCGCATCACCGAGCTTCTCTTATCGCGTGTCATGCAGCGGACCAGCCGCTACCATCTCACCTGGCAGGATGAAGCCCTCATCACGAATGCCGCCGCTCTCCATGACATCGGCAAGATCGGCATCGATGAGAAGATCCTGAACAAGCCCGGCAAGCTGACCAAGGAAGAATTCGAGATCATGAAAACGCACACCCTGATCGGCGCGAAAATGGTCGAACATCTGGAAGCCTTTCGGGAAGAGCCCCTTGTCAAGGTGACTTACGCCATCTGCCGCTGGCATCACGAGCGCTGGGACGGTCGCGGATACCCCGACGGCCTCAAGGGCGATGCCATCCCGATCTCTGCGCAGATCGTATTCCTCGCTGACGTCTACGATGCCTTGACAAGCAAGCGCGTCTACAAGGACGCTTTCGCTCACGAAAAAGCCATCCGGATGATTCTCGACGGGGAATGCGGCCTCTTCAACCCGCTCCTCCTGGACTGTCTGCTGGACATCAAAGACAGCCTGAAGGAAGAACTGCAGAAAAACAGCACCGGCCTTGCCATCCATCAGAAGATCACCGACGGGATCATCCGGAATCTGTGACCGGTGATCTGCTCCTCCCCTCTCATCCTTTCCGTGGCGCGCCACTCCACAAATCCATTGAATGCTAAACCATGTAAGGAGTTTCCTATGAATATCGAAGCATGCTACAACAAAATGGGCGCTGACTACGCCGAAGTAAAGAGCCGTCTCCCAAGCGACGCCTTTATCAAGCGTTTTGCACTGAAATTCTTAGACGACCCCACCTTCGCGCTGCTCGAAAAGAACCTCGCTGAGGAAAACGTGGATGAAGCCTTCCGCGCCGCACACACGCTGAAGGGCATCACGCAGAACCTCGGCTTCAGTCAGCTCTCGCCGCTGGCGATCGAGATCACGGAGATCCTCCGCGCCGGTACCATGGACGGCGTAGACAACCTCTTCCCGCAGCTGAAAGAAAAATATGATATGACCGTCGCCTGCATCAAAGAAGTGGACGAATAGGACGTGATAAAAGCGTTTTGGATCGTGAATGATTCAAAGCGTTTTTTATTTGCGACTTTCGTGACTGGTGACTGGTGGCTGGGAAACAGCAGACTCTCACATCGTCATTTCGAGCGCATGCGAGAAATCTTTGTCATTCACGGGGAAACGGGTCATGAGAGAAACGCGCAAACGGGAAACCTGTTATCCCAAAGCCTTCGGGCATTGCCATGATTTATACTCCGCGGCGCTTCTAATTTTTATGCACCGCACCACCATTTCGCATTTCTCATTTCTAATTTCTCATTCAATCGAGGCTTTCATTCGTAATCATGGAACAGCACGCCCCACGGGCTACCCCTGAACCCTCATCGATTTTATGATTTCTTTAACTCCCGGCGATCCGCCATACACACACTATGTTTATACTACTTATATATGTCTCATTATATATACCTGAGTGTGCTATAATATAGCGTAGGCTTATGTGCCTTAACGGAGGAATCATGATATCGATCGTAACACCTGTATATAACGAAAATGGCAATGTCGTCTATTTCCATGACGAAGTGACGAAAGTCATGCAGACGCTGGATATGGACTACGAGATCATCTACGTCAATGATGGCTCGAAGGATCGCACCGACGAGCTGATCCACCAGCTGGCAGCCGGCGACCCGCATGTGCGGGCGCTGACCTTTGCACGCAATTTCGGCCACCAGATCGCCATCACCTGCGGCATGGACTTTGCCGTCGGAGACGCCGTCATCACGATGGATGGCGACATGCAGCACCCACCGGCGCTCATCCCGAAGCTCATCCAAAAGTGGCAGGAAGGCTATGACATCGTACAGACCATCCGCACCGCGACAGAAGATGCCGGCCCCATCAAGAAGCTAACCTCGGCAGGCTACTACGCAGTGATCAATTCCATTTCAAACTCACCCGTCGTCCCGGGCGGCTCCGACTTCCGCCTGATGGATCGCAAAGCGCTCGATGTCTTTCTGCGTTTCCGTGAGCATTCCCGCTTCATCCGCGGCATCGTAGGCGGCCTTGGCTTCAAGCAGTGTACCATCGAATTTGAAGCACCTGCCCGCCACGCCGGTGTCTCGAAATTCTCCATGAAAAAAATGCTGCACTTTGCGATGGACGGCATCATCACGAATTCCACCCTGCCGCTGCGTATGGCATTCTATCTGGGTGTCTTCGCGGCCGTCGCAGGCATCCTTCTCATCCTTCATGTCCTCTACTGCGTCATGATGGACAAAGCCGTCCCCGGCTGGGCGACAATGACCATCCTCATCGCCATCTTCGGCAGTTTGAATCTCATGGGCCTCGGCATCATCGGCGAATACCTCGGACGTATGTTTGAAGAGACCAGAAACCGCCCCCTCTACTGGCTCTCCGATGACACCGCCGCCCATCTCGATAATCCCTATCGCATGAGTCATAAAAAAGAGTGACTGGGGACTAGTAGCTAGGGATTAGGGTCTAGGGATTAGACGTTAGACGTCAGACATCAGACATCAGACGTCTGCCCTTCGGGTATCGCCACTATTTATACTCTGCGACGCTTAGATCCTTCGACTCAGTTCTCATACTTCAGATAAGCCATTTTCTAAGGAAACACTGATTCAATCGTTGTCCGACTTGGCTCTGCGATTTAATCAGCGTTTCCCTAACATACGACGTTTTTCTCCGCTCAGGATGACGAAATGCGCCGCACCAACCCCTTTGAACCTCTTGAACCTATAGAACCCGCTCCCCCTCTTTCATACGAGATCAAGGGCAGCACGCCCCGCGGGCTACCCCTTCACATTCCATTTTTCCGAAAGGAGACCTCCTCTTGTCCAATACATCCTTTTTTGAAAGTGAATTATTTTCCGAACTGACAGAAGACCTGCACCAGTCTTCGCGTTTTACAGCGACGTACCGCATCGCAGCTCCCACCTATGAAGAGGCGAAGAAGATCGCCTTCGCTATCGCCGTCGAGCAGACAATCGAGTGTCCTTACGAGCTGGTAGACGGTACTCCGATCGCTGACACCATCGTCGGCCAGATCGAAGATCTGAAAAAGGCGGAAGCCGGCGCATACTATGCGACGATCTCCTATGAGCCGGAGGCTGTCGGTGATGAGATGGCCGAGCTCCTCAATATGCTTTTCGGAAATACGAGCCTGCAGCCCGGCGTCCGCCTCATGTCCTTCGAACTGCCAGAGACCATGTACAACAATTACCCGGGCCCGCGTTTCGGCAGAAGCGGTCTTCGTGAGCTCTGCGGTGTGCCTCGCGGTCCGATCTTCATGTCAGCCATCAAGCCGCTCGGCAGATCTCCGAAGGAGCTCGCGCAAATGGTCTATGACCTCGCACTCGGCGGCTGCCCCATCATCAAGGATGACCACAGCCTCATGGACCAGCACTATGCGCCTTTCAAGGAACGTGTCCTCCAGTGCGTCATGGCACTTGCGGATGCCAAAGAGAAAACAGGCAGGAAAAGCATGTACATCGCCAACTGTACCACAGATGGTCTGGGCTTCTTGGAGCGTGCCTATCAGGCCAAGGAGATCGGGGCTGACGGCATCATGGCCGCCCCTGCCATCACCGGCTTCACCATGATCCGTGATCTCGCACGGGATCCGGACTTCGGCCTGCCGATCTTCCTGCACCCCTGCTTCTCCGGTCCGCATGTCCTCTCGCAGGATGCGGGCATTTCCCCCTTCTGCTACTATGGCCAGCTCTCCCGACTCGCAGGCGCAGATGCGGTTATCTTCACCAGCTTCGGCGGCCGCTTCTCCTTCTCGCAGGATACCTGCCAGAAGATCGCGGAAGGCACCGAGTCGAAGATGGCAGACCTTCGGGCAAGCTTCCCTGTCCCCTCCGGCGGTATGCGCTGGCAGCTCTTCAAGGAAATGGTTCGCATCTACGGTCCCGATACCATCTTCCTCGTGGGCGGCGCTCTTCAGACAGAAGGCCCCGACCTCACCGCGAATACGCAGTTTTTCCTCGAAAAGCTCGCGGAAGCGGCGGGGCAAAAGTGACCGGAGATCTGCCCATTCCCCGGCGGAAAAGCCATCACGCCTCATAAAAAAGGGGGGATGTGAAGAAATGAATCCCCATTTCTTCACATCCCCTTTTTACTTTGTTTTCATTTGGTTCAGGGTTCAAGGCTCTCGTGGCGGTTTCGCCGCCTTTTTTAGAGGATGGTATTCTCGTATCGCAGCCTTCCCCTCTAGGTGAAGGTGCCCCGCAGGGGCGGATAGGGTGACTATGGCATGAAAGACAGCTGGGATAAGATTTCCCGGTCACTCTTATGAGAGCTGCAAGTCCCCGCGGCAGATTGAAAACGAAAATGAGATGATCGTTATTTCACAGCCCCTTTTTTATTTCCGTCCCTTCCACGCAAGGACCCAGGATAAGGCAAAAGCCACAGCGAGCATAGCAGAAAAGAGATGAAGCGTCGCTGCATAGCCCCCCGTCGTTTCCTTCATGAAAGAAAGGAGAAGCGGGCCGGCGACACCTGCCATGCCCCAGGCGGTCAGGATGGATCCGTGAATAGAGGCGAGCTGCTTCACGCCGAAGAGATCGGAGAGGAAGGCAGGCATGCAGGAGAAGCCGCCGCCGTAGCAGGAGATCACGGCGAGTACCAGTATCTCGAAGAGAAGCGCATCACTGACACGGGCAAGTGCATAAAAAGCGAAGACCTCGAACGCAAAGAAGATCATGTAGGTCACGCCGCGGCCGATCCAGTCGGAGACGGATGCCCAAAGAATACGGCCGGCGCCATTCACGATACCGATGATACCGACAAGGGAGGCTGCCTCGGCCGCACTCATGCCGATGATCTCCTGCGCCATGGGCGAAGCCACGGCCAGAAGGCCGATTCCGCAGGTGATATTCGTGAAGAAGATCCACCACAGCACATACCACTTCCACGTGTGCATGGCCTCTTTGCGTGTGAGACCTTTGGCCTGAGCTGTCTTTTCCCCATCCTTTCGGATCTCTTCCTCAAGCACCTCTTCCAAAAGCATCGGGATCTCACCCTTCCTCGGTGCGCGGATGTAGGAGGCGGAAAGGATCATGACCATCGCATAGGCAGCGGCAAGGATGAGGAAATTCTCCGTGAGCCCGAAGCGATCGACAAGATAGCGCATGGCCGGGCCTGCGATGAGCGATGCGAAGCCGAACCCCATGATGGCCAGCCCCGTCGCAAAGCCGCGATGCCGGGGAAACCATTTCACAAGCGTAGAGACAGGCGTGATATAGCCCGTGCCAAGACCAATGCCCCCGATGGCTCCGTAGAAGAGATAGAGCAGGAAAGCGGACTGATAGTGAACCGCCGCCGCTGTCCCAAGGAGACCCGTACTGAAAAAGACGGCAGAGACCATCCCGCTCTTGGACGGCCCCAGCCGCTCGACCAGAGGGCCTAAGAAGCCTGCCGAAAGCCCCAAAAACAGGATCGCGATCGAGAAGGCCCAGGTAGCCAAAGAGAGCGAGAGCCCCATCGTCTCCATCACAGGGCGCGTCAGGACGCTCCATGCATACACACTTCCGATAGACATGTGGATCCCCACGGCCGCCATGGCAGTGAGCCAACGATTTCTTTTCATCAAAAAATCCCTCCATTTTTAAAATGAAGGGAAATCTGCACGCTCCCGTTCCTGCGATGCCATTTAGCAGGCATCGCAGGGAAACGAAAATCGCCTGAGCAGATTTCCCTGCCCAGACGGTCGGCTTTTTTCATGAGGCCCGCAGTCCACGTGGTTCATTCCACCTATTTCCGTCAGTTCCGCAGCTCATCTATATTGTATATCTAGCCTAGCATGGATACGAGAGATTGTCAATGGGAAGCGTCACCCCGAAAAACATCTTCTCCCCCCCCCCGATCAAGAGGCGCGCATGGGACATGCCTTGCCAATGCCATTTGCCAGTTTCTTATTTTTTAATGAAAACCACCCTCCAGATCTTCATCATCCCTCATGCATCATATGCATGGAGTACCTGCTTTTTCCTCATTCCGTTTGCTAATTACGCAATACAGATTGTACGGTATCATATCATTTATTTGTCATAATGCCCATTTTATCGGAAAATTCACAGATTTTCCGTGTCCCCATACCCCCTATAAGTATCTTCACATGTTTCATTTAATGTTTATTGTCATATATAAATATTAGTGCTAATTATTTGTTTACATGTTATAATTTATATGATATAATTTGTAAGAAGTTGTAAGGAACAGCTAAATAATAAGAATACGACCTCATGTTCTGCCGCTTCTGCCTTATTCTTTTTTTTAAAGAGTAACCTGGGAAACCACTCTTCATCTGTTATCATTAAGCCAACAAGGTCTCCTTCCCGACCTTGTTTTTTGATGCCTTTTTTCAGGAGTCATCGAAAGTGACGGGTTTATAAGAACCGGCGAAGAGCTCTCTCCTCGCCGCCGTACCAGACAGCGAAAAAGGCTCTCCCGTCACATCGGCAGGGGAAAGATACAGATGATAAAATCCCAGTCTTTATACCATTTTATATTATCAAGAAATTGGAGATGATGAGTTTGTCAATGAAGCAGCTTGGGATGCGATTGGGCGAGATGGTTCTCGTCTTGATCGGCATCAGCTTCATTACCTTCTGTCTGATCATGCTCTCTCCGGGTGACCCCGTTAGGCAGATGATCGCCGGTAATGAAGATATTATTGTTAGTCAGGTAGAGATCGACGCACTCCGCCATGAACTGGGTCTGGATAAGCCGTTCCTTCTGCAGTACCTGGACTGGCTCGGCAGAGTCGTACAGGGTAATTTTGGTTTCTCCTTCATGATGAAGAAGCCGGTCATTGATGCAGTCATGGAAGCCCTCCCGGCATCCGTCATTCTGGCGCTGGCCTCCTCCCTCTTCATGCTTGTCTTCTCCATTCCGCTCGGCATTTATACCGCGGTCAAGCAGAATACCTGGTTTGACTACCTCGTCCGCGGCTGCACCTTTGCCGGTGTCTCCGTCCCGAACTTCTGGATGGGCCTCATGCTCCTTTGGATCTTCGCACTGAAGCTTTCCCTCTTCCCGATCGTCGGTGGTTCGATTTCCCTCGAAAATCTGATCCTGCCGATGTGCACCCTGGGCATCGTCATGGCATCGAAATACACCCGTCAGGTACGTGCCACGGTGCTCGAAGAACTGCATCAGGACTACGTCATGGGCGCACGTGCCCGCGGCCTCTCGGAAAGCCACATCCTCTGGCGTGAAGTCCTGCCGAATGCCCTCCTCCCGCTGGTCACCCTCTTCGGTCTGGCCTTCGGCTCTCTTCTGGGCGGCGCCGCTGTCGTAGAAATCGTATTTTCCTGGCCGGGTCTGGGCTACATGGTCGTACAGGCCATCACCTACCGTGATTTCCAGACCGTACAGGCCATCGTTCTCTGGATCGCTTTCATGTACATGATGATCAACCTCATCGTCGACCTGTCCTACAACCGTCTCGACCCAAGACTTAGAAAGGGAGGTCACTGATATGGAAAGCTTAGTCAAAGGCTTCAAAGAAAATAAAGCCTTCCGCTTCACCTCTCTTCTGGTCGTCCTTCTTCTGGCGATCACACTCCTTGCTCCTGTCATCGCTCCTTATGACCCGCTCTCCGCTGTCATGAAGGATGCGAACCAGGCACCGTCTGCGGCGCATCTCTTCGGCACAGACAAGCTCGGACGTGACGTGCTCTCCCGTATCCTCTACGGCGCGAGCTACTCCCTGTCCTCCGTCATCGCCCTCGTAGCCTGCATCTTCGTCGTAGGCACCACGATGGGCATCATTTCCGGATACTTCGGCGGCATCGTCGATATCGTCATCATGCGTATCGCTGATATGATGATCTCCTTCCCGGGCGTCATCCTTGCGATCGCCATCGCCGGTATCATGGGCGGCTCGCTCATCAATGCGATGATCGCACTGACTGCGGTCACATGGACCAAGTATGCCCGCCTCTCCCGTTCCATGGTCCTCAAGATCAAGCGTCGTGAATTCGTCGATGCGGCTGTCGTATCCGGCGGTTCCTCAGCGCATATCCTCTGGGTCCACATCCTTCCAAACATTCTCCCGCTCATGGTCATCACCGCGGCTGCTGATATCGGCGCCATGATGATGGAGCTTGCCGGACTCTCCTTCCTCGGCTTCGGCAGCCAGCCGCCGGCTCCGGAATGGGGCCTCATGCTGAATGAAGGCCGTCAGCAGCTCCAGACAGCTCCATGGCTGATGTTCTTCCCGGGTCTCTCCATCTTCATCACCGTCGTCGTCTTCAACCTTTGGGGCGACTCCCTCCGCGATGTCCTTGACCCGAGAAATGAAGGCTAAGGTTCAGGGTTCAAGGTTAGCCCACGGGCGGCTCCGTCCACTGATTATGAATGAAAGCTTTGCTCGAATGAGGAATTAGGAATGAGGAATGAGGAATGGTGGTGCGGCGCATAAAATATGGAAGCGCCGCGGAGTATAAATAGAGCAATGCCCGAAGATGGCATTTCAGTGACTAGTCACAAGTCACAAGTCACTAGTCACTAGTCACTCGAGGCTCCTAATCCCTAGCCACTCATCCCTCATCCCTGCTTTCAAACTTCAAGTTGAAGTCTGATGTCTGATGTCTCCTAGTCTAATCCCTAATCCCTAATCCCTAATCCCTAATCCCTAATCCCTAATCCCTAATC
>UQQQ01000012.1 GCA_900543165.1 uncultured Dialister sp. | reverse complement strand
AAAGCTTGTGTAAACTCAAGAAAAATCTTATTTACACAAACCATTCTACACTCTCTCAGCGTTCCCTAAATACCACCTTCGGGCATCGCCCCATATATATTCGCGGCGAAGCCGCCACCTTCATTCCTGATTCCTCATTCAAACGAGCCTTTCAACCCCAATCAAGGGAGGGCACGCCCCACGGGCTCCCCCCTTTTCTCGCTGTGTTATAATAAAACCATATGAGAGAGTATCGTTACACACGTGTAAGACATGTATAAGGGAAACACTGATTAAATCGCAGAATTCGATTTAATCAGTGTTTCCCAAGAAAGGATATCTATGAAATATTTCAAACTCATCCTGCTTGTGCTTTCGCTTCTCCTACTGCCTTTGGTAGCAAGCGAAGCATGGGCGCAAGACGCAGAAATCACTGATTTTCGCTGGACTGCCAGAAATGATGGCGATCCCCCCTTCGTCCGCATTGTGGCTGACCTCAGCAAAGCAGTCAAAGCGGAAGCCGCTATCGATGCATCCGGAAAAAACTTCGAAGTCATCCTGAAGGACACAAAAAAGAGCATCGGCAAGTCCCAGTATGACATGGATCCACGCGCCATTGATTTCGCCACCGTTTCTGAAAAGGATGGTGACACCTATATCGATGTCGCCCTCACCAAGCCGCAGAAGATCGACGACATTCACGTCTTTGCCCTTCGCCCGGATGCGAAGCTCGGAAAGCCGCACCGCCTCGTCATCGACATCCCGATCCAGGGGGCTAAGAAGAGCTATACCAAGCCGGCTGCAAGCGCTGAAAAAGCAACGACCAAGAAACCGGCAGCCAAGAAGCCTGCTGCCGAGAAAGAAGCCCCTCCGCAGAAAGTCTCTGTACCTGCCGACGCCCGAAAAATACTCAAGGGCAAGATCATCTGCATCGACCCCGGCCACGGCGGCACGGATGTCGGTGCCATCGGACACAAAGGAAATAAGGAAATCTACGAGAAAGATGTCACCCTTTCCATCGCCCTGCCGCTGCGCGACATGCTCACCTCTGCCGGCGCGAAGGTCGTCATGACCCGCAGCACCGACAAGGATGTCTATGGTCCATGGGCGGACGATGACCCCGAGCTGCAGGCACGCTGCGATGTCGGAAATCAAGCGAATGCCGACGTCTTCGTCTCCATCCACATCGACTCCTTCTCCAATAGCTCTGTCGATGGTACCACCGCCTACTACTACCCCAAGACCGCAAAGGACCTGATGCTCGCCCAGATGCTGCACCAGTCCACTATGAACCTGCTCTCCATCCCTGACCGCGGTGTCCGCTCCGGACATCTCTATGTGAATGTCAATACCAAGATGCCCTCCGTCCTGATGGAAATGGGCTATATCAGCAATCCGCACCGCGTCCAGATGCTCACCTCCAACTGGGGCCCCAAGAGTATCGCTAAGAGCCTCTTCAAAGGACTGGTGGATTACTTCGCCGCTATATAACAAATTGGTGACTAGGGACTAGAGATTGGTCAATCAGCGATAGCCTGAGAAAACGGCATGATGACCACCCTGTATCGGACTTTAAGGAGAATCTATATGAAAGCATTATATCCACTTGCTGCACTTCTGCTCACGGGCGCGCTTCTTTCCGGCTGCGGCGGCGCTGGGACGAAGCAGAGCGCGGGGACCGTCGTACCGCCCGCCGCTTCTTCGAGCCAGATCCCCGCAGAAAAAGAAGCCAGCCTCACCTACTACCTGCCCACAGAAGACGGCCTCCATATCCTTCCCTCTACGGTCAAAGTGAAAGCTGCTGACCGCACCGCGAAGACCGCCATCGAAGAAATGCTCCGCGCGGATCGAAAGTCCAAGTATCCCCTCGTTCCTGCCGGTACACGCTTGAAGAGCATCCATATCGAAGACGGCACCTGCACCGTGAATTTCACGAAAGAGCTGAACCAGCTGCAGGGAGAGACCGGACAGTCTCTCTTCATCGCCATGACCGTCGATACGCTGACCGAATTTCCCAATATCAAG
Source organism: uncultured Dialister sp. (assembly GCA_900543165.1). Taxonomy (GTDB): domain Bacteria; phylum Bacillota; class Negativicutes; order Veillonellales; family Dialisteraceae; genus Dialister. The sequence goes on along the minus strand of UQQQ01000012.1, from coordinate 38,673 downwards.
CGCGTCGAATTCCGCGCAGAGGGACAGCTTGTCAAGTTCCAGATCGATATGAGGAAGCAATTCCTCCGTGACGAAGCCTTCATCAAGCAGGCAAAAAAATAAGACAATCAAAAAGCAGCAGCTTTCGAGCTGCTGCTTTTTGATTGTAAGTCCTGTAAACCAAGCAAGCAGATTAGTAAATCCCTAATCCCTAGTCACCAGTCACTAGTCTTCTACCACTTCGATCTGTCCTTCCGCGAATGCTTTCGGATAGGAGAAGGACTGCTCGGTATTTCCAAAGTCTACGATGAGCTTGCCATCTGCAATATCTGTGATGACGCCCTGCCCATACACCGAGGAGATGACAGGCGTGCCCACGCCGAGCTCGATGTAGTGGGTATTGCCGCGATGCGTTTCTTTGACCGGACGGACTTCCACCTTCGGCTTCGGAGCCGGCCTTTCGGCTTCCGGCACGGTATAGGTGCGCGCCTTTCCCTTTGGCGCTTCTTTTTTCGTTTCCTTCTTCACTTCCGGGAATGCTGTCTTCAAAAGCTTCGACGGAAGTCCCATCGGATAGAGGATGCGCTCGCCTGTCGCATCATAAGTGACATACGTGCCGCGCTCTGTGATGCGGGTGATCGTGCCCTTACCGAGCGTCTCATCCGTGACCTCCAGACCGACAGCCGCTTCTCTCTTTTTGAAACCGGTCGGCTTTGCATCCGGCAAAGGTGCATCGAAGGTGAATACCTTCTTTTCCATCGGCTTCGCCGCGCTGAAGGTTTCCTTTTTGAAATCTTTTTTGAAATCCTTACGATGTCCATCCTTCTTGAAGCCGTCTTTTTTGAAGCCGCCCTCGCGCTTCTTTCTCGGGATGAGCTTTTCCACATCGCCAAAAGCAGCGACGATGCCTTCGTCTGTCAGCTTTCTCACGATACCGACACCCAGCTCGCGGTCTACGAATTCGACACCGGGAGCCAGTTTCCGTTTCTTGAAATCCGGCTTATCCTTGCCAAAACTCTTGCCGCGGCCGCCAAATTTCTTTTCACCAAATTTTTTACCGCCGAATTTTCCCTTCTTGTGGAAATCTTTGCGTGGTTTGTTGTGTTTGTCTTCCATAATGTATGGTTCTCCCTTTGTGGTCGTTAGTTGAAATGATGGTATGATAAGGGTTCAGGGTTAGTCCCTGGGGCGGCTCGCCCCTTGATTACGTTTGAAAACCTCGATTGAATGAGAAATTAGAAATGGTGGTGCGACGTATAAAATATAGAAGCGTCGCGGAGGTTTGATAGCGCTTCGCGCGCATCGTCATTTCGAGCGTAGCCCTCCATCTTTATTGCAGAACGCTCATCGCCTGATGTGAGGCAGCACCAAGACATCGTTTTCCCTCAGCGCATGCACGCTGATTCCCGCAGTGCAAGAAAGATCCCTCGACTGCGCTCGGGATGACGATACCAGAGAAACCCAGTCACCAGTCACACCCAATCCCTAATCCCTAGCTACTAATTATCCCTGCTTTCAAACTTCAAGGTTCGGGGTTCAGGTTGACACGGTTTCAACGGGGGTAATTCCATGAATGTGTGACAAACCCGCTTCGTTAGCCAACCTCCGCCCCTTCGGGGCACCTCCTTCCATGGGAAGGAGGGAGCGAGCTTATAAAGGAATACCCTAATCCCTAATCCCTAATCCCTAATCCCTAATCCCTAGTCACTAATCAATCATACCTTTGTTCTTTGATGCGCCTGTCCAGATCGCGCTTAGCGGCTTTCGCCGCCATATACTCTCTCTTATCGTAGAGTTTTTTGCCCGTTGCGACACCGATCTCCACTTTGACTTTGCCGTGCTTGAAGTACATCTTGAGCGGGACCAAGGTATAGCCCTTTGTCTTCAGCTGCATCTCGATCTTTCGGATTTCCTTCTTGTGCAGAAGCAGCTTTCTGGTGCGAAGCGGGTCGTGGTTGAAAATATTCCCCTGCTCATAGAGGCTGATATGTGCATTCCACAGGTAGACTTCGCCCTTTTGGATACGGGCGAAGCTGTCACGCAGGTTCGCCTTGCCCGCGCGGATGGATTTCACTTCCGTGCCGGTAAGTGCGATGCCGCATTCATACGTCTCGTGGATGAAATAGTTATGATGTGCCTGCCGATTGAGCGCAATCGGCGGTGCCGTTTTTTTCTCGGCCATGTATCTCTCCTTTACGGATGTTGGTCAATTTTCATGCAATACATAGTTTCAAGTGAGGAATTAGGAGTGAGAAGTGAAGGTACGGCGCATCAAATTTGGAAGCGCCGTGAGTTTTGTATAAAGCAATGTGGTACATGACTTGCCAGATGCTCTTCCGGCGAGCCCTTTCCTCTGGAAGGGGCAGCCGAGCGCTGCTAGGCGGGGTTGGCCCGCGCGATGTGTGATAAGCCCGCTTCGCGAAGCCAACATCTCACTTTGCTCGAAATAGCGTCTCACTGGATTTTCGCGTCGGTTTGCTCCTAAAAATCCAGTTCGCTTGCACACTCCGCCCCTTCGGGGCATCTCCTTCCAAAGGAAGGAGGGAAAGCGGGCTTATAAAGGAAATATCCTAATCCCTAATCCCTAATCCCTAATCCCTAATCACCAGTTACCAGTTACTCGTCGCCAATCACTTCTTCCCCTTCTTCATTTTCTTTTTCGAATGTGATCTGGATTTCGCAGATGCTCTGGTTTTCTTTTCCAGATTCAGCGGGGAATGGATCTCGCCCATAATGAAGTCAACTTCGCGGCGTTCCTTATCCGCTTTGACAAGGGTCACGCGGACGGGCATCCCCATGGAATAGGTCGTCCCGGAGAAGCGGCCCTTCAAGGTCATCGTATCTTCCTGATACATGTATTCGTCATCATCCATGGAGTCGATGTGGACGAGGCCTTCTACGCCATTGTCAAGACCCACAAAGACGCCGAAGCGGGTGACCCCGGTCACATGCGCATCGAATGGCTCGCCGACGAAGGGCACCATGTACTCTGTCATCTTGAGGTCATCGACATCACGCTCGGTGTCGGTCGCATTCTGCTCGGTCTCCGAGCAGTGGTCAGCCGCGCGCAGGAGGAACTCGGTCTGTTTCTTGAGCTCTGCCTTGGAGAGGCCATCAGAAATCGCCTGCCGGATGAGGCGATGTACCATCAGGTCCGGATAGCGGCGGATCGGCGAGGTGAAGTGCGTGTAGCATTCGCTCGCGATCCCGAAGTGTCCGGCATTTTCCGTGCTGTAGCAGGCCTGCGGAAGGCTCCGCAGCGTCATCACCTGCACGACCGCTTCGATGTCTTCTCCCTTCACCGTTTCCAAGAGCTTCTGGATATCCTTCGGCTCCGGATCCTTCGGGATGGAGAGATTCAGTCCCATGATGGCGATGAGACGCTTCAGGGAATTCAGTTTCTCCTCATCCGGATGCTCATGCACGCGGTAAATCGATATGTGTCCAGTCTTTTCCAGGAAACGCGCCACCGCTTCATTCGCCGCGATCATAGCATCTTCGATCATCTTCTCCGCGTCACTTCTGATGCGCTTCTCGATGCGAAGCGGTGTCCCCTCTTCATCGAGAATGACTTTATATTCCGGGAAATCGAAGTCAAGCGCGCCGCGGCGGGTGCGGTCAGCGCGAAGGGCATCCGCGCACGCCTTCAGGTCTTCGAGCATCGGCATGAAGTGGGAAAGATCCTCCGGCATAATGCCCTCGTGGAAGGCCTTATTGATTTCCGGATAATTGCAGCGGCGTGCCACTCGCACGATGGACGGCGTGACCAGCTCGGTCTTCACCTTGCCATCCGGCGACACATCCATCACGCAGGACATCGCATAGCGGTCTTCGTCATGGTTTAAGCTGCAGAGATCATTCGACAGCTGGAAAGGCAGCATCGGGATGACGCGGTCCGCTAGGTATACGCTGGTGCCGCGGCGATAGGCTTCGTCATCAAGTAGAGACCCCTTCGTCACATAGCGCGACACATCCGCGATGTGGACAGACAGCTCAAAATGCCCGTTTGCCTTCTTCTCGCAGTAAACCGCATCATCCAGATCCTTCGAGTCAGGCCCGTCGATGGTGACGATCGGGAGTTTTCTGAAATCGGTAAGGCCCTTTTCCATCTGAATATCCCGCGGCAGTTTTTCCGCCTCATCCAGTACCTTTTCCGAGAATTCATGCGGCAGACAATGCTGCGCGACGATGATATCTATATCAAGCCCCTTATCGCCTTTGTATCCGATGACTTCCGTCACGCGGCCCTCCGCATCCGTCCATTCCCCCGGCCAGCGAGTGACTTCGACGATGACACGCGCCCCCGTGGTGGCATCCATTTCCTGTCCCTCGGGGATCTCGATGTACATATCCACCTTCTCATCGATCGGCACGGCTTCGCCGCCATCCTTCAGCATCTCATAGGTGCAGACGAAGGTATCATTGGCACGCTCTAAGACCTTCATGACACGGCCCTCCGTATTGTGGCGGCCCGTCTCGCTCTTCATCGTCTTCACTTCGACGATATCATTATTCACCGCATTCAAGTGGTCGCGGTCGGAAATATACACATCCTCGTGGTCGTCATCGGTGATCAAAAATCCGAACCGGCCATACGACTTGTATACGCCCTGCAGGATCGTCCCCGGCTTATAAGATAAAAGCGTTTTCTTCTCTTCCATTGTTGTTCTCCTGTATGAATTGGCCGCTGCTCGCTGGCAACGGGCAAAACAGGGTTGCCCTAATCGCTGGCTACTAAGCCCTAGTCACCCTCTTAATAAAAAAAGGCTTGCTTCTATGCAAGCCCCTTTTCTTTTCATCAGAAAGTATTCATATATCTTCCAAGCACGAGACAAAGCACAGCAAAGACAATGCCAAATACCACCGTGAACTTGGAGAGTACAGCATCCTTACCTCTGGTTTTGCCGCCCACAGCGCCTTCCGCGCCGCCGCCGATGGCCGAGCCCATTCCCGCCTGCTTGGATTCCTGAGCTACGACGACTACGATCACCAGTAAGGAAACAACCATTGTCAAACCAATCAAAAAATACTTCACTCTGCATCCTCCTCTGAATCTACCCAAGGGCAGATCGGCCTTTCCTATCGAATATAAAGCCAATATCAAACCTTATTTTATACTACTCTGTAGTGCAGGTCAAGAGGAAATAGAATCATGGGTTAGCCCGTGGGCGGAGCGCCCCTTGACTCTGGATGGAAGCTCTGCTCGAATGAGAAATGAAGGTGGCGGCTTCGCCGTACCGATTTAGCCTTCCCCTCGAAGGGAAGGTGCCCGTAGGGGCGGATAGGGCACTGGCGGTATGAAAGACAGATGAGGTACGAGAGTCTGATTTCATCTAGTCTCCTAGTCTCCTAGTCACTAGTCACCAGCCACTCATTCCAACAAAAAAGCGGCGCTTCCCATTATTGCGCGCCGCCCTTCATTTCCTATTTCACATTTCTAACCTCATTCTGCCCCAAGCGTCTGCCCGATCATCCGTTTTAGCTTTTCCGCGGCTGCCTTTGGCTCTTCGCTCGCCATGATGGCAGAGACGATGGCGAAGCCGTCGATCGCGCTTCCTTTGAAGTCAGGGATGGTCTTCTCATTGATACCACCGATGGCGCAGACGGGGATATGGACGCTGCGCTTGATCGCCTCCAGCGTCTCTCTGGTCGTGAAGTCAGCATCCGTCTTCGTCTTCGTGGGATACATTGCACCAACGCCGAGGTAATCTGCGCCGTCTGCTTCTGCCTTCAGCGCCTCGGTGAGATTGGCAGCTGAGACGCCCAAGATCTTATCCGGTCCGATCATCCGTCTCGCGAGGGCCGCCGGCATATCACTCTGTCCCACATGGACACCCGCTGCATCCACCGCCAGCATGATGTCGATGCGGTCATCAATGATGAGGGGAATAAGATAGCGATCCGTCACTTCTTTCAGCCTGCGCGCCCGTTCATAGAGCAGGCCCGTGTCCCCTTCCTTTTCGCGAAGCTGCACGAGCGTCACGCCGCCCCGGATCGCCTCTTCGACGACAGTTTCAAATCCTTCTTTGGGCATACGCCGGTCAGTCACGAGGTAGAGCGTAAGATCAAAGGATGTCATACTTGCCCTCCGCTTCCATGACAGAGGCGCTCATGCTGCCAAGCTCATCCAGGATGCCCATGTGGAAATGGCCAAGCCCCTGATGCCCATATGATCTCCAGGCTCTTTCGCCCGCGATCCCCATCGAGAGCATCGCCGCGGCAGAGGCGCCGAAGGGATCCTCCGGATGCGCACCGACAAACGCACCGACGAGTGTGGTACACATGCAGCCGGAACCCGTGATATCCGACATCTCCGGGCAACCGTTTCGGATATGCATGACCCTTTTCCCATCTGTGATGATATCCGTCTTGCTACTGATGACGACCGTCGCATGCCATTTCTTCGCCAGCATCGAAGCGACCTCTTCCGCGACCTTGACATCTGCCTGGCCCGCATCGACCCCCTTGGTCCGCGCCGCCTCTCCTCCCAGAGAGCAGATCTCGGAAATATTTCCTCTCACGACCGCCATCCGGATCTGACGCATGAGTTCAGCCGCCATACGGTTTCTGAAAGGCGTCGCCCCCACGCCGACAGGGTCAAAAACGACCGGAATACCGAGCGCATTCGCCTTGCGGCCTGCCACCATCATCGCTTCGACCTTCGTCACATTCAGCGTCCCGATATTCAGCACCAGCGACTGCGCGATGGAGACCATCGACTCCGCTTCATCCACCGCATCAGCCATGACAGGCGATGCACCGATCGCAAGACAGGCATTCGCACAGTCATTGACCGTCACATAATTTGTGATGTGATGCACAAGCGGTCTTTCCGCTCTGACTTGATCGATATAAGATGTAAATGTCATTTCCTTTTCCCCTTTTCTTTCACTTTAGCCGCTTTATCCAGATACCGTTCCACCATTTGGGGATTCGGCTCTGTCCCATATCCGCGTCGATAGTAATCCGCCAGCACTTCATAGAAATCCTCATTCCGCTTCTTTGCCATCTTTTGCGCAAACCGGAACGCTTTCAAAGGATTCTCGTGATGAAGCTCTCCTTGCTCCTCTCCGGAGGGACCCGCAAAGTACGTCCACAGAAAGAGATCCATATCCATGATCCGTGCATTTCTCCCATTCGCCGCAGCCTCCAGAAAATCCGCATTTCTCTTCCCGATATCCGCGCCATGGTAGAGATAGAGATACGCAAGGAGCGCCCAGGCCTCCGGGCTGCCCGCCTTTGCCGCCTTCTCGCAGCAAGAAGCCGCATGCCTCGTATGCGCAAGATAATCATCGAAGAACTTTCTCTCGCCCCGCCTTTCGGCGAGCTCGTCAAATATCGGCTCCAGTACCCGCAGCTCCGTCACCACTTCATTCATATAGTACTGCACCCAGCGCTCACGGCAGCTGTCATGCCCTGCCTGCATCCCCATCTCCAGATCCTTCAGATAGAGATCCATCCGTCCCCGGCGTCGCTCGATATCTGCAAGTGCGAAGAGACAGCTCGTATCTCCCGCCGCATAAAGCTTCTCCAGAAAGGAATGGAGAAGCTCTTCGACCTCCTCATAGCGCGGCGTATCGATATACGCCTGCACCACGCGCAGCATCCCTATCGCAGCCGCTCTTTTCTCTTCCTGATCCCCCAGCTCATAGGCGCGAAGAAACCACGTAAGCGCCCTTCGGATCTCACGATGCACGTGAATACCAGCCGCATACATCTCCCCAAGCTGCCGGCAGGCGAGCGCACTCCCGGCATCCGCCGCCTGCCGATAGAGGCGAAGCGCACGCGGGATATCCTGCTTCGTCCCATAGCCCTCGGCGAAGCACACCGCCACGCGAAAGAGGCACAGCGCATCGCCGCGCATCGCCCCCTTCATGTACCATGAAAATGCCTCCTGATCATCTCGCGGCGTCGAGCCCGCCGTGAAATGCTCGCTGTAAAGATCCCCGACCACCGCATATGCTTCATAGATCCCCGCCTTGATCGCCTCTTCCAGCCAGGTAAGTGCGATGTCTCGCACCTCGGCCACCCGAAGCGCATCCTCACGCATGAGCATCCCTGCCCGGTACGCCCCCCGGTCGACTCCCTGCTGGAAGCTTTCGCTATAGAAGCCAAAGGCCGCCTGATAATCCCGCTGGCGGCCAAGACCCTTCTCACACATCTCTCCAAGTATGAGACAGCTTTCCCCATGCCCGCGATCTGCCAGCATTTGGAAAGCCTCCTCTGCCTTCTTGTAATTTTTCTCTGCCAAGAAATGCTCGCCGAGCGCATAGAGATCCTGCGCCGCATTCGTTTTGCCCAGCATCACGGCATGCCCCAGATACTCCATCGCTTTATCGTAATTTCGTATATGAAGATAGTCCTTCCCCAGCCTCACCAGGGAATCCGCCTCGTCCTCTCTCATGGTGTCTCCTCATTTCTGAATTTTCTTTTTATTTTACCACGCAGCCTTAGAAAAGAGGAAGAAAAATAAAAAGACAGACCAGAAGGTCTGTCTAAAAGATGAGTAGCTGGTGACTAGTGACTGGGGACTGGAGATTGGGGACTAGGGGTTAGGAAGTTAGGAGACTAGGAGACATCAAACTCCCGCGTATCGTCATTTCGAGCGAAGCGAGAAATCTTTGTCATTCGCAGTCAGTCCATGTTTGGTATTCCTAAACGGGAAACCTGCTATCCACTAACCTTCGGGCATCGCCCCATATATCCGCGGCGAAGGTGCCACCTTCATTTCTCATTCAAGCAGAGCTCTCATCAAGGGCCAAGGAACGGCACGCCCCACGAGCCAACCCCGACTCGCTGCGCTCGCCTGCCCCTTCCAGAGGGAGGGGCTAGGGAAACGCTGATGTCCTAGAAAAAAGCGGAATGCCTGAAATCTGACGTCTGATATCTATCACCCAGTCACCAACCCCAGCCACTACCCCCGATTCTTCTCTACGAACGCCTTGAGCTCCGGATACCCCACATTGCCATAGCCGATGATGCTGTCCACCGGTTTTCCGTCCTTGAAATACACGATATCCGGGATCGTCTCGATGTGATAGCGCTCTGCCAGCGCTTCATCCTCATCGATATTCACGCCGTAGATCGGGATGTCGATCTCCTCCGACAGCTTCACGATCATCGGCTGCAGGCGGCGGCAGTAGCCGCACCATGGTGCGCTGAAGCCGGCGATCATATCCCCCTTTTCCAGCGCCTTGTCGAAATTTTCTGTGCCTGTAATCATCTGGATCATGGTTGGTACCTCCTTTTGTAATATCGAATGTTCTCTATTTGAATTGTAGCATGAATATCGAGAAATGTCAATTCAGCAAACATCTCGCAAAAAAAAGCTACCAAGTTAAGAAAGTATTAGCAATGTAGTTCAGCTTACCGTTTACTACATACAGAACGTTATTTCTATCCTTGATTCCATTAAGCATTTCCGCTATAGTAATCGTAAAAGGAGACTTATTCGATGCAGTTTTTTCGTACCCCTCAGACGGGAGCATCGTTAAGTCTCCTCCTTTTTTACGTTATAGAATAATGCATTTAATGCGTTTCCAACTAGACAGCATATTCTTAGTCAAGAAAGTGTTATCGTCATAGTTTGATTACCTTTTACTACCTATGAAACGTTATTTCTCTCTTTGATCCCATCAAGCACTTCTGCTACAATGACAGTAGAAGCGGTTGCTTCACCGTTAGTGTCGGCTCTATGAACCGTCAGGTTATCGGGAGTATCTAAAGCGGTCATCATCAGATGACCCACTCGCGTAGACCCTATTTTAATCGGTGATGCAGCGGCTTTTTTATGTTATAAAACAGCGCAGAGTCAAAGATATATCGAATTGCTCTTTCAGCTTGTCTGCTTTCTTCTTATATTCGATGGCAAAGTTTAAAGCAGACTTTGACTTTGTATTGACATTTTTCGACGGTCTATCTATATTATTGTTAGAAGCACCTGTATCTCCGCTAGGACGAGTAAGTGTGGGTCTAGCGGTAGTAGCAGTGGTTGAGCCATAACCCTCGCCACCAGCATTTATGGTTGCTTCTTTTTATGTCTTCTTCCCATCCGGCACCATGTCCCCAGCGTTTCCCAAACAAAGTCAATATCCCCTACATCGTCTCTATGCATGGCTCCTGTTACAACCGAATGATAGGAACCAATAAAAAAAGAATCGCATCGCTGCGATTCTATCACTGGCTGGTGGAGATGAGGGGAGTCGAACCCCTGTCCAAAAAGCCTGTCCCATAAACTTCTCCGAGTGCAGTTCACTGTTTTAGGATTTAAGCAAAGTATCGTACAGGAACAAACTGCCTTTGCCGATCTTAGGATTGGTTTCGAAGCGAAAGTCCCAAGCCTCCTTCCGCTCTATCCTATTGGTTGATGTCAGCCTGCGGTCATAGGAAAACCGCAGGGGACATTAGCAGATTAGGCTGCTAAAGCAAAATCACGTTTTGCGTTTAGGTTTTTCCACCGTTTAACGGGAAGGTGGGATCCCGACTCGCTGTTTATGTCCCAGAATCTCCTGTCGAAACCGGTACATCCCCAAGGGTACATATCTATTGTATGCGATACGAAGGGAAATGTCAATTTGACCGTCTGTGGGGAAATAAGGAAGTTTGAAAGCAGGAATGAGGGACTAGGGACTAGGAGCCGCAAGTCACTGGTGACTGGTGACTGGTGACTGGTGACTACATACCATCTTCGGGCATTGCCATTATTTATACTTCGCGGCGCTTCTATAGTCTTATGCGCCGCACCACCATTTCGCATTTCTCATTCAAGCGAGGCTTTCAAACGCAATCAAAGGGCGCCCCGCCCCACGGGCTAACACTGATTCAATCGTTGTCAGATTTACTCAGTGTTTCCTTAAGGCGCACGCTCTACTCCCCGCCCGCTATATCCGCATACGCAGGGCGAGTGCCCATCGATTCCGCGCTCTTGACCGCATCAAGAACAGCAAGGCGGATGGCTTCTTCCGCAAGATAGCCCACCGTATCGACAGGCGCAGCGATCTCGCCGGATGCCATGGTAAAAACCGTATCCCCATCCATCGTGGTATGGACGGGGCGGATGGATCTGGCAAAGCCATCATGTGCCATACCGCTCACCGCTTTGCACTCCGCTTTGGTGAGTTTTGCATTCGTTACGACGCAGCCGATGGACGTATTGCCGCCTAAGATGCGCTTGAATCCGGCGAGCATGAGGTCATGCGAGGAAAGGATGGTTTTCTCATCATCGGAAAGAATACCGGCGAGCGTAGTCTCTTTGTCGTATACTTCGCCGCACGCATTGACTGCCATGTAAGCCCCGACACAGAGTCCGCTTTCGAGGGAAATCTCGGCATAACCTGCGCCGCTCTTCATGGCATGTTCTGCGCCTTTGAGCTTGCCGACCGTCGCACCTGTCCCTGCGCCGTAGCAACCGACGGGAAATATCACATCCGCCCGCTTCGCTGCCTTGTATCCCATGGCAAGATCGGGATGGGCTTTCGGATCACCGATCATAAGGTCGAAGAGCACCGCGCCACAGACGATCGGTACAGAAACCGGCCCTACGGGGAATCCGACGCCGTCTTCTGCCAGAGCATTCATGACGCCGCTGTCAGCTTCGAGGCCAAAGGCGGAGCCGCCGGAAAGGACGACCGCGTGGATCTGCTGCACCGTTTTCTCCGGGGAGAGAAGATCTGTCTCCCGCGTCCCCGGTGCGCAGCCGCGCACATCGACTCCCGCGGTCGCGCCGCCTTCCGGCGCCAGAATGACGGTCACGCCTGTAAGGCCCACACGGTCTTCCGCCGTGCCGATGCGAAATCCCGGAACGGATATGGTACGTGTAATCATAGAAATTCTCCTTTCGGCTTTCGGGGAACTAGTGACTGGTGACTAGGGACTAGGGACTGGGTTAGCCCCTTGGATGTGCTGCCCTTTGATTCCGTTTGAAAGCTTCGCTTGAATGAGAAATGAGAAATGGTGGTGCGGCGCATAAAAACATAGAAGCGCCGCGGAGTATAAATAGGGCGATGCACGAAAGTGGCATTTAAGTCACCAGTCACCAGTCACTCCTAATCCCTAGCCACTCATCCCTGCTTTCAAACTTAAGTAGCTAGGGATTGATAAATACAAGGCTCCCTCCAGAAAAACACGCGCTTTACATTTCCCCTTTTCTCGCCATCTGAAGGCAGAGTGCAAGATCTGCGGGGATTGGCGCTTCGAAGTGGAGCGCCTGACCTGTCACAGGATGGCGAATGTCGAGTGTCCACGAATGGAGCGCCTGACCTTCGATGGGGAAATGGTCTTTCTTCCAGCCGTAGAGCGGATCATTCACGACGGGATGGCGGATGTGTGCCATATGGACGCGGATCTGGTGGGTGCGTCCGGTTTCCAGCTTGCACTCGATCCATGAGTAGTGCGGCATGAATTCGAGCACGCGGAAGTGAGTGACGGCATGCTTGCCGGTCTTAGGCTGGACGTCCCATTTCATACGGTCTTTCGTACTGCGTCCCAAGGGGAAACGGATGACACCCGTATTTCCTTCCATCTGCCCATGGACGAGAGCGACGTAGTGACGCTCCGCTTCGTGGGTCGCGATTTCTTCCTTCAGCACAGGGAAGGCTTCCTTCGACTTTGCGACGACCATGACGCCTGAGGTATCCTTGTCAAGGCGGTGTACAATGCCCGGACGGATGGGATCTTCGCAGGCCTCAAAAAGCGAAGGGCCGACATGATAGAGGAGGGCATTCACCAGTGTGCCGTCCGGATTTCCCGAGCCGGGATGCACGACCATGCCGCGTGCTTTGTTGATGACCAGCATGTGCTCATCTTCGTAAAGGATATCAAGCGGAAGGTCCTGTGGGATGAGCGTGAGCTCTTTCTTCTCTTCCCATGAAAAGGAAATCTGATCGCCTGTCTGCACATGGTAGTTCGGGCGGATCATCTTGCCATCTGCGAGCAGCGCGCGGCCGTCTTTGATCCATTTCTGCACTTCAGAACGGGTGAGCCCGGAGGCCTCTTTCAGGAACTGGTCAAGACGCTGTCCTGCTTCTTGCTCGGTCACAACGTAAATTTTCTCACTCATGCTTCATGTCTCCAAAAATAAAATACGATCAGTGCCACACCGACACAGATGAAAATGTCTGCCACATTGAAGATCGGCCAGATGCGGAAGTCGAAGAAGTCCACGACGCCGCTGATACGCACGCGGTCGATGGCATTTCCCAAAGCCCCTCCGAGCAGCATACCGATCGCGGCGGAAAAATAGCGGGGCTCTTCGGGGATGCGCTTCCGGAAAAAGAAGAACGCACCAAAGAGCAGGATGACGATCGCAAGGAAAAACCATCTCTGATACGCCAGAATGCCGAAGGCTGCGCCGGGATTGATGATGTAGGTCAGATGAAATACCCCGAAAATGAGCGGGATCGATTCTCCCCAGACCATGTGCTGCTGGACGATCCATTTCACCAGCTGATCCAGCACGGTCACGAATAAAGCTATATAAACTGTCAGCATAGTATCCTCCTATATATTGCTTTATTATAGCATGAGAGAGAGGGTGCGCGCAGTAGGGAGTTTGGGCGGGGAATAGATTTAGGGTTCGGGGTTCAGGGTTGCGGCTTCGCCGCAATTTTTAGACTATGATATCCTCGTATCGTCATTTCGAGCGTAGCCGAGAAATCTTTCTTGCACTGCGGTCACTGTCACATTGGCACTAGCAGGGAAACGACGCCTTGGTGCTTCGTATTTCTGCTTTCTCACATCCATCATTTATCGGTCTGCAAAGAAGATTTCTCGCTTCGCTCGAAATGACAATACAAGAGAGTCACCAGTCGCTAATCCTTAGTCACCAGTCAGTAGTCCCTGGCTATTCACCCCTGCTTTCAAACTTTTGGCGGTATCCCTTTCCCGTATCGTCATCCCGAGCGCAGCCGAGGGATCTTTCTTGCACTGCGGTCACTATCACATTGACACTGGCAGGGAAACGACGCCTTGGTGCTTCGTATTTCTGCTTTCTCACACCCATCATTTATCGCTCTGCAAAGAAGATTTCTCGCTTCGCTCGAAATGACAATACAAGAGAGTCACCAGTCGCTAATCCTTAGTCACCAGTCAGTAGTCCCTGGCTATTCACCCCTACTTTCAAACTTTTGGCGGTATCCCTTTCCCATATCGTCATCCCGAGCATAGCCGAGGGATCTTTCTTGCACTGCGGTTACTGTCACATTGGCACTGCCAGGGAAACGACGCCTTGATGCTTCGTATTTCTGCTTTCTCACATCCTTCATTTATCGCTCTGCAAAGAAGATTTCTCGCTTCGCTCGAAATGACGATAGGGGAGTCTGATGTCTCCCAGTCTCCTAGTCACCAGTCACTAATCCCTAGCCACTCATCCCCGCCTTCAAGCCTGCAATAGCGGCTTCGCTGGAAAATAGAAAAGGCGATGCCCGAAGGTCCCTGAAATACTACCTTCGGGCATCGCCCCATTTATACATCGCGGCGCTTCTATATTTTTATGCGCCGTACCACACCCCTGAACCTTGAACCCTGAACCTCGAACCCTTAATAATTGACAAACACTTCGATATTCTGTCTGCCGAAGTTATAGCAGTCCTCGAAAGACTCCATGCAGAGGTCGATGCGGTTACCGACGATCGCACCGCCGGTATCTGCCGCGACAGCATGGCCATAGTTCGGGATGAATACATTCGTACCGAGTGGGATGACGGAAGGATCGACCGCCACCGTGCCGTGACCGGCCTGCGTGCCTGTCGCAGTGATGCCGCTGCCGCCTCCATCGCTCGGATGATATGCGCTCGCATGCATATTGGCGACCCAGCCCATCGTCCCTTCTGCTTTACCGGTCTTCATAATGCCCGGTGTGCCATCAGAGAGAACCTTGGCATGAGCAATGACCGTCTTCACGACCTTGCCGCCGGAGATGAATTCATCGATCTCCACTTCCCGTTCGCCCGGGACTCCCTCCTGTACGACGACCTCCTGATCCTCCCCGAGGCTACCATCGTACCATTTATTATAGTGGATCGGCATGGCCTCCTTGCGGAAAACCTTCCGCGCGGTATACGGGACGACGTGGATCTGCATGCCTTCCTTCACCTGCATCAGACCGTCTTCGATCGGCATCATCTTCTTCCAGTCGAAGCCCGCGTCATTCACCACGCCCTGCACGGTCTGCTGCGTGGTATAGACGACCTTTTTCTTGCCATTCGCGATGATGGAAACAGGCACCGCCCGCTCCACCACGATGACCGCGCCGTCCGAGACGTCCTTCGTGCTTGTCCAGAATGTATCATACGCCTTCAGTGATACATTGAGCTCGCTTAGTACATTCTTAAAATTGGAGGCCGCCGTAGAAATGACCTGCTTGTGCCCCCCATCATATACGGTCACTGTCTTCGCGTGACTGCCACCCAAGAAATCAAAAGACGCTGCTGCCAGATCCACCTGACTTCCCAAGGCAGCCACCGCACATATACATACCAATACTGTTTTCGCTTTGTTCATCGTTGAAGGTTTCATAAATGCATCTCCTATGGCCGTTATTCTACCATAGAGAGACTTTTTGTCAATTTTTTTGATGTTAACAATAATAGAAACATGTCTTTATTCCGTATTTATCGAATATTTTTTGCATATACCGCCGTATACATCGTGCACTATCCTTTGCTGCGCTTTTTGCTATATCATGATTTTTCTCTGATATTATCGAACACTATTCATCAGACAAATTGTCAATCTTGTATCTCCCTAATAGACATTTGAAGATTATTAACAGATTATGAATTGGTCTATCTCCCATGTTATCGTTTCTTTCGCATTTTGTGCATTCCGCTTTCCGCCTTATTGTCAACCTTGAGCCGACCTCATCTCTCATCCGAGATAGCCCAACTTTGTCCCATCTTTGACCTTTCGTTCTTCTCATTTTTTCTTGAAGTGGGAAATTCACCCACCAAAATACTTGAAATTTGTAATTCTTTCCCAAAAAGAGAAGATGGCAGAAGGAAAAGTGGATAATAGAGGATCAACTTCCGGATCAGATGCACAGCCTGATCCCCTCACAGATCCCGGTGACAGAGGCTTCGCAGCAGGATACAGTTTGGCGATGCGTTGCCGTTTGCGGTTTGAGAGGCTTTCCGTTTGATCTTCCTGATACACCCCATCTCCTTTTAAAGAAAAACGATCCCCTCTTTGGCTCGAAAGGTTCGTGCGCCCCGCGCTGTCATTTGGCATCGGATGCCCGGGCTTTTCCAGTCGGCAAAGAAAAAAGCCGAAGCATTCGCTTCGACTTTTTCTTTCCCTCTTTACTTTTCTTTTTTCCCAAAGACAGGCATGTAGGGTTCCATTTTCTGCGCGAGGGTCATTTCATCTTCGCAGTCACGCTTCTCTGCGATACGCTGGAATTCGGCTTGTGCGCCCACTTTATCAGCAGGTGCGATCTCCTTTTTCCACATGCCGTCAGACTGCATGATGTGCGCTTTCTGATTGTCCGCGAGCTCCATATTGACCATGGTCTTCAGACGATGGCAGAGATCGGCGTCACGCACAGGGATCATGAGTTCGACGCGGTCATTGAGGTTTCTTGGCATCCAGTCCGCACTGCCGATATACAGCTCTTCACGACCGCCATTGGCGAACCAGAAGACACGGCTGTGCTCCAGGAAGCGGCCGACGAGGCTTCTGACGGTGATGTTGTCACTGACGCCGGGGATGCCCGGGATGAGTACGCAGATCCCCCGGATGATGAGCTCGATCCTGACGCCTGCCTGAGAAGCTTCGTAGAGCTTATCTATGATCTCCTTATCGAGGAGGGAATTCATCTTTGCGACCATGTGTGCCTGCTCGCCCTGCTTGGCGAAGGCGATCTCGCGGTCGATGAGCTCCATGCAGCGCTGGCGGAGATTGATCGGCGCGACGATGAAGGAGTCCCACAGCGGCGGGTCAGAGTAGCCGGAGAGGAGATTGAAGAAGGCAGAAGCGTCGCTGCCGAACTGGTCATTGCAGGTGAATACCCCGAGATCCGTATAGAGCTTGGCTGTGGATGCATTGTAGTTGCCGGTCGCGACATGGACATAACGGCGGATGCCGTCCTTTTCGCGGCGGATGACGAGCGTACACTTCGAGTGCGTCTTGAGCCCGACAAGGCCGTAGATGACATGCGCGCCTGCTTTTTCAAGACGGCGCGCCATCAGGATGTTATTCGCTTCATCGAAGCGCGCCTTGACTTCCATGAGGACAGTGACCTGCTTGCCGTTCTGTGCTGCTTTTTCAAGCGCCTGTATGATCGGCGAGGAGGAAGCCACGCGGTACAGGGTCTGCTTGATGGCAAGGACATCGGGGTCAGCCGCTGCTGAAGCGACGAAATTGACGACCGAGTCTTCAAAGGATTCATAAGGCAGATGCACGAGGAGATCTTTCTCACGGATCATCTCGAAAATATTCTTTCGACCATCCTTTTCGAGCTGGATCATGGACCATGGGCGATGCGGATGCGCTTCCGGATAGCGGAGACGGTCGTAGCCCTTGATGCCGCAGAAGGAAAAGAACATCGTCATATCGAGCGGTCCGTCGATCTCATACAGATCCTCCTTCGCGAGGTGCATCTCCTGCGTCATGAAGCGCTGCATGAAGCGGCTGGTGCCTGCTTCGAATTCGATACGCACGGCCTCCCCGCGCTGGCGTTTTTTCAGCTGGCGCTCCACCTCGACGACAAGGTCCTGCGCATCTTCTTCGTCGATCGCAAGATCCGCGTCACGCGTGATGCGGAAAGGATGTGCCTCCAGAAGGTCGTAGCCGATAAAGAAACGGGAAGCAAAGTGACGGATGACCTGTTCCAAGAGGACGAAGTCGTGGCGCCCCTTCTTTTCCGGATCATCCGGCAGGCGGACGATACGAGGGAGCAACGACGGCACCGGCACGATCGCCGTCTTCACATCGATATCATTTTCCTCATCCAGCGAAAGGTCACGCTCATTTCTTTCGAGCAGCATCGCGATATTGAGGCTCTTCGAAGCGAGGAACGGGAACGGATGCGAGGAGTCGACAGCCATCGGCGTGACTACCGGGAATACCTGCCGCTCGAAGTAGTCCTCCATCCATTTCTTCTGCGCTTCTGTCGCATCTTCCGGATGGATGAAGTAGAGCCCTTCCGTGCGAAGCTCGGACAGGAGCATATGAAGGAAACGGTACTGGCGTGCGACGAGCTTCTGGCAGATGTCGGAGATCTGCTCGAGCTGCTCCTCCGGTGTCATATGGGCGATGTCACGGCGCTTCACGCCATTTTCCTTCTGGTGCTTCAGCCCCGCCACGCGGATCATGAAGAATTCATCCAGATTCGAACTCGTGATCGCCAGGAATTTCAATTTTTCCAGCAGGGGATTGTTCGGATCCACCGCCTCCTGCAGTACGCGGCGATTGAACTGCAGCCACGACAGCTCGCGGTTCAGATAATAATGCTGATGTCTATCCTGCACGTCCATAGTTACCTCCGCTCCAATTTGGCTTCCATGCCAAATACCGTTTCAAACATTGTCTTTTCTTTATTAAACAGCCATGTCTCCAAAGCCGTATCCTCACTCGATTCATACTCGATGACAAGCGCATCCCCCGAGATATGGGCCGAAAGATCTTTCAGCTTCTGCTTCCTCGACATATCCATCGCACGGACCAGACGGAAGATGGCTATCAGCTTCAGCGCCGTCATCTTCGACTCATCCGACAGGATACGGAATGGCTCATCGTCATCATTCGGGATCCCCTTGTGATCATAGTAGACGATGCACGCCACGATATCCTTCTCTCGGTCGGAGATCCCGAAAATATCCGTCCCGCGGACCATATTCCACGCCTGCATGGACGAGCCCAGCAGATTCACATACTTCCCGATCTGATACAGGATGATCGCCATGCGAAGCAGGAATTCATCACGATCATTGAGCCCATTTCCGCGGTCAAAGGCCTGCACGATCACTTTGCTGTAGAGCTCCATCGCCTTCGCATGCACCGGTTCATAGTAATAGTCCGCCGCGATCGAGCGCGTCAGCTCCAGATTCTGCGCGCGCATGTACGCAAGTGCCGGATCATTCGTCTTCTGCGCCCCATAGAAGAGCGATGCCGAGCGCACGAAGGTCATCCCCATCATGACTACATGCTTCACAGGGATCGCATTCAGGATCTCCTGATAAATATGCAGCGTCGGCGAGACAGTGAGCGCCCATGCCTCACTGATGTGATACTTCTGCATGATCATTGAAGTGGAGAATTTTCCCACCTCGTCATACACCTTGCCGAATTCCTGAGGCTTCACCTCTGCAATATCTCTCTGATCAAGGTCATGGTGCAAGAGCATCGCGACGATCCTCGCCTCACGGCCCGAGAGAACGACCGTATCGATGTCATACTTTCTGATCGATACCCAGAGCGGCTCCATAATCGCATGGATGTACTCCGCCAGCGCTTCCGGGAAGTAGCGCGACTCGCGCTGGTTCGTCGTGAACGTCTCCAAAAGGCGGAGCGTCCCGATGTGTACATTGTGCTGGTAGCAGAGCGAGCCCTTCTCCCACACCGTCAGCCCCACGCAGCCCGACGTGATGTCGACGAAGAGGAAATTCTTCCCCAGACGCTCATTCGCCGCACGGTTATACTGCTTCAGCTGGTACGAAAGGCCGAAATGC
The DNA here is from genome assembly GCA_900543165.1 of uncultured Dialister sp. Classification (GTDB taxonomy): domain Bacteria; phylum Bacillota; class Negativicutes; order Veillonellales; family Dialisteraceae; genus Dialister. Next base: position 19,030 of record UQQQ01000012.1, on the reverse strand, counting down.
TTGAAATAGATCTCCTGCGGCATGTCCACGACCTGCACATTGAATCCCGTCTTGACACGGATCAGATCCAGGATCGAGCGGCAGTTATCCGCCTCACGGAAAACCGCCGTCGCATACGCCGCATATACCTTCACCTGATAATCCGACAACAGCTGCTTCAAGCCATTCAGCATGCGGCAGAGCTTCCGGATCGAAGCGAAAGACAGATTCTTATGATTGAATACCTCTTCCCCAAAGTTCGTATCCTTCCTCACGGACTCGATGACACGGACTTCATTGACATTCTTGTACTCCACGATGCGAAGAGACAGATTCGACGAGCCGATGTGAATGATACCGTAAATGAGCGGCTTTTGTTCCGACATAAGTGGCCCTCCTTTTATAAACAGCGGGTATCTTGTAATCCCATATATCCGTAAAAATGAAACGTAAAAGTTAGGAGTGAGGAGTGAGAAGTGAGAAGTGGTGGTGCGGCGCAGAAAATAATGAAGCGCCGCGGAGTTTTGATAGCACTTCGCGCCGCCGTCATCTCGAGCGTAGCCGAGAGATCTTCCTTGCAGAACGATCAGTGTACCAATTGCGCTATTTCAATCACCGCTTGTTCCTAATCCCCAACCCCTAGCCGCCACCTTCATTTCTCATTCAAGCGAAGCGTCAGCGTTAGCCCGCGGGGCGTGCCAGACCAGTGCGCGATGAAACAGGTCACACGCAGAAGCATACCTTTTAATGATAGCCCACTCCCGTAAAAAGCAGGTAAACAGCGGGCAAAGCTTCTCTTTATAATTATACCATGACTTATATGCATAGCGGAGCACAGGGAGCCCTTCCCGTTAAAGGAAATTCTGATAGTATGGTATGGAAAAAAGGGGACGCCCAAAGGCGTCCCCGCGAAGAATACAGTTTGAAGAGGGCCCCATGGGGCGGTTGCCCCCTGGGGAAACATGGATCCAATCGCTGAGGCCGACTTGACATGTATTTTTTATGCCAAATCGAACTCTGTGATTGAATGAGCATTTTCCCAGCCCCTTCAGCGCGTTTACTTTTCATGCGTCCCCCCCAACGCGATCCCAATCAGTCGATCTGCCTGATCCGCCATAAATAGAGGGATATTCAGCACGCCCTCATCCATACGCAAATTATTCATCGAGAAACGCACGCGGAGCTTCGTTTCTGCTGCGAATGTCTCTGCATACTTTTTAAGACTCCGGCTCTTGATATTCGTATCTGCCTTCACTTCGACAGGGATGATATCATTCTTCCGCTGGATGATGAAGTCCACCTCATACAGCGGATTGATCCGCGACCAGTAATGCGGCATGGCATCGAACTGCGGCACCAGTGACTGCAGGATGAAATTCTCCGTCAGCGCCCCCTTGAACTCCATGAAAAGCCGATTCCCCTCACGGAATGCCACTGGATCGAGTTTAGACAGACGGCGCAGCACGCCCACATCTGCGAGATAAATCTTGAACGCAGACAGATCCTCATAGGCGGAAAGCGGAAGCCCTGGCGACGTGATGCGGAAGACCTTGTAGACCAGCGCCGCATGCACCAACCACTCGAGCGCATCCTCATACTCCCTCGCCCTTGCCCCCTCTTTGATGACATTGTAGAGAAATTTCTTATTCTCCCGCGCAAGCTGCGATGGTAAAGAATTCCACACCCGTCCAATCTTCGGATACTCCCTTGGCGCTGGATGTTTCATGAAGTCTCTCTCATACGCCTGGATGATATCCATCAGCACCTGCTGCACCTGCCCCACCGACTGCGTCTCCTCCCAGCGGCTGACCACCTCCGGCATCCCGCCCGTGACATAGTACATCTTGAGCTTCTCCGCGAGCGGATTGAAAAAAGCATCAGGCAGCGGCTCGATCTCATTCACCGCCCCCAGATAGGCTGCCAGATTCTCACTTCCTGTCGCCATCAGAAACTCCGTGAAACTCATCGGATAAAGAGACAGGAAATCCACCTTCCCCACCGGAAACGATGACGGCCTCGCGAGCGTGATCCCTAGTAGTGAACCCGCGCAGGCCACATGGTACTCCGGCGCATTTTCCGCAAAATACTTCAGTGCATTCAGCACCTCGGGCGAATCCTGCACCTCATCGAAAATGAGCAGCGTCTTCCCCTTCTGGATATCCTGCCCACTCGCCATCGCCAGATTCGGAAGAATACGCTGCACATCCTTCGTCGTGCGGAAGAAATCCCGATATTCCGGATTCTCATCAAAGTTGAAATAGGCGGTATTTTCATAGTGCATCCGCCCAAATTCCTTCAAGAGCCACGTCTTCCCCACCTGGCGCACGCCCTTCACGATCAAGGGCTTCCTGTAAGGAGAGTCCTTCCAGGAAATCAGCTGTCTCATTGCAAGTCTTTTCATTGTTATCACCTTTTTATATATAATTATGTGATTTTTCTCACACTATTATATATAATTTCGTGATTCGCCGCAAACAGAACTTAAAAAAGAGGGAAGCCCGTCAGGACTTCCCTCTTGTGTCTATCTTTCCCGCATGGCAGGCGCTTATGGTTTGAGCTCGTTTTGGGGACTTGCCTCCTCATAATCGGCATCTTTGTTCTTGTGAAGGATCACGCTGGAGACGCTCGCCGTCCCGCTATCGCTTCCCCCCGAGCTGGAACCGCCGGAACCGCTATTCGGTTTTCCAAAATCAGCTGTACCAAAATTAAAATCATTCCATTTATAGGAAACATACTTTCCCGGATTATTCTGGCTGTTTAGAGTAATCTGCTTTCCAACTATACTGCCTTCGAAACTAAATTTTGAATCATCACTCACTGCTGCGCCAGTAAAAGAAATTCTTCCATTAGGCGCGTAAATCAATGCCTTTATCGGTTGATTCGTTCCAATCATCACATTACCGTGCAATGAAATAATCACCATCGGTTGCTTCGAATCATCCAGTTTTATGCTGGAATCTTCCCCAATATTGAGAGGTCCATCACTAATAATGACTTTATATTTACCAAGAGGAACCCATTCCCCCATATCCCATGGAGAATATGTAATATCTTGATCATACTTAGCATTTACATTTATATGTACATCTTGATCGCTTGTATGATTAGCTCTCATATCTTCCACATAATCATAAATCGCCTTGGTTTTATTGGTTTTATCATTGGTCTTGCTTAAGGAAATTTTCAACTCTTCAGACTGACAATCCTGCGCCCGCACATCGGCTGCCCCCGCCTTATCACAGTAGCCAAATCGATTAAAATGATACCACGTCCCATTGATTTGTTTATCATTGGCATAGTACGCATTATAAAGTCCGCCATTCGGATGTGCCCAGTTCGCCTCGCCACGACTCTTCCACAATTCCTCATCAGACTTGATAGACGTAGTAAAATCACCTGACTTCACAAGGCAGGAATACACGTCTTGCGATCCATTGATTCCTATAGCTCCATTCGTATGAACCTTTCCTACTATTTTGTGAGTGGTTTGCGTAATAATAAACGGAGGTTTCTTTTCCTCTGAATCCCCAACATTACCAGATTCAGAAGCCTTCCTGTCATCCCCACAAATAAATGAATAGCCAAAAACCCCGCTATCCACAGATTTCTTCACTACCACCTTCGTCGTTGCACGCACATCCACGGAAAAGCCATGGATCCCGACGAACTCGATAAACTTCGACCCGATCTTTTCTGTCGCATCCAGCGTCAACAAGCGTCCTTCCGTCTTCGTACTATCCTGCGCCTTTCTTCCATAAAGCTTCATGTCATACTTCTTCCGGATCTCATCGAGAGAGAGCGCGCGATCCTCCTCATTATCCAGATTCGCTTGCAGGTATTGCTCCGCGACGCGATACATCTCCGCCGAATTCTTCTCATCATACACATACGACGCGGCAAGCACCGCCGCATCCGCCGCCTTCTGCAGGCGTGCGTGACGGGCAAAGCCATTCCCGAGGTCCACCGCGAGCCCCGCACAGCCGAAAAGGATCGGGATCAATATCGCAAAAAATACCATGTACGCCCCGCGCTCATTCTTGAGCAAGGAAAGCAGTCGATCAAAAAAAGTCATAGTATCACCTCATGTGAGTTAGGAGTTAGGAGTGAGGAGTGGAGGAAGGGGCGCACAATTCATATAGCGCCCCAATACCTCTCATTTTATAAAACAGTCTATTCATGATTTATATAAAACTCCGCGCCGCTTCCATATTTTATGCGCTGAGCCTTCACCTCAAACTTCTCACTTGATTGGATGGTCAATTTAACTGCCAGTTATTTATGAAACGCAATTCCCATCACCAGCCACGAAAAACCATATTCGCATTTAGTATACCATAGTCTCCGCAAAGATTTGAAATGAAAAATGCATGCAAAAACGCCCGCCATACGGCGGACGTTTTCATTGATCAGAGGAAATAGTGACTGGTGACTAAGGATAGCGACCAGCGCGCGGAATGCGAGCATCGCCCCGTTTCGTCATCCTGAGCGGCGAGAAACGTCATATGTGAGATAACGAATACCAGAACAGCTGCGACCTGAGTCGAAGGATCCCGGCGAAGCCGCCACCTTCTTTCCTTAATTCCTCATTTAATTCCCTTCCAGTCTCGCTACGCCGAGCGGCGGGCTTTCCAGGAAGGTGACTTTCGGATTTCTCTGGGCGAGCCAGCCGGCCTGCCATGCATTCGGCAGGAGGTAGACAGGTCGCTCGCGACGGTCATAGACGACCATCGCATTGTCGATGCCAATAAGCTCTTCCGGCGGGACATCCCCTTCTGTCCAGCGGGCTGCGGTGTAGGAGAGCGGTTCCAGATTCACATGGACATTATATTCATTTTCCAAGCGGTACTTCATGACTTCAAACTGCAGCTGGCCGACAGCGCCAATGATGAAAGACTCCATGACGTAAGGCTGCTTGTAGACCTGGATCGCCCCTTCCTGCGCGAGCTGAGAGACACCATTCAGGAACTGCTTTCTCTTCATGCTGCTTTCCGGAGACAGACGGGCAAAAAGCTCCGGCGGGAAGACCGGGAAATCAATGAAGGTGACCGGATGCTTCTTCTCGCAGACGGTATCGCCGACACCGAGCTCACCGGTATCGAAAAGACCGATGATGTCGCCCGGGTAGGCTTTCTCGACCGTCTGTCTTTCCGTCGCGAGGAACTGCTGCGGCTGGGAGAGACGGAGCATCTTGCCGCTCTGGCGATGCAGGACGGTGATGCCTTTCTCGAAGACGCCCGAGCAGATACGCATGAAAGCGACACGGTCATGATGCTTCGGGTCCATATTTGCCTGGATCTTGAAAATGAAACCGGAGAACGCCGGATCTTCCGGCTCGATGGTGCCTTCCAGCGTCTTTCTCGCTTCCGGCGGCGGCGCAAGCTCGAGGTATTTCTCCAGAAATGGCTGTACGCCGAAATTCGTCATAGCCGATCCGAAGAACATCGGTGTCAGCTCCCCTTTGGCGACTTTTTCCGCATCGAAGGGATCGCCCGCTTCATCAAGAAGCTCCAAATCATCACGGAGCGCATCCAGTACTTCCCGCCCGACCTGAGAAACGATGGCTTCATCATCGATCTTGCCGGAGATCACTTCCAGCTTCTTCACGCCATGGGCATTGTCCTTGATGAAGATATGGCACATCTCCGTCTCACGGTCATAGATGCCCGTGTAGTCACCGTTCACACCGATCGGCCAGTTCATCGGACAGGAACGGATGCCAAGCACATCTTCAATGTCCGCCATCAGATCGAACGGATTCTTACCGAAATGGTCGATCTTATTCACGAAGGTGAAGATCGGGATCCCACGATCCGAGCAGACCTTGAAGAGCTTCTTCGTCTGCGCTTCGACGCCCTTTGCCACATCGATGACCATGACCGCCGAGTCGACGGCCATCAGCGTGCGGTAGGTATCTTCCGAAAAGTCCGCATGCCCCGGGGTATCCAGGATATTGATGCGGCAGCCCTGGTAGTCGAACTGCAGCACCGAGCTCGTGACAGAGATCCCGCGCTGTTTTTCGATTTCCATCCAGTCAGACACCGCATAGCGCGCCGTCTTCCTCGCCTTGACGGAGCCTGCGAGATGGATCGCACCCCCGTAAAGCAGTAATTTTTCCGTCAATGTCGTCTTGCCGGCATCCGGGTGGGAAATGATCGCAAACGTCCGGCGGCGTTTGATTTCTTCTAAGTCAGTCATATTGCACCTCAATCAAAAATATACATCGCTTCATTATAGCATATTTATATGACAGTTCGTAGAAGAAAAGGAAAGCGAAAGCGGCATTCCTACACAAAAACGCACAGGCGGAAAAGCCTGTGCGTTTCTCTCTGTACTTCTCATTTCAGATCACGAAGGACATGATACTTAGTTCCAGTTCCATCCTTTCGTGTGTTCTCTCCCACCTGCATCGAGACATTATTCTTCAGACGCAGGATCTCATTCGTATCAGGATTCACCCGATACACATCCGTCGTGACCTTCCTCCCCACCGGCTGCTCGGCCAGTGTCTTCCCGCCATTTTTATCCGGACTGTAAATGGCGACCGCATAGTACAGCTGGCCTTTTTCCTTATAACCGACCATCGCCCAGCTGTCATTTTGGAGCGCACTGGAATCGATCTGTCCCACAAATTTCGACAGACTGTCACCATCGATCAGCCCATTCTCCGTCGTAAACTCCGGGCCTTTTCTTTGATCGAAATATTTTCCATTCAGTCCGTGTCCGCCCATATAGTCAAAAAATGACTGGAACCCAGGGCCCATCTCTTTTTGGGTGAGTGCAAGAAGCGTATCCTTCAGCCACTTCATATGACGGTCATAGACCTTCTGCTCCGTACTTTTGCTCCCCGCTTGAAGAAGCTCTGCGGCGGAGCCAAAGATCCTAGGAATCCCGTCTCCGTAAGACCCCAAAAGGCCCCATCCGATCCCGACCACCAGACCTAGCATGAGGGCATACTCCACAAAGTTGTTCCCCTTCTGTCTCATATCTCTTACCAGTCCTCTTTCTCGTATAATAAGTTCCAGGGTTTCATTTTACCATCTTTTCAAGAGAGCTACAAGGAAAAATCAAGCGGCTGAGACTCCCCCGACGTAAAGTTTGAAAGCAGGGATGACTGGCGAGGGGCTAGGAGCGACTGGTGACTCTCTCCGACCGTCATTTCGAGCGCAAGCGAGAAATCTTTGTCATTCGCGGTCAAACGACCGATGTCAGGAAATGCTCAAACGGGAAGCCTGTGATCTCCGACCTTCGGGCATCGCCCTATTTATACTCCGCGGCGCTTAGGGAAACACTGATTAAATCGTTATCGGATTTCATTCTTGGATTTTTATACAGAGCGAGGAGACAGAGGGCGCGAATAGCGAGCTATTTAAGGAGGATGTCGACGACTCTATGTATAAAAACCCATATGAAATCTGATTCTGTGATTTAATCAGCGTTTCCCTAACATACGACGTCTTCCTCCGCTCAGGATGACGAAAAGCACCACACCAATCCCTTTGAACCCTCTGAACCTATAGAACCTGCTCCCCCTCTTTCGCAAACAAGTAAGGGACGACAACATTCCAGAGGCTCCCCCGCAAAGCAAGAAACGAACGTTTCACATCCTACATCATGACGAAAAGACCTATCATCAAGATCGCCACAAAGAGACAATAGAAGAACTTCCCCCAGAACGCCTGCCGATTCTTCCTTGTCGAGACCTCGAAGCCGCAATGCGGGCAATACTTCAGCCCAGCGACATCCGGCACCGGGCCACGGCAATGTGGACACACATCGCAGTGCCCCGCCGCATACTGCGCGCGCTCCTCCGCCGTCATCTCCGGCAGGATCTCCACCGGCGTATCCAACAGCCGGCACCCACACGCCGGGCAGAAACGGAGCATATTCCCCTCATACACCCGCCCGCACCCTCGGCAGCGCACCGCATCCTCCGGCAGCGGCTGCTCCAGCGCCTGATGACACGCCGGACATCGATCCCAGCGCTTCCGCATCCCATGCCCGCAGTACGGACACTTCGAAAGATGCGGCCACGACGCCTCCCGGCTCCCCGCCTCCGGCGCCTGCGAAGGCTTTGAAAGCGACGTATAAAAGATCCCCGTCCCCGGGATCCCCACCGTCGTCCGGACACCATTCTGTCCGAACGTGATATGCGCCCCGCGCCGCCCGATCGACGTCGAGACCCCGCGCTTCCCGACGTTCAGCGTCACTCCCGGCATGATCTTGATCCGCCGCTGAAAACGAAAACCCATTTCTTCTGCCTTCTTTCTCCTGTTGTCTCATACATAAGACAAAAACTGTGCTGTTTTGTCTCATTCATAAGACAATATAGCACGGTTTCTGTCTCATCCATTAGGACAATGATTTTGATACAATTCTACGATTTTTCAAAAAATGCACCCGTCTTAAAATCGTCTGTAAGCTCAAAGTAGCAAAAGTTGCTCTTTGTATAGTGTATCATATCAGAACAATAAAAAAGCCCCTAAAGCAGTTTGGTTATTTACCTTGTCTGCTTTAGAGGTATCATATCGATCACAGTGTACGTGTTTTTAGTTTTCGGTTGTTCAGTGCTTGCCCTTGTATTTCTTTCAACGATTTAAGACTTTATGATTTCTTCCATGATTTGACAAAGCCGTACTACATTTCCCTTATACCCGGCAGCTTGGCTCAATTTGCAGCACACTGCAAGATTGGCCAAAAGATAGTCTTTTTCTGTCATAGAGGTACAAAATCGTTGTTCATACATGGTCGTGGTATTACAGATGGTCGGTCGATGGCTATAGATGCTACATTTTTTTGTTTTGGGATCATAGTAGCGGCACTGTCCCTTTTCATTAAGGAGATTTTGCAGTTCTGGTACGAAGCGGGCATTTTCACAGCACAGGCCGCAGGCAATGCAAGGAAATTCCATCAGGACTGTACTTTCGAGAGGAAATTCTCCACCTTGTTATAGGTGGTCAGGGATTCTGTTGTCACATTCCCTTTCTGCGTCAGAATCGGAGTGTCCAATATGGTTTTTACCACACTGGCGGTAGAAAGGACCATAGCGATGGTCTTTTTCGCTTCTTTGCTATAGTTTCGGTAATCGGTGCCCATCTGGCGGACAATCGTTTCCATTTCCCCAATGAGTGGTTGGAAAAGGGTATCCACATCTGCCATAAGGCGGGTGAACATGTCTGCTCGTTTTGTAATTTTGGAGCAAACATCGCTAGCCAGATCCATTTCTTCTGCGGCTCTCCTGGCTTTTGCCCGGTTGCTCCTAGCCCGATCTAGATTTTCATCTGCTTTGGAGTCCATAGCAAAGCCCATCAATGCAATGGCCGGCCCTGCTACGAGACCACCTAGCACGGCCGTGCCACCAGCTACGCCCAAACCGCCAGCTGCCAATGTACCACCGCCCAGCCAAGCCAGGGTGGCATTGGTAGCTGCCACTCCGGAAAGGCCTGCAATGGCCGCCCCTGTACCAGCGTGTGCCAACAGACCAACTGCACCATAAGCACCTAAAGCTACCAGTCCTCCACCAGCCAAGCCTTCCACAGCACCGGAAGCTATTTGGGTAGCCAAGCTTCCCAGTTTTCGCATGTCTCGCAAGGTATTATTATTTACCTCAAATCCTGCGAGCTCATCCATACCTTGGGAACCAGTCAGCTCCACATGGTGAATTTTTCCGAAGGTATCCACAAACCGAGTGATGCTGCCGTGAAGGATGTCTATCTTTGCTCTCCCCAGCGTTGCCAGCGCACGATCGGTGGTCTCTCGTTCCTGCTGCAGATTTCTTTTTGCCCTTTCAAAAATTTTCTTTGACTCTCTCTGAATCCGTTTTGCCTGTGAATTTTTATCACTGGCATCCATGGCCTTTTTGGCACCTACAAGGCCGGCACCCACGGCGATAGCCCCAAGAATAAATGGAATTGGCATAGTAAACCTCCTTACTTTATAACTTAATCGTGTGATCCCTCTGCATCAAATCATCAAACTCATCCATATTTTGGAAAGAAACCTGTCCATCCAGCTGACGGATGATTGTATTGGCTCCATGAATATATCCGTCCGCATCCCCCAGCTGCAGCCCAGACTCCATATCCCCCAGCGCTTCTTTGAAAATTTTCTTGTTTTCTTTGAAATATTGCTCTGCGATCTCATCTAGCTGCTGGCGATAGGTACGAATCTGTTGAATGGCCTCTTCGCATTCCCTTTCTATGCGAATCCGTTCCTCTCGCGCTAGCTTAGCTGAAGAAAGGGTGCTGCTCAGGGCTGTAAAAACTTTCCCCGATAGCGCATAGCCTACCATACCGCCGATGAGACTGCCTACTACAGGGATAGGAATCGCGATAGCCCCCACATACATGCCTATTCCTGCAGTATAGGTGGCAATTCCCGTTTCTCCCAGTTGGGCAATGTACTCTTGACCGGTAATATTTCCTTCCAAATAGGCTTTGGTACTTCCAAAGGTGGCCAGCACCGCATTCACCACTTTCCCTGGCACGCCAGCCTTTGCCAGGATGTGAAACAAGGGGTTGCTGGACGTGGATAGGGTATGGGAAATGACACTCACTGAACCGCCAGCAAAATAGGATACAGCCACCCCGGTAACTGTTTCTTTGGCCACCTCTTGGATAGCCTCTTCCGGCGTCTTTTCTCCTCGAATCACTGCTACGGCATTCATGGCTAAGGACGCACTGCCGGCATATAGTGCTGCGCCTTTGGCCGTCTCCATCCCAGCCTGATGAAATTCTCCAGCCGCATTCTTGAGGGACGTCCATTGCAGCTCTCGGTCCACATCTGCCTTGGCCTTTCGGCCATCCGCTATAGCTCGTTCCTTTGCTTTCTTAGACAAGGTAAGGTCTTTGTTCTTTAGATATGTATCATCCTCGCAAAGCTCCTCATTCGTCCGGTCTCGCTTCGCATTGTTCCACTTCCGAGACGTGGTTTTAAGATTTGCCGGACTATTGGCTGCGTCTTTGATATTGTCTACCGTAGCAAAGGCATCCTTTTTATGCTCTTCCACCACCCGAGAAAGAGGATGGATATGATCCGCCTCCGCCATGTGTTCTTGCCAATTCTTTCCGTATGTTAGCTTGGCCTCCTGCTTTCGAAGACGCAGCTCTTTTCCGGTATACGAATCCTTCACCGGCTTCCCAGAAGAGAAATCGGTCTCTTTCGTCCTTCGCTTGGCACCGCCAGCGTCAAAAAGCTTCCTGTTTCCCGTATAGTGCTCCGGCTTCTTGTACTTCTCACTCATGCGGCGTACCGACGCATTCACCGCATCCTCGGCCGCTATAGCTCCTAAAGCCTCAGCCTCCCGGCGCCGGCGCTTTTCTTCCTCCTCCATTCAATCCCTCCTATCGATGGTAAAACAAATGGATAATGCTTCCTGAAGTACCGTACTTACTACATGCCTCTCCCTCAGGCCGCATCACCATAGCCCTACAGACAATGACTTACTTATCCTTATTGTAGCAAGGCACATTGGCAAATCAAAGAGTAAATATGGATGGTTTCTGGAAAAATTTCCCTGCCGAGTAAAATTTTACACTAAGGAATAATACAAACCCACTCCAAAAAAATCCGGAGTGGGTTTGAAATTCGCCGCTCAACGCAGTCGCCATGCGACCTCGATCGGCTTATTGATATAATTTCTCGTATCCATCAGCACGCCATCCACCACCGCACTCGCCCAGCCTTTGCCGAGCTGAAGCACCCAGGCACCGGACGGATGAGAGGCGAGAAATTCTTTTACCGGCGTCTTTCCACGCGTGAAATACTGGCAATAGCGGCTAAGGTAGGATGCCGCGACGGACGTAAACTGCGGATTATCACACTGAGAGAGGGCTTGGCGGCAGAGATCCTGATAAGCCTCTTCCCATGTCCTGCCTTCGGCGAGGGCGATGACACGGACGAAGCTGTCCTGACTTCTGCGGTTTACGGGACTTGGATTTCTAAAAAGAAAAGTCTGGCCCGCGACGACGTCGATGTCTTCCAAAGGAGCGAGGCGGCGCTCGCTTCTTTCGTAGAGCCATGGGGCGGAGGGGCGCGGCGCGGACGCGATGTCCGGCGGGATCTCCCACGCTTCGAGCAGTTTTTCGCTGCTCGCGTCCCATGTGTCATAGAGGAAACCCTCCCGCGCGCAGGTGACGTGCCACCAAAGGCGGAGGACGTAGTTTCCTTTCGGATGCTGCCGGATAAATTCTCCCGCGGTCATGTCTGCCGTGCTGGCTTCGTCCTCGGTATGGGCGTGCGCTTGGGCGGACTTATACACGTAGCGGGCTCCGATTTCCTTCAGATATTTGCGGAAGACGATCGGATAGTCCGGCATGGCATGCAAAGAAAGGCCCGTCTGGCACAGTCCGGCGAAGGTGTCTTTCCATGAAATCCCCGTGCCTCCGGCAATGGCCCGAAAGACGCAGTCATCGCAGTCTTTCTCCTGCGGATTCACATTCTGCATTTTCCAATTCGTTCTTTCTATTCTCTTTCGATACATCAAGATCCCTCCCTTGTCTATAGTATAGCAGGTGGGTTAGACATGAAATGTCAATTTATGAAATGATAGGGAAAAAAATTCACGGGCCATTATGAGAAATGCGAAAATGCCCTTTGTGAACGAAGGGCATTGCATCACAAAGGCGCAGCAAGCATTCGTAAGTATCCATAGAGGCATTCCCTGCAATCTGGCACCAGCGCATTTCACGGTTCATGTCGTACAGGTACGACTAAACTTCGCTCTAGGGTTTGTCGTGGAGGCGAATTCTGCATGAGATCTTTCTTTGCTCACTGCGTCTTTATGTATTTGTATGGCTTACGCTTTCCGGCGGCTAGCACGCCTTCTGGCGGGAGGAGGGAAATCGGATCCGCCGCCAGCCCTCTCCGCTCTCCTTTCCTATAGGTTTGTGCACGTAGGAGTGTGGAGGAGATTTCGGCTCCCGGGAGGATTTTCCTCTCTCCATAAAATACTATCGTGGAAGTTTTGGACTTTACACGGTTTTGGATAAAAAGGATGGAAGGGAAACAGTGATCTCCGTCATTTATAAAAAAGGCGTCATAGTTTTATTTCTTTTAAAATGCATATTTTCCAAAGTTTTCAAATGTTGATTTTACATATTTTCTCGATTTTCTATCAAGCAGGCAGCAAGCAATATTCATCGCAAAATCCTTCGACGCTTGTTCCACATGCGGCTATCGCACATACGCCGTTTTCGTCCGCGCAGGATGACGTCCAGTCCCCAGCCACTAGTCAGCGTCAAGCAACAAAAAAGAACCACGGCGCGTGCCGTGGTTCTTGGGCTTAGTTTCAAGAGTCGATTTCTTTCTTTCTGGTGAGGCTGGCCTGCTCGAAGTGCATGCTTCTGGTGTGAATGGTATGTACCCAGCCTTTCTCATGGCGATCCTTCCATCCGAGGATGGTGACGGGGATCCAGGAGTACATAAAGACAGGATAGATGAGCCAGTAGAGGTAGATCTTCCAGGGCACCTTGATCTGAAGAAGAACGATCAATGGGACGACGGACTGGATGAATCCCAAGATCGCCCAGAACTGGTGCGGCACCAGCACATCGTTGTAGAGGATGACCGTAAAGCAGGGGTAGAACATATTGATGTAGGTCATCAGAAGGTAGAAGGTGGAGACGAGGAGGAAGTAGTTCTGCAGGAGCTGCATGATGCCGTCTAAGATGACGATGCTGTGACGTTTCCATCCTTCTTTCCAAAGGATCGGGATGTAGCGCTCGGAGCAGTCGAACTGGCCCTGCGCCCAGCGTTTTCTCTGGCGGCAGGAGGCCATGAAGGAGAGTGGCTTCTCATCATAAATGATGGCGTCATGTACCCAGCAGGTGCGGATGCCGTGAGAGAGGCATTTCATGGCGAATTCCATGTCTTCGGTCAGGCAGTCACAGCCCCAGCCGTATTTCTTGACGATATCGGAAGCGATGCACATGCCGGTGCCGCCAAGACAGGTGGAGAGGCCCATATTGTACTTGCCGAGATGCCAGAGGTGGTTGATGGTCCAAAAGGCGATGGCGAAGGTGCCGGAGACCCAGGTGTCGGTCGGATTCTTCGCGGAGAGGTAGCCCTGCAGGACTTTCTGTCCTTTGAGAAGACGATTGTTCATGACGGCAAGGAAGTCCAGATGGACGAGGTTGTCGGAGTCGAAGACGCAGAAAGCGTCATATTTTTTATCCAGTGCAAAGATCTTCGGGAAGACCCAGTCCATGGCATAGCCTTTGCCGACGAGTTCCTTGTTTTCTCTTTCGAAGACGTGAGCGCCATGGGCGCGCGCGATGTCAGCGGTATTGTCGGTGCAGTTGTCTGCGATGACGAAGACGTCATAGAGTTCTTTCGGATATTTCAGGATGCGAAGGTTGTCCAGCAGATCCCCCAGGACCATGGCTTCGTTGTGCGCCGGTACGACGATAGCGAAGCGGCTCTTCGGGGCAGCCAGATTCGTTTCTTTTCGATGCCACATGCCGAATAATGCGATCACCGTATAGTAGATGGTAAAAATCCCAACGATGATCTGTATCGGAAACATGATTATATCGAGGTAGTGGTTCATTGTTCGATGTCCTCAGGTGCTCTTTTCTGTTTTCTTCTGATAGCTTTCCGTTCGCCTTTTCTGCGGTTGAGGTAGGTATTCATCATGCCGAAGAGGATGTAGGCAGCGCAGATGGCAGCCGCCCAGATCGGCCAGTAGAAGATGGTCGCGATGACGAAGAAGGCAAGGCAGATCAGCACCGCGGGCACATGCAGCTGGTCTGCGCTTGCGCCTTTGTTATCCGGGTAGTGGATCTCACTCACCATGAGGAATGCGAGCAGAAGGACCCAGAGGACGATGAGCCAGTTCCAGACTTTCGCACCGGAGAGCACGTAAGCGGAAATGATGACGCCGGTCGTCGGGCAGGGCAGTCCTTCGAAGTAGCCATGAACGGATGTGACCTTCACATTGAAGCGTGCCAGACGGAAGGCACAGAAGGTACCGAGGAGGGCGCAGGGAATGATGCCCACCCAGCCAAGCTCATGGAGCTGGTAGGAGTAAATGAGCGCGCCGGCTGCGATGCCGAAGGAAATATCATCGGAGAGGGAGTCGAGCTCGACGCCCATGGGGCCGGCGGTGTGCAGCGCACGGGCGACTCTCCCGTCCAGCGCATCGGCCACCATCGCGATCAGTATGAAAATCGCTGCGAGGTCGCAGTGACCTTCGATAGACATCATTATGGATAAGCCGCCAAAGAATGCATTGGCCGCTGTGACTCCATTGGCAATCCAAGATTTATTCAACTTATTTCAGCCTCCCTACGACGGTCAGGCCGCCGCGTACTTTGTCGCCTTTTTTGACGCAGATCTCACAATCTCCCGGGATGTAGAGCTCCGTGCAGGAGCCGAATTTGATCATGCCGTAGAGTTCGCCTTTTTTCAGGCTGTCTCCCAGATTTTTCCAGGAAACGACGCGTCGTGCCAGTATCCCCGCGATGAGGATGACCAGGATGGATCGGTTCTTGCCCGTGATCCCGATGGCACCGCGTTCATTTTCAAAGCCCACCCCTTCCTCATACGCCGGCAGGAATTTACCCTGCGTATAGGACTGGTAGGTGATCTTTCCTTCCATCGGGCTGCGGTTGCAGTGTACGTCGAAGATGGAAAGGAAAATGGTGATTTTATGACAGGTCTGTCCCAGAAACATGTCTTCCTTCGCGTCATGGCACACGTCCACGACGGTGCCGTCCGCCGGAGAGACGAGGACATCATCACCCGGAGTGATTTTATCATTTCTGGGAGGGCAGCGGAAGAAATAGGTGAAGTATACCGCAAGCACAAAAGGCACGACAGCGGCATAGTACCATTTCATCCAGAGTCCGACCACGCCAAGAAGGAGTGCCACGATGATAAAAGGGTATCCTTCCGGCAGAATGATTGGTTTTTTCAGCATCACTGACTCCTAAATCAATATGTTGGGTTTAAGGTTTAAGGGTTAAGGGTTAAAGGTTCAGGGTTCAGGGTTAGCCCCGTGGGGCGTGCCGCCCCTTGATTACGTTTGAAAGCCTCGATTGAATGAGCAATGAGAAATGAGAAATGGTGGTGCGGCGCATAAAGCCATGGAAGCGCCGCGGAGGTTTGAAACTAGCGGTTTTCTCGTATCGCAAACCTAATTCCTAGCTACTAATCCCTAGTCACTAGTCACTTGAGATTTCTAATCCCTAATCCCTCATTACTTTCTCTCCCTCTTCCACTTCTTGACGGCTATCATGAATTTCGGGATGGCCATCATGCGCCCGATGCGGGAGGGCTGCAGGTAGAGACGATACGCCCATTCAAGACGGTTCTTCTGCATCCAGAGCGGGGCGCGTTTCAGATTTCCACTCATGACATCGAAGACGCCGCCGATACCCATAGCCAGCACGGATCCGAGCTCGTCCTTATGACGATAGAGCCATTTCTCCTGCTTCGGGACGCCGAGGCCTACCAGGAGGAGCTTAGCTCCGCTTTTCTGGATGTCTTTGATGATTTTCTTTTCTTCTTCCTCGTCGAAGTAGCCGTCATGGCAGCCCACGAGCTGGATTTTTCCATGCTCCTTTTGGAAACGGTCAGCGGCTTTCTGGGCGACGCCGGGAGCACCGCCTAAGAAATAGACGGGCCAGCCTTCTTCGGATGCGATTTTCAGAAGCTCGACAGAGAGGTCGGCTCCGGTCACGCGTTCCGGGAAGGGAGTGCCGAGCGTTTCTCCCGCCCAGAGCACGCCGGCACCGTCTGGAACGACGAGATCGGCATGATTCAGGATGTGCCCGAGCTCCTTGTCTTCCTGCGCCTGCATGATCATTTCTGCATTGGCTGTAGCAATGAGTCGGGGGTTTTCATCCTCGATCCCTTCTTTCGCCCACCGGAGGACTTCCTGCATGGTGAGTGCATAGACCGTGACGTCCATCACATTGTGCGAGGATTTTTCTATATCTATCATTTTACGCTGTAGTTCGGTGCTTCCTTGGTGATGCTGACATCATGCGGATGGCTTTCACGCAGACCTGCGCCGGTAATCTGAATAAACTGGGTGTCTTCATTCATGGCCTTGATGTCCTTCGCACCGCAGTAGCCCATGGATGCACGGAGACCGCCGATGAGCTGGAAGAGGACGTCGGAGACATGTCCTTTGTAAGGAATGCGGCCTTCGATACCCTCCGGTACGAGTTTCTTCGCATTCTGCTGGAAATATCTGTCCTTGCTACCGGCCTGCATAGCGCCCAGAGAGCCCATGCCGCGGTAGGATTTGTAATTCTTGCCCTGATAAATGATCATCTCGCCAGGAGCTTCTTCCGTACCTGCGAGGAGGTTGCCGAGCATGACGCAGGACGCGCCCGCGCCCAAGGCCTTCGCGATATCACCGGAGTACTGGATGCCGCCGTCGGCGATGATCGGGATACCGGTGCCTTCGGCTGCCTTCGCGCAGTCATAGATCGCTGTGATCTGCGGCACACCGATACCCGCAATGACGCGGGTCGTGCAGATGGAGCCAGGTCCGATGCCTACTTTGACAGCAGAAACGCCAGCTTCGATCAGAGCCTTGGTCGCATCATAGGTCGCCACATTGCCGGCGATGAGTTCCAGATGCGGGAATGCCTTGCGCAGGCGGCGGATGGTCTGCAGCACGCCTTCGCTGTGACCATGTGCGGTATCGATGACAAGGACATCTGCTTTGGCATCGAGAAGCGCTTCGACGCGGTCTTCCACGTCCGAAGTGACACCGATGGCAGCAGCCACCTTCAGGCGGCCGTCAGAGTCTTTGTTCGAATTTGGGTATTTTCTCATCTTTTCGATATCACGGATGGTGATGAGGCCTTTCAGATGGCCGTTATCGTCCACGAGCGGCAGTTTTTCGATGCGGTGCGCCTGCAGGATGCGTTTCGCTTCTTCCATGGTGGTGTGTTCCGGAGCGGTGATCAGCCCTTTGGAAGTCATGATATCGCTGATCGGACGGGACAGATCCGTCTCGAAACGCATATCACGGTTCGTAATGATGCCGACCAGTTTGCCGTTCTCTGTGATCGGCACACCGGAAATATGGTATTTGTTCATCAGTTCATCCGCATCCGACAGGGTATTGTCCGGAGCGAGGTAGATCGGATCCACGATGATGCCGTGTTCCGAACGCTTGACCAGTTTCACTTCTCTGGCCTGTTCATCGATACTCATATTCTTGTGAATGACACCGATGCCGCCCTCACGCGCCATGGCGATCGCCATTTCTGCTTCGGTGACGGTATCCATGCCGGCGCTCATGACCGGAATATTCAGTGTGACATTCTGTGTCAGGTGGGTGCGTACATCTACGTCTCGCGGAAGGACATCCGAATGTGCCGGAATCAGCAGCACGTCATCAAAAGTCAGCCCCTGCTTGCCAAATTTGTCTTCTCTCATCATAGCCTCCATTCAAAAACTTTGGTTACTTATGTGATGTCATGTCTATCTCTCTGCCGGGACATACAGATTCATAGGATCCGCATTCTCCCACTTGCCAAAGAGGTGCATTCTTTTCAATTAAAACATTATACCATAAATCACAGAGCTGTGTCTTGTATGATTTTTGAAGGTTCAAGGTTAGCCCGTGGGGCGGAGCGCCCCTTGATTACGGTTGAAAGCCTCGCTTGAATTAGATAATATGAAGTGACCTCACATTTGCAGCATCGTGGATTTACCCGTAAAATATGGTTTAGCAATATTATCCATAGTAAAGGGAGTTACCGCATACAAAAGGAGGTCACTATGAATAGAATAATCAAAATTGGCATGGATGTCCATAGCAAAACATTCAATTTATGTGCAATTGAAGCCAATATCGCAGGTGAGGACAAAATACTTGGCAGCACGCAGGTAACTGCAGACTACCACGAAGTCGTAAAGTTCATCGAGGGGCTGAAAAAGAAGCTGAATACTATTAACCCCGTCGATACGTTCGACATTGAATGTGGATATGAGGAATGTGGATATGAGGCAGGCTGCCTGGGCTTTTCGCTTCGCAATCAGCTGGCTGCTATGCATATAAAATGCCATATCCTTGCGCCATCTACCATTC
>UQQQ01000011.1 GCA_900543165.1 uncultured Dialister sp. | reverse complement strand
TCACTGGATTTTCGCGTCGCTTCACTCCTAAAAATCCAGTTCGCTTGCACAAGCCTCCGGGCAGCTCCCCCGATGGGGAGCCAAGAATGTTCTGCCGCTTAACTTAATAACATTACCCTCTAGGGGAAGGTGCACCGCAGTGGCGGATAGGGTGACTATGGCATAAAAGACAGCTGGGATAAGGTTTCCCGGTTACTCCTATGAGAGCTGCAAGTTCCCCGCGGCAGATTGAACGCGAAAATGAGATGATCGTTATTTTACAGCCCCTTCTTTTTTACTCAAAATTCCGAATGCGTGCCCCGCACGACCTCGATGCCATTCTCCCGAAAGATACCTGCAAGTGCTTCGATCTCCCGGCACAGCTCCTGATCTCTCCCATCATGACAGCAGCAGATTCCGAGGTGGACTGCCTCCGGATGCAGCTTTACGATCCGCTCCACCTTTTCTTGGAGCCCCCTGTCATTTTCCAGGGTATGCCCGCAGCCGCTGCACCGCATGAAAGCCTCGATCTCCAGCGGCTCCTTCCCGTAGCGGGCAAAGGACCTCGTCCGCTGGTTGAACGCCTGAAAGCAAGCCGCCCCCGTGCAGACACGGCTTGCCTTAAGACATGTTAAAATCACGATCCGTTTCATCATCGGCCTCCTTCCAATGGCGCGGAATGTACATGATATTCATGCGCCCCGTTTTTTCATCATAATGGATCTCGCTATCGACATCGTAGAGCGCTTTGATGAAATCCACCGTCAAGAGCTCATGAGGCGTACCAACACCCACCACTTCCCCCTGCCGTATCGCGATCAGACGATCACAGTACATCGATGCTATGTTCAGATCATGCACCGCTGCGACCACCGTATGCCCCAGCCCCTTGACGATGTCCATGATCTCCAGCTGGTACTTGATATCGAGATGATTCGTCGGTTCATCGAGGACCAGACATTCCGTCTGCTGTGTGAGCGCCCGTGCGAGGATCACGCGCTGCTGCTCACCCCCGGAGAGCGTCGAAAAATTACGTGCTTCAAAGCCTGAGAGCCCGACGATAGAGAGCGATTCATGCGCCAGACGATAGTCCTCCGCATTGTCCCTGTCCATCATCTTCTTGTGCGGCGAGCGCCCCATCAGCACCACATCGAGCACGGAAAAATCAAAATTATAATAATTGTGCTGTGCCACCACCGCCAGCTTCAGTGCCGACTCCCGATATGACATCTCATCTAGGAGCTTTCCGTCAAAGCGGATCATCCCCTCTGTCGGCTTCTGTACACGATACACGCATTTCAGAAAAGTGCTCTTTCCGCTGCCATTAGGCCCTATGATCCCCAGAAACTCCTTTGGATGAAGGGCAAGGTCGATCCCTTTCAGGATCTCTTTCTTCCCGATGAAATACTTCACCGCTTCTGCCAGGATCTCCATCAGTCACTCCCTCCGAATCCATATGTTTTCTTAATCATCAGATAAATGAAGCTTGGCGCGCCGATCATGGAAATCAGGATACCGATCGGAAGCTCCGTATGCGGGATGATCACGCGGCAAAGACCATCCGCCACGACAAGGAAGATCGCTCCCACAAGCGCTGCGACAGGAAGCAGTCTCTTGTGATCCGGTCCCGTGAACATGCGGATGACATGTGGAACGATCAGACCAACAAAGCCGATCATCCCAGCCGAGTACACCGCAAAACCTACGATAAGAGAAGAAATCAGAAGATACCACTGCCGGTACGCATGGAGATCCGTCCCCATCGTGATCGCTGACTCATCACCGAGAAGCATCAGATTCAGCACACGGCTCTGCGTCCAGAAAAAAAGGATCGAAGCCATGATGATCGGCGCGATCACCGCGAGCTCTCCCCACTGTGCCCCAGCAAGACTTCCCATCATCCAGTACGCGATCGTCTGCATCCCCTCTTTATTATTAGCAAAGTACACAATAAAGCTGGAAAACGCTCCGCACACCGCCGATAATGCCATACCTGCCAAAAGCAGTTTCATCGAGTTCGACCGGCCGCCTAGATTAGAAATAAAGAGTACCGCCAGCGAAATCACAAAGGCTCCTATAAAAGCAGTGATACCGACAAAATTCGGTCCCAGCGCTGCCCCGACGCCCAGAAGGATCGCAGAAGTCGCACCGAGTGACGCACCAGAAGAAATCCCGAGAATATACGGATCCGCCAATGGATTCTTTACGATCGCCTGCATGATGACCCCGCAGGACGCAAGCCCTGCCCCGACGAGCGCTGCCAGAATAAGGCGCGGCAGACGAAGAAGCCAGACAATGTCATGGACCGGCCCCTGCCCCGTCGCCTCGATTGGCAGTCCGCTCGTGAACTGATGAAGCACGGCATCATAAATATCTCCGGCCGGCAGCTTCACAGTCCCGATGCTGAGCGCCCAGAAAAGCGAGAGCAAGAGAAGCACGGCTAAAACCAGCAAGAAAGCGGCAAAGCCGATGTCTTTTAGATAATTTTTCATACATTATTCCTCCGGGTAAAGCCCTTTCCCGATAATCTGTATCCCATCATAAGTCCGCACGCCTGCACTGTAGATGGCGTAAAGAGGGAGCGGATAAATGCGCTTCTCCTTCACACACTTGAGCCCCTGCAGCGCCTGATCCTGATACAGCCGTTCTACGATCTGATCCATCTGATCATACGCATTTTCGCAGACCACCATGAAAAGCGCCTCGGGATCCATCTCGATCAGCTGCTCCTTGCTGATCGTACGCATACCGACACCAAGAAGCTCCCCGCCCATAGACGTAAGGATATTTCCTGCCAGCGAGCGTTCTCCGTAGACCGTGATATCCTTCCCCAGATACTCGATGATAAGCCCCCGCGGATGATGCCCCATGCTTTGCGCCTTCCCTTCCGCACGCTCGATCTCATCCTGCATCTTAGAGACCAGCTCTTGAGCCTTCTCCTCCCGGTCAAAAATCCTCCCGAGATTCAAGATATCCTGATACTCATAGTCGATCGTATGTACTTGGATCTTCGACGAAGACCCGGGCGCTATGTATGTCCCGACACCGCGGCCTTCCCAGAAATCCGTCCCGCGGAGCGTCTTCTTATCGAAAGACGATGCCCAGCCCACGATGAGATCCGGATCCTGCAGCATCACCGTCTCCATGTCCAGATTTTCCATACTCGTATACGGGATCTTCGCATACGTCTCGCGATACTCCGGACGGAGATAGCTCCCATCCGGCAGCCCCATCGCTGCTACGATCCGATCCCCTACGCCAAGAGCCAGAAGATTTTCGATAGAGTTCTGCCAGATGCACACCACCCGCTTCGGCGGCTTCTTGAACGTCTCCTCCCGCATCTCTCCGTGACTGTTTAACGTTTCAACGGTGACAGGATAATGAGCCGAATCCTCCACCACCGCTTCCATCCGCGGCGCCCCCTCCTTCACCATTGGACTGCAGCCCGAGAGAAGGCAACAGGAAAGAAGCGCCGCCGCTATCCATATCTTTTTCATTTAAAAATACTTCCCCGGAAAATAGGTCGGGTTCTTATACTCCCCGATCCATGCATCATACGTTTCCCCATCGATACCGAGATTTCTCTTGCACCAGGCTTTCCAATTTTCACCATACTTCTTATCTTTCAAGATGGCGTCCATCGTCCAGTCGGAATGCTTGGCAAGGATCCACGTCACTTTCACATAATGCATGGGGTAGCCCTGTCTCATGTAGCGCATCCCGACCTTCTTTGGGATGCCCCACCAACGTTCGAGATTCACGGCTTTGAGCTCGAGGTCTTTCTGATAGGCCTTCTCCCCCACCGCACCGATCAGTACTTCCACGCGCTGCCACGGTTCATCTTTCTTCAGTGCGAGGATATCTTTCACCGGTTTTCCGGAAATATAAGAGAGCTTCGCCGCGCGTTCCAGATCGCGGAAGCTCGTCCCGCTATCGATCAGGCTCTTCGTCTCTTCCGGAGTGACGAAATATTTCTGGGAGAGGACAGTCTGCATCTCTTCCATGGTCAGTTGAGGACGGCGCGGCGGCCGTTTCTGCTGCTCCACCTGCGTCCCTTCTGCAGCTGCATAGACAGGATGGACAATGCCAAGCGGCACGGTCAGAAGGAGAGCAGCGAGCGCAATGATTTGCATCTTTTTCATTTGTTTGTCTCCTGTAGATATGGTAAAAAGTGCGCGGGAAAAGGCAGGCGCACTTTTCGTGCATACAAAAATCTACGATTTGAATCAGAAGGTGTACTTTGCACCGATCAGTACACTTCGTCCCGGCATGGCCGAGGAACCAATACCATTCCAAGAATTATACGAAGTTTCGTATCCTTCATTAGTCAAGTTATTGATCAAGAGGTATACATTCATATTCGGTGTCAGCTGGTAGTTGACATTCCAATCCAGTACAAGGAATCGTCTATTGGTAAAAGCGTGTTCACTGCAGCCAGTATACCAGTTTGTCAGTAAGCCAGTGTACAGTTTGCCATTTTCATAAGAGAGATTCAGTGAATAATGGTTCTGTGGACGAAGGCTGTTGATGGCGGTATTGATATCGCTTTCATTTGCATATCCCCAGCTGTCATCGAGAATCCAGCCAGATTTGGCTTTCCATTTATCCTTCATATGGGAATAAGAAGCAGACAATGTCAAGTGATCGTTAAACTGATGATCTACCGTGAAATTGAACGACTGCTTATCTTCCTTGGCATTTACCGCTGTACTTACCGGCTTCTGCTGCGCTTCATCCCAAATCGGAAGGGTAGCAATGGCATTCGTCATCTTGGTGATATCGTAATGAACAGCCAGCGTCGTTTTATCAGAGAGTTCTTTACGTACGCCGAATGTCCATGCATTGCCCTCTTCATCTTTCAATGGTGTTTTAAATACGCCGTCAGTAATGGAATAATCCCCTTCACGAAGTGGACGGAATACCTTCGTCCATCCCGCATACATGCTGGTGGAATCATTAAACATATATTCCGTATTGATCGTGTAGTTCAGATCATGGGTATCGCCTTTACCCTGTGTGTTGCCTGTAGAGTGTTCAAAAGAACTATACTTGGCGTAACGAATAGCCGGTGTAAAATCCCATTTATCTGTCAGATGGATTTTATCCTGTACATATGCCTGCAATGTTTTTCGCTGAACATAAGAACTTTTTTCACCACCATTCGAAATGCTTCTGGAATAATTACGGGCTTTATCATAGGTTACACTAGCAATCACGTCGTGAATACCAAGTGATTTAGCTAGCTGCAGCTGGATCCCCTTATTCTGTTCATCATGCCAGCTCGTTGGTTCGCCCGCCTTGCCGCCGGTCAATTCCAGCCAGCGGTCAAAGGCTTTCTGATCTCCGCTTCCCGGGAATGGAGCCAAATTATCAGCAATCCACTTGTTCAGCTGCTCACTAGTTGCCCCTGTCGGGAACATGTTATCATATGCCTTGCTTGCATCCGGGAGGATGGTCCACTTATATTTATCTCGGTGCATATAACGATGTCTCTGTGAATACAAACGAACAAAGCTGTCCATGCCATTATCTTTATTGAAGGTATAGGTTACATCGACATCATTGTTATTAAATTTACTGAAGGAATTATACAAAGCCCCATCTAGCGCATATAAATTGTGATAACCTGGATTCTTCTTATCGCCGCTTAATTTCGTGGAGGTTTCGATCTTTTGACCATTTTTGTTTAGGATATAATAAAAATCCTTCCCATCCTTTTTCTTGCCACCGTATTCATATAGGGTGCCATCTGAAGGCTTCTCGGTTGTGTATTTATATGCTATCAACTTATTATCTTTATCCAGCTCGCCTACAGCCGCATTAAAAATGATTCGATTCCAGTCATTCTGGTTCCAGTATCTCATACTCGGTGTAGCGATCGGGTAACCGTCTTTCCCATCCTTGTGGTTATAAGCAATTTTCAAGGAATGATTAGCATCGAAATCTTTATCGATTCGAATGTTAACGCCATCCTCTTTCCAGCGAGAGCCACCCAAGGTCCCTGTTTCTCCAGTCACGCCGTCTGTATACTTGGTATCGCCGGACATGTTTCGGTTTGCAGAAATGAAATAGTGCAGAGACTTATCATCGCCCTTTGTTCCCGAAACGCTGACTGCATAATTGTGCTGATGCCAAGAGCCGGTAGACACATCAACAGTAGCAGTAGAATCATCACCACCTTTTCTAGTGATGATGTTAATGACACCACCCGTCGCATCTGCGCCATATACAGAGGCACCAGGTCCTTTAATGACTTCAATTTTATCGACATTTTCCATATTGGTGACCTGATTCAGGTTCACCCCTGTGGATTTTGTCCCCTTCTTGCTATTTCCACCAACACGGGTACTTGCCGCATTATCTACACGACGACCATCGACACAAACAATAACGCGAGTATCCCCGTTAATGGATACGCCATTGTTATAGAATTCGTATCCATATTCCCCGCCGCGATACCCTGGGTTCTGGAACGTAACGCCAGGAATACGCTTAATCGCTTCCGTCAGATCCGTATAGTGACGCTTCTCGATCTCTTCTCTCGTGATGACCTTCACATCACCGCCGGTACGATAGTACGACTGCTCGGTAATGGTATCGCCGAATTTATTCTTTGTCTTATCTGCCTCGACGACAACGGCATCGAGCGTATACATATTTAAATTTTCATCGAATGCAGCATGAATCAGAGTACCCCCCCCGATTGTCAACATCGATGTTGCCATTAACGTTAATAATGCTTTTCTTTTCATCATCAATTTCCCTCTCGCTGCTTACCAGCGTTTTCCTGTAATGTAGGTAAATGTATAATCCTCAGTCGCGACCCAATCCTTCCAAGTATCTTCAAAATGCCCCAGATTGAAAGTCACGGTTCTAGTGCCACCGGCTGAAATCTTGACCAACGGCATTTTTGTCGGCATAGCGACGTACTGATACTTGCTGCCATCCGCGCGCGTGAAGGTGATCTCGGTCACGAACTGATTGATCTTCGTGATACTGAGATCCTTTCTCTTATTCGTGAATGTCCCACGCAGGCAGAGGTCGCCCTTGTCGATCCACGCCTTCTCTGCTCGCCATTCCAATATCATCGTATCCGATGACTGTGTCGCCGCCGATGCGTGTGCAAACGGCAGGAAACAAAACCCGAGCAAAAACAAACAGGCTAAAAATAACTTCTTCATCTCTCCCTCCTTTCTCAAGATTCCAAAGAAACAGACATCTATTCCTCGCCTCAGCCCGTCTGTCCGTGTTTCGACGGCAGGAGCGATAGAATACATAGTACTTCCATGGCGCTAATCCCAAACTCATACTTTTGAAATCAATCTCATGAACGTTTTAATATTACACAATTTAGTCTCATTTTTCAAGCATTTTTTAATTTTTATATCGTTTTGAAAAATGATCTTTTTATTATCTTTAATTTCTTATGCATGTAAGTTCATTTTGAATCAAGGAAACGCTGATTCAATCGAGAAATCAGAGGCTCCAAGTTTTTTTATACAAGGCTTCGTCATCATCCTCCTTGCATGGCTTGCTATTCGCGTCGATGATTCCTCGCTCTGTATGAAAACCCAAGAATGAAATCCGATAACGATTGTATCAGCGTTTCCTGACCTTTTTAATCCTTTCATACCAATGACTGGCTCATCGGATCATTTTCCCCTATCCTCTTGACAAGCCCCCCTTGATAGAGTATTCTTTCTCTGACAGAAACGTGAGATCCGCCCATGCTCTATGGATATCCCGAAGGGAGTCTGAAAGAAATCAGGACGGCAGCATGAATTTCCGGCCATTCGAGCAGTATCAGCTGAGCTGTATCGAGGAAAGGCCATCGGGCGCTGCATTGATTTTCTATCTGTCGAACTTTAATATCGCTTGGATTTTTATAACCGAGACGAATGCAGAGATTTCAAATCAGGATGCATCCCTCTGGGATGTATTTTTAATTTGCCTTCCTGCCAGGCTGGTATTGCCGGCAAGGGCTGGTTTCTGAAACCGCATTCATTTTGGGTGCGGTTTTTTTATGAAAAAAGTCCGCACCCCCAAGCATTTGACGGGAAGCCCTGCTTCCGGGAAGGAATTATCATGAAAGTCATCCACACCATCAAAGAACTGAAAGAATACGTCCACCAGTGCAAGAAGGATGGGAAATCCATCGGTCTTGTGACCACCATGGGGGCGCTTCACGAAGGACATGCGTCCCTGATTCAGGCCGCTTCCAAGGAAAATGATTTCGTCATCACTTCTGTCTTTGTCAATCCGACCCAGTTCGGACCGAACGAAGACTACGAAGCATACCCGAGAACGCTCGAGGCCGATGCGAAGGTCGCAGAAGCCGCCGGCGCAGATCTTCTCTTCGCTCCGTCTCCCGCTGAAATGTATCCGCATAAGGATATGACATGGGTGGAAGTCACCGGCCCGATCACGAAGGTTCTCTGCGGCCGCACACGCCCGATCCATTTCCGCGGCGTAGCGACTGTCTGCACGAAATTCTTCAATCTGACGGAATGCGACCGTGCTTACTATGGTCTGAAGGATGCGCAGCAGACGCAGGTACTTCAGCGCATGGTGGAAGACCTCTTCATGAATGTGGAGCTCCGCCTGATGCCGATCGTCCGTGAAGCAGACGGCCTTGCGAAGTCTTCCCGAAATGTCTATCTTTCCAAGGAAGAGCGCACCGCGGCTCTTGTCCTCTCGAGAAGCCTTTCCCATGCGAAGGAAGCCTTCGAAGCCGGTGAAAGGAATAAGCAGAAGCTGATCGATCAGGTAACGAAGGAGATCGAAGCCGAACCGATGAGCGATATCGACTATGTTGAAATATATGGCATGCCGGGTCTTCCGGAGGTCGGAGAAACGATCGAAGGTCAGGTCCTCCTCGCTCTCGCTGTCCGTTTCGGCAAGACAAGACTCATTGATAATGTAGTACTGGAGGCAGAATAATGACCTATACCATGATGCACGGCAAAATCCACCGCGCCACTGTAACCGAAGCAAATCTAGAATATATGGGAAGCATTACCATCGATGAAGACCTCTTGGATGCCGCCGGCATTCTTCCTGGCGAAAGAGTGCAGATCTGCAATAACAACAACGGCACCCGCCTGGAAACCTATACCATTCCCGGCAAACGGGGGAGCGGCGTCATCTGTTTGAACGGTGCTGCCGCCCGCTGCACCGCCATCGGAGACGTGGTCATCATCATTGCATACGCCCAGATGGATGAAAAAGAAGCCCGCGCCCTGGTACCCAAAGTGGTGATGGTGGATGAAAAGAACCGCCCCCTGAAAACCAGAGGCCCTGAAAAAGAAAGAGAAATCGGCTGATACCTGTTCTCTACATTCCTTCCGGCTCTTCCGTGAAGGATGCTCCCGGAAGGAAATCTGTCCACAAAGGAGTTTCCTATGCTCAATCAAATCGTTCGTTTTTGTACGAAATACATGTCCATCGGCGTCGTGCTGATTGGCATTTTCAGTATTTTCTGGCCGGAAGTGATGAAGCCATTCGCCCCGAAGATCCCGACGCTGCTTGGTATCATCATGTTCGGCATGGGCATGAGCCTCACCCCCGGTGATTTCAAGAATGTATTTAAGCAGCCGAAGAATGTAGCGATCGGCACGGTGCTGCAGTTCATCATCATGCCGGCTGCTGCTTTCGCACTGATTCATCTCTTCGCCCTTCCGCCGGAAATCGCGATCGGCGTCGTCCTGGTCGGCTGCTGCCCCGGCGGCACGGCTTCGAATGTCATTTCCTACATCGCCAAAGCCGACGTCGCTCTCTCTGTATCCATGACGATGGTGAATACCATCCTTGCGCCATTTGTCACGCCATTCCTGGTGTGGCTCATTGCCGGTGCCTGGGTCGATATCGATTTCATGTCCATGATGATGTCCATCGTGAAGATGGTGCTCCTGCCGCTGCTCATCGGTGTCGGCATCAACTATTTCTTCCCACGTCAGGTGAAGAAGGTGAATATGATCATGCCGATGTTCTCAGCGCTGGTCGTCATCATCACGGTCGGCTGCGTGGTCTCCCTCTCCGGACGTACCATCCTTGACAACGGCCTTGTGATCCTCGCCGTCGTCATCCTGCATAACCTTTGCGGCATGCTGCTCGGCCATGTCTGCGCCCGCCGCTTCGGTCTCAATAAAGCGCAGACCCGCGCTATGACCATCGAGGTCGGCATGCAAAATTCCGGTCTGGCTTCCACGCTGGCTCTCATGTACTTCACAGCGGCCGGCGGCATCGCGGGCGCTATTTTCTCCGTCTGGCACAATGTGTCCGGCTCCCTCTTCGCCTCCTACTGTGTAGGCAAGGATGAAGAAGCGGAGAAGGAGACGAAGATTTCTTCTGCTGTCGAATTGAAATAGTTTCCTGCACGCAAAAAGAGATTCCGATTTTTCGGAATCTCTTTTTGCGTGATCATATTTCTGCTTTACTTCTTATTCTGAAAACAATTCATTGTCCTTCAATCGAATAAGCAAATCTCCCAACAAATTTCCCGCTAAGTCAGGATGTAAACCATAGTGAGAATTCATTTCACTCACAATCTCAACATTTCCAAATCCTTTCTTTAGCAAGTTCAGGATATAAGCCGTTTCTTTATTTACAACATAGACATCTTCTCCACCATTTTTAAAAATCGCCAATTTCGTACCACTCATTTCTACAATTTCATAATCAACCAGTAATCTGCTTTTCATCATTCTTTTTCACCTGCTCTTCAAATAAACGGTAATATCTCCCTTTCTTTTTCATAAGTTCTTCATGAGAGCCATTTTCTTGCACGCTTCCTTCGTCAAGCACATAAATCTTGTCCGCTTTTCTAACAGAAGACAGCCGGTGCGAAATAATAATAACTACTTTGGTCTTTGATAATTCTCGTAACGTCTGTTGTACTATTTTCTCCGTTTCTGTATCCAACGCTGAGGTAGCCTCATCAAAAATATAAATGCTCCCATTCTTCAACAAGGCCCTGGCTAAATTGATACGCTGCCGTTCACCACCAGACACCGTTGTTTCTAAGTTCCAAGCCTTCTCTTTTTGTTCAAATCTTTTTTGCATTTCCTGAATACCCGTTCGAGCAATCACTTTAGAAACAGCTTCATCACTCACACTTTCAGGTGCTTCATATAAAATATTTTCACGTAAAGTTCGATGAAATAGCGGCGCGTCTTGTGGGATATACGAAATTAGAGATCTCATCGACTGTCCGTTTATCTGGTTTACATCATTTCCATTCCATAGAATTTTCCCTTCCTCCACTTGATAAAGTCCAAGCAAAAGCTTGATAATAGTTGATTTTCCTGCTCCACTTTTCCCTACAATAGCGGTGATTTCCCCTGGTTTAAATGACATGGAAACGCCTTGGAGTATACGCTGATTGTTATAGCTGAATTTTACATTTTGCAGCTCAATTTTCCCTCTACTCTCCATCTGCACCTTTTCATCATCAGATGTCTTTCTCTCGGGAATATGTCGTTTCAACTCATCGACTCGCTCCATGGCACCTTCCCCAATTTTGAACAAAGGTATTAAGGGAACTGCCCCTACAAAAGCACTGCTCAATTTTTTATAAAACAGCAGGAATGCGGTGATTTCCCCTATCGTCATCTTTCCGTAATACATCGATACTCCGCCTAGAACAATGATAATCATATAGCTGGCATCTTCTGACATACGCGTGAGCAATGAACGAATGTAATTGATTTCGTCCCGTTTTTTCCAGGTACCATAATACCGTTTCAAGCATTCCTGAAAGCGCTGACTTTCTTCTTTTTCCTTTCCAGCTGCTTTAATAATCAAAATATTTTTCAAAACATCCTGTAGCTCACTCGAAGCAATAGCTCTTGCTTCATTATGCTCCTTATATAATTGTTTTAAGGGAAAATAAAAATTGCTGAATAAATCCAAACATTTCAGCAGAACCGCACCAATTCCAAGCCATACATTTAAATAAAACATACAGGATAAAATAACAAATGATTCTGCAATGGCTAAAAGTCCTTCCACTAAATGATGAGGCATCATTCCTTCTAAGTTGAAAACATCATCAGTTTGCCTTGCCATAAGGTAGCCAACAGAAAACTGGTTAAAAAATGCCAAAGGTGCTGATAAAATAGTCTGAAAAATTGAAAGTTGTATATTTTCCATTCCAGAGAGCATAGAGAATAAGCCGATCCGCATCTTCTCGTAACTTACTGCATATTTCAGAATAAAAATAGCGAGCCATAAAAGTCCAAGCTGCCAAATTTCTGTTTTGACTTCATTTGACAAAAACGCGTCCATTATATGTCCAGCTAGCACGGGTTCCACTATATCTAAAACCATGTATATAATGCCTAATAGAGCCAAATAAAAAAAGAGTCGATAGGGATGCCTCAAATGCTGAACTATTTCCCTTATATTTCGGAATTTGGCTTCCATGGTCCCTCCACCATTCGTTTTAAAATATGTGCCCTATAGCAATCTCTATTTGATGGTTTTCCCGAATTCCCATTCTCATACTTCAATTTAGGGTTACAAGATGAGCAGAATTTACGATAACAGCAGCGATCACAAACCGTTTCAATATCTATATTTTTCCCTCTCTCTTCAAACATTTTTTCCCAGCAACGTTCAAACCCAAGTTTTAAGACATTGTACTTATTCCCATCGCATAATTCACAGAGATACATGTTACCATATGGATCTATCGAAAACGAATTTAACCCCGCTGCACATTTCTTTCCTAAAAGGCAACTACCATTTTGAATTTTATCTGATAACATCTGAATATCGCCAAACTTAAACTGACAATCAATTACATCAATTAAAGGGAGTTGATAGCGTTTGCTGGCTCTACTGCCGTCATTATAATTGATGATATTGTAATAAAAGAAGTAAGAAATCTTATATTTTTGAAAAAATATATACATCTGGTCAAGCTCGTGCTGATTTATAGTATTAGCTATCACTTTTACTTTGATCCGAATATGTTGCTTTATTAAAGTATGAATACTTTGCATAACTTTTGAAAAAGCATTAGCGCTTCGGGTAAAGCGATAATAAGAGTTTTCAGAAAATCCATATAAAGTTAGACTAATGCACATTGGTGGATGATCTTTGAGAAAGTCTATCATTTCACTGCACAACATACTTATATTTGACAAAATCGTTATTTTAAAATTCTTCTCATAAGCATATAAATAGATTCTCCAAAAATCAGATCTAGCAAGTACTTCTCCACCCGTAAAAGTGATGGTTAAGATACCTTGTATCTTTAACATGTCTATGATTTTAAACCAATCTTTTGTATTTAGTTCTTGCTTTGGTGATATGCCTTTTTCTGGCGTTTGATAACAATGCACACATCGAAAATTACATTGATACGTCAATTTCAAGATCGCATGTATTGGTTTTCTTTCATCCCGCATTTTTTCCATCAGTACCGACATATGCATTTTGAACTCTCCTTTAATGTAAATGTAAAGAAACATCGATTAAATCGTTATTCGATTTTACTCTTGTATTTTCATACAACACTTGTGAAACCGAACCCGCGATTTAATCAACGTTTCTACAGAAATCTACTGCGTAAAACATTCATTACCTGACTAAGATCTGATTAATTCGGCCAGGGGTTATCATCACCACCATTACAGGAGCAATGATGCTCTACAACTTTAAGTAAAGAAATTTTCTCAAATACAATTTCAAAAGTTACATGTTTTGATTTCATAAGAATTCCTCCCCAAAATACAAGCACCATACAACACGCAGTAAATTCTATTCCATGATTATAAAAGAAATATTAGAATAAATCAAGCGTGATTTTAATTTTTATTTCTATTTAAACAAATTTCCCATTAAAAAAATCCCCTAAAGCAGCTTGGTTATTTACCTTGTCTGCTTTAGAGGTATCATATCATTTCTGAATCTCTTTTTGCTTGGCGATGAAACAGCGCATTCGCCCCTTGCTGCCCCGCATGGGCTTCCCCGTCTACCCGATCCGCAGCACACGTCTCCCCTCTTCCCAGCCACTCAGGTGGCGGAGGAAGAAGCGGGCGATGATGCCGGTGATGAAGACGGAAATCAGCGTGCCTTCACGGACCCCTTCGATGCTCCCGATTTCCACATAGGAGAGACAGATGGCGAGTGTCACGAGGATCCCATCGTTTGCGATCTTGACCTTGCCGAAGTCCAGGTGATAGGTGTCTGAAACGGTATAGACCAGCCCCTCCCCCGGAAGCTTCAGGACGTCTGCGATGCCCTGAAGTGCCACCCCCAGAGAAACCATAGACGCACCGAGGAAAAGAGTGATGAGCTTTTGCCAGTAAGCGTCCGGCGTGATGTTTCCGAAAGCCTGCATGCAGAGGTCGATGAAGGCCGCAAAAATCATCGTCATGGGCGCCTGCAGCAGCTGCACCTTCGGGAATTTCTTTTTCAATATCAGCATCTGTCCCAGAAGGAAGACCATATTGACCGCAAAGGTTGTCTTCCCGAACGTGAAGGGAAAAGTCTCACTCATGACATAGGGCAAACTGGAGATCGGAGAAGTCCCGAGAAAGCTTTTCACCACCAGCACGATGCCGGCGGACTGGATCCATAAAGCCACTAAAAAAAGCAGCCAACGGCTGACAACAGACATGCTATTCCTCCTTTATAGTATGTCTATTGTACGGCGAAGACCGCTCGGGTGTCAAATGATTTAAGGTTCAGGTTGATGGGTTCAAGGTTCAGGGTTAGTCCGCGGGGCGGGTCGCCCTTTGATTCCGTTTGAAAGCCTCACTTGAATGAGAAATGCGAAATGGTGGTGCGGTGCGAAAAATAATGAAGCGCCGCAGCATTTTGATAGCGCTTCGCGCCGTCGTCATCGAAAGTGTTGTCGAGAGATCTCTCCTGCAGAACGGTCAGCTTGCTAATTGCGCTGTTTCAACTACCGATTGCTTCTAATCCCTAGCCACTCATCCCTGCTTTCAAACTTGTGGTGGCGGCTTCGCCGCGAATATATATAGCGCGATGCCCGAAAGTTTCCTGGCTGGCAGATTTCCCTTTTAGATTTTTTAAACATCGACCGCCTGACCACAAACGAAAAAGATTCCTCCGCTTCGGTCGGAATGACGATACGAGATTACCGCTCCTCTAAAACTCCGCGGCGCTTAGATCCTTCATTCCTAATTCCTAATTCGAGCAAAGATTTTATTCCCCATCAAGGGGCAGCACGCCCTCGAGACTAACCCTGAACCTCCAAATTATATCTCATCCTCGTCCTGAATATGCAGTTTCTTTCTCCAGTAGCGAGAATAAATCGCCCCCAGAGGATTGTGCGCAAGAAGTCTGTCTTTCACGACAAGAGATGTGACAGGGCCTACTGCATTCGAGGTGAAGATCGTGTCATGTCCCACGCAAAGGCCGCAGATGATATTGAGATCCACGCCTTTTTCTGCCAGAAACCTTGCCTGAAACTTCGGATTGCACATCGCTTCATGCTCCGCTTCCGGATGCACCTGCTTTAAGCCGAAGTTTTTCTTCGCAAAGGAACAGTTCTTGCAGCAGAGGGAGTAGACCTCGAAGCCCTGCTGTCGGAAGTATTTCACGATGTACCTGGCTTCCTCATGAAGACCGATGCAGAAGGCCAGGCCGAGCTTCTTGTAGCCCATCCGTTTGGCAAATTCAGCGGTCTCCTGCAGACGGCAGATGTCGCTGTAGTATGTCCCTTCGACATAGGCCGCCGCCTCCATGATTTTCCGTTCTTCTTCGGTATAGGCCTTACGGATCTCCTCTTCTTTCACACCCGTACAATTCGCCCCACGGGTATAGCAGGCATGGTGCGGGCAGTTTGCACAATCAGCTTTCATGATGGTTCCTCCTTTTATTTTTACACCTGTCTCTATTATAGCGCAAAAAAGAAATTTAGGGATTAGGGAGTGAATGGTTACTGGTGACTAGGGACTAGGTGGTATGGAACATCATTCACCATTCTCGCCCCTTCCTTTGGAAGGGGCAGTCGAGCGCAGCGAGGCGGGGTTGGACGCGCGTTTGTTAAAATACGGTTTCCCCCGTGTCGTCATCCCGAAAAACAACACCTGTGTGCTGCCTCTTTCTACTTTCGCGCGTCCTTTATCGCTCTGCAAGGAGGATTTCTCGGCTTCGCTCGAAATGACAATACGCATGAAACGGCTTCCATCATTGTTCTTTCTCTTTCCGATACAATAAAGAAAACTACTTTCCCGCTTGTTGTAAAAGGAGACCGCCTATGACTTCTTTCCTGCTCTTGACGGCCATTGTGATCTTTGCCTGTGTGTTTTTGAACCGTGTCTCGGACAAGCTCGGCATCCCTGTGCTTCTCGCCTTTATCCTGCTCGGTATGTTTTTCGGTTCGGATGGTCCTATCAATATTGCTTTTGAAAACTACTCTTCTCTCCATGATGATCTTCTTCCTGCTTGGACTTCTCTCCACGCCATCGAAGCTCCCTGAGATCGCATGGCCTGCCTTCCTCATCGCGCTCTTCCTGACCTTCGTGGCACGGCCCCTCGGCGTCTTCGCTCTCCTTGCCCCTTTCAAAACGCCCGCTGCCGCAAGCGCTCTGATCTCCTTCGCAGGCCTTCGCGGCGCCTCTGCCATCGTATTTGCCATCGTCGCTTATACGCAGGCGCCGGTGAATGACATCGTTTTCCATGTCACCTTCTTCATCGTTCTTCTTTCCATCCTCTTTCAGGGCGCGCTTCTGCCTTTCGCAGCGAAGAAGCTCTCTATGATCGATCATGAGAGCGATGTCATGAAATCCTTCACCGACTACACGGAAGAGATGCCGGTACAATTCATACAGTTCCCCCTGCCCGCGGGGCATGCGTGGTGCGGGCAGGCACTCTCGGAGATCGCATTCCCTCCTGAAACGCTCGCCATCCTTCTTTCCCGCGGCGCCGAGAAAATCATCCCGAATGGCGACACGAGGCTCTCTGCCGGAGATACGCTCGTCCTTTCCGCTTTGAGCGTCGCTCCTGTCACAGGTCTTGCCCTCTCGGAGATCCATGTCACGAAGAAGAGCCGCTATTACCAGAAGAGCCTCTCCTCTCTCCACCTCCCCAACGGTCATCTTGTTGTCCTCATCCTAAGGCAGGGAGAAGTCATCATCCCGAAAGGAGATACCGTACTCGAAGCGGGAGACGTGGTGGTGATGAATGGAAAAAATGAGTGACTGGTGACTAGTAGCTAGGGACTAGGAAATTCTCGCAAGCTGAGCAGACCCCTGGAGAGGGGTCGCGCCAACGGCGCCGGATAGAGTGCCCCGCAGAAGCGCAACTCTACGTAGCTGTCAGCGTCCCATCTGCGTGAATCGTTTTTCAGTGATCCTCAAGCAACCTACCGACCGTTCTGCAGAAATCTGCCTCTTCGAGGCAGTCTATCCCTGACCTTCGGCCTGCCCCTTCTCCAAGGGGCGACGCATTTTACGTGATTCCAATAATCCGCAACGCTTTCATTGTATGATGCGCCGCATCACCATTCTTCATTCCTCATTTCCCTCCAAATAAAAAACGAACCCTTGCGGGTTCGTTTTTTTATTCAGCGATTACTGCTGGCTTTTCTTTACATTGGCACTCTTATATCTAGCCTGACGGGAAAGAACCATCTTTCTCATGCGGATGCTTTCCGGAGTGACTTCGACGAGTTCATCATCATTGATCCATTCGAGCGCCCCTTCCAGCGTGAACTTGCGGCATGGCGGCAGCTTGATGGCATCATCAGAGCCGGAGGCACGGGTATTGGTCAGATGTTTCTTTTTGCATGGGTTGACATCCATATCCTGATCACGGGTATTTTCACCGATGATCATGCCTTCATAGACTTCGACGCCCGGTTCCAGGAAAAGCTCGCCCCGGTCGAGGACAGAGTTCAGGCCGTATGCGGTGGTGGTGCCGGATTCGAAAGCCACAAGGGAGCCTCTGGTTCTGCCCGGGATATCACCCTTGTATGGCGCATAGCCCTGGAAGACATGGTAGAGGATACCTGTGCCGCGGGTGGTGGTCAGGAGTTCATTACGGAAGCCGATGAGGCCGCGGGCCGGGATGGAGAATTCCATCTTCATGTAGCCTGCGAGTTCTTCCATGGAGATCATTTCTGCTTTTCTCGGTCCAAGGCCTTCCATGACAGCGCCCATGAATTCCTGCGGTACTTCGATGGTCAGACGTTCGAGCGGTTCGCACTTCTGTCCGTTGATCTCCTTGAAAATGACCTGCGGCTTGGAGACTTCGAGTTCGAAGCCTTCACGGCGCATGGTCTCGATCAGGACGGAGAGGTGGAGCTCGCCGCGGCCGGAGACCTTGAATGCATCAGATGTTTCCGTGTCTTCTACACGAAGAGCCACGTTGGTTTCGATTTCTTTGTAGAGACGGGCACGGATATGGCGGGAAGTGACGAAGTCACCCTCACGGCCGGCAAATGGGCTCTTATTGACATGGAATACCATGGACAGGGTCGGTTCGTCGATGTGGATCGCCGGCAGTGCTTCCGGATTCGTCGCATCAGCGACCGTTTCACCGATATTGATATCTTTGAAGCCGGCCATAGCGATGATGTCGCCGACCTTCGCTTCATCGACAGGCGTACGTTTCATGCCCTGCCAGTGGAAGAGCTGACCGATATGGTCGCTTCTGATCTTTTCGCCATCGGTGATAGCGACCGGCATCCCCTGCTTCGCGGTACCGCGGGTCACACGGCCGATAGCGACCTTGCCGAGGTAGTCATCCGCTTCGAGCGTGGTGACCATGACCTGCAGGCCGGCATCCGGATCGCCTTCCGGGCATGGGATATACTTGAGGATCGCATCAAAGAGCGGATCCAGATTCTTTCCTTCGTCATTCATATGGAGCTTGGCGATACCACTTCTAGCCGATGCATAGAGCAGCGGGAAATCGAGCTGGTCATCGTCCGCATCGAGTTCCATGAAGAGCTCGAGGATCTCGCCTTCGACATCGGAAATACGCTGATCCGGGCGGTCGATCTTATTGATGACGACGATCGGCTTCAGCTTATGTTCCAGCGCTTTTCTGAGGACATACTTCGTCTGCGGCATCGGGCCTTCATGAGCATCGACGAGGAGCAGTACGCCATCGACCATGTTCAGGATACGTTCGACTTCACCGCCGAAGTCCGCATGCCCTGGGGTGTCGACGATATTGATCTTCACACCGTCATGCATGACAGAGGTATTTTTCGCCAGGATCGTGATGCCGCGTTCACGTTCCAGTGGATTCGAGTCCATGACGCGTTCTGCGACCTTCTGGTTATCTCTGAAAATATGGCTCTGCTTCAGCATGGCATCGACCAGAGTCGTCTTACCATGGTCGACATGAGCGATGATGGCAATGTTGCGGATATCTTCTCTTTTCATTTCTTTCCTTTTCCCCCTCGGGCAACCTATTGCGCCTAGGCGCACTTTTTATGATGATGACTTCACCGCATGGTGAAACCATCAAGCTATCACATATTCGGAAATACAATTTATTATACCACGTCTACGCAAGAGTAGGAAAATAATTTTTCATAAAAAACGGGTAGGGGCAACGGGTTCAAGGGATTCAATGGGTTCAACGGGGAAGGTGCGGTGCTGCGCGCCGTTTTTTATGCGTACTTCCCATATTCTCGCCCCTTCCTTTGGAAGGGGCAGACGAGCGCAGCGAGACGGGGTTGGCTTCGCCTTGGTTGGACGGACTGGCGCCTTCTCTAGTCTCCCGCTGACCATCCATAAAAATTGTGGCGAAGCTGCCATCTTTCAGCCTTCCCCATGGAAGGAAGGCTGATGATATGGGGATGCCGCTTTCCCCATACTTTTCAAAAATCAAAACCGTGTAAAAAGAAAAAATTTCCCCGATATTATTTGATGGAGAGAGGAAAATCTTCCCGGGAGCCAAAAGCTTATCTCCGTGTCCCCACGTGCACTGACCTATAGGAAGGGGACGGCGTGAATGAGCTGATGGCGGATCCGATATCCCTCCTCCCGCCCGAAAGCGTGCTAGCCGCCGGAAGGTGAGTCAGACACAAACCACATAAAGACGCAGCATGGCGAAGAAGCATCCCATGCAGGATTCGCCTCCACGACAAACCCTAGAGCGAAGTTTAGCCGTACTTGTACGACATGAACCGTGAAATGCGCTGGTGCCAGATTGCAGGGAATGCCTCCATGGATCGCTATCTATCGTGCTGCGTCTTTTGGCATGCAAAAAAGGCTTTGCCCGTTCGGGCAAGGCCTTTTTATTGTCTTTCTTATACGCCAAAGTGCGCATTCACACGTTCGGCGAGGCAGCCGTTTTTAGCGGCTTCTGCTGCGTCTTCCTGCACGAAGTGCGGATTGTTTTCTTTGAATCGTTCGTCAAATCCCATGATATAGTTTGTCGCGATAATATAAATACCAAGAGGAACGTGGGTTCAAGGTGGCACAAGCCCCCTCATTTGTTCTCTGAGTGAGCGGAAAACAAATCCATGCAAACACATTGAAAAAATTCACGATTTCGTGATATGATAATTTTTATTGTAAGGAGGGATTCGCTATGGCTGTAACCTACAAAAAATTATTTCACCTGTTGCTCGATAAAGGCATGACCAATGCCGAATTGATGGAGAAAGCAGGCTTTAGTGCCAATATTATTACCCGCATCAAGCGTGACAATTATATTTCTCTAGATAGCATTGAGAAGATTTGCAAAACTCTCAACTGCGGAGTTGACAATATTTTAGAATTCACGGATGAGGAGAAATAAAAATGGCTAAAAAAACAGTACAATCCGTTGAACCGAATATTGCTGATTTGGTAAACAGTTGGCTCAAATCATATAAAGTAGATTATAAATTGGAGCAGGAGTCCTTAAACACAGAAATTGATCAGGCCCTAAATGATTATTTTTCAAAAAACGGCGGCAAGGGTGGCAATCGCCCTGATGCAAAGCTACTCCTACAAGCCAATGATGGGAAATACTATCCGATTTTGATTGAATACAAAGGATACAAAGATAAGCTTGTAAAGCTGGATACTGAAGGAAATGTTGCAAACAGAAACGCAAAGAACCAACCTGATTATACAAATATCAACTCTTATGCGGTAAACGGTGCAGTTCACTATTCTAATGCAGTTCTGCACTACACAAGTTATACTGATGTTATTGCCATTGGTGTTACGGGCTATAAGGATGCAAGCGGAAATCTTAAGCATTTAATCGGCGTTTACTATGTTGCCAAGAGTAATTTTGGTATTGGTCAAAAGGTAGATGAGTATACCGATCTCTCCTTCTTGAAAAAAGAGCACTTCTCTGCATTTATCGAGAAGGTTAAACAATTATCGCTCCCCCAGGAAGAAATTGAAAAACTAAAGGAACGCAGAGAACAGGAAATTATTACAAGCCTTGTTAAACTGAATAATGATATTTTCAAAAGCGAAAAGGGGCTGAGTGAGAATGACCGTGTTTATCTTGTTGTTGCTTCTATTATGGCTACCCTTGGCGATGTGGAAAATAATGTATATCCGCTTACCAAAGCTGATTTGAAATCGTCTAACGAAAAAAATAATACGGATGGCGATATTATGATTCGTAAAATCGAGTCCTTCCTGGATGCCAAAAAGCTTCCTAAAGACAAGAAAGACCTGATTGTGCGAACTCTGCAAAATACGCTGACTACCGACAACATCACCAAAGCAGAAAATGGCGAAAGCCAGCTGAAACGAGTATTTATCAAGATTGTTGACGACCTTGGCGTTTACTACAAAATTGGCTTAAATACAGATTTTACTGGGAAGCTGTTCAACGAAATGTATTCATGGCTTGGCTTTACGCAGGATCAACTTAACGATGTTGTTTTAACTCCGCCTTATGTTGCGACACTTCTGTGCCGCCTCGCAAGAGTAAACAAGGACTCTTTTGTTTGGGACTTTGCTACAGGTTCGGCAGGTCTGCTGGTAGCCGCTATGAATGAAATGTTGGCTGATGCCAAGAAGAAAATTAAATCGCCCGAAGAATTAGCACGCAAGTCAGCGGAAATTAAAGCAAACCAGTTATTAGGTCTGGAAATCCTGTCTAATGTTTATATGCTTGCTGTTCTCAACATGATTATGATGGGCGACGGCAGCTCCAATATTTTGAACAAGGACTCCTTGAATTTTGATGGTCATTATGGTTTCGGCAAAACTGATGAGAAGTTCCCTGCGGACGCATTTATTTTGAACCCGCCGTATTCTGCGGAGGGCAACGGAATGATCTTCGTTGAAAAGGCTCTTTCCATGATGGACAAGGGCTATGCAGCCATTATTATTCAAAACTCCGCAGGCTCTGGTAAAGCAACGGAATACAACAAGAGTATTCTGACTCACAGCACACTTCTGACAAGCATCAAAATGCCGATAGACTTATTTATCGGAAAATCGAGTGTTCAGACCAATGTGTACGTTTTCCGTGTTGGCGAAGCGCATCAAAAAGACGATGTGGTAAAATTCATTGATTTTTCTAACGACGGATATACCCGTTCCGATCGCAAAAAAGCAAGCAAGAACTTGTTTGATACCGATAAAGCAAAAGAACGCTATCAGGAAGTCGTGGATCTGGTGCGATTTGGTAAATCGAAACTTAGTATTTTTACTGAGAAAGACTACTACGAAGGCCACATCGATCCTAATAACGGAAATGACTGGAATCAAACCGCACCGATTGATACTAAGCCCACATTGGACGATTTCAAAAGGACTGTGAGCGATTATCTTGCATGGGAAGTATCAACGCTTTTGAAAAATCAGCCGATAGAGGACGACCGCCTGGGAAAATAACAGCCTCACTTAACGAGAAGCTGAGGACGGTTAAGTGGGGCGAATATGAGTTCCAGCACATATTTAACAGAATCGAACAAGGGCGGCGTTTGAAAAAAGAAGATCAACTTCCGGGAGATATTCCTTTTGTTATGGCAGGCGTTACCAATACAGGTGTCGTCAATTATATATCAAATCCAGTTGCATCTTTCCCTAAAAACTCAATTACAATCGATATCTTTGGTAATACATTCTATCGTGATTATGCTTTTGGTGCCGGCGATGACACCGGTGTATATTGGAACGACAGAATTGAATATTCCAGAGGTGTTATGTTGTTTTTTGCTGTTGCAATGCAAAAAGCACTGAATGGCAAATTCTCTTATGGTAAAAAACTTAGAAGTTCCCAGAGCCTCAATTTCAAAATGATGTTGCCTATAAATAATGGCGAAATCGACTTTGGTTTTATGGAATCATTGGTAGCTGAGCTGGAAGCTCAGCGGGTAGCTGAGCTATCCGCTTACTTGACAGTAAGCGGATACGACAATTATGAATTGTCGGCTGAAGAGCTTGACGCTCTTCGAGGATTTACTGAACTCGACAATGATAATTGGGGTACATATACCATAGGTGATCTTTTTGAAAAAGTAGCAACAAAAAAATTACCGTACAAGGCGAAGGAATTACCCAAGCAGCCCACGGACGATTATATTCTGCCATGCCTGACTTCGAGTTTTCAAAATCAAGGTTTGAACTATTATGCGCCCAAAACTGGGGCAACTGTATTGAGCAATGTAATTTCTATTCCTTCCAACAGCGATGTCTACAGAGCTTATTATCAGTCAAGAGATTTTACCGTTTTGTCTGATGCTTATGCTATTCGCTGGAAATCCGGAAAAGTTGAACTCTCACCGAATCAATACCTGTTCATGGTCATGTGCATTAACAAAGTAACCGACCTACCGATTTATTCTTATAAGAACAAACTTGGCGGTTGGAATGTTGTAAAAAACAAAGGCATCAAATTGCCCAAAAAGAATGGCAAAATTGATTTTGCATTTATGGACACATTCATATCTGCAATCAAAAAACTTGCAATCAAGGAAGTTGTCCTTTATAGTGATCGAAAAATTACAGCAACAAAGGAATTGGTTGCCAAAAACAATCAACTGAATAGCTAAGGAAACGCTGATTAGATAGTGTCTGCTACAGTCGTCTGTTAATCACAGGCATTTTTTTAGCACAAAAGCTGTGAACATCTTAGAGAAAATGCAAAATTTGCGCCTTTTCGACCATAAATTTTTGCTTTTTCCACAGATTCAGGGCGCACTTATCCCACACAAAGCTCTGCTCCCCGTCTGTCTCTGTGAACCGTCAGCAGATTTCCGCTGGCAAACAGCATGTTAAAGCGGTTAAAGTTTTTAGCAAGACCTCGATACACTACCTTGACATAGCCGAAATACCTCTTGACATCAAGAAAGGATCGTCCACTTTGCAGCGGGTTGCAGACTTACGATGTTTGATCTCTTTTTCCCAGTTTATTCCGTTCCTCGCTCTTTCCTTTAGAAGGGGCTGTCGAGCGCAGCGAGGCAGGGTTGGCTCGCGCTATTGTTAAAATAGCGTTTTCTCCGCACCACCATTTCTCATTTCAAATCAAAAAAGACGCCCACAAGAGGCGTCTTTTGCATTTAATCCATCTTCGCGGCGAGCTCGTCCCATTTCTCATAGAGAGCTTCGAGCTTCTTCTGTGCTTCGTCGTACTCGGCGGCGAGATCTGCATAGTTGTCCGGATCCATGCTCATCTGCGCGGTGTACATCTTGACGGTCGCTTCGAGGCGGCCGATCTCCATTTCCACATGGCTGAGCTTTTCCTTT
This sequence comes from uncultured Dialister sp., assembly GCA_900543165.1. Classification (GTDB taxonomy): domain Bacteria; phylum Bacillota; class Negativicutes; order Veillonellales; family Dialisteraceae; genus Dialister. The sequence goes on along the minus strand of UQQQ01000011.1, from coordinate 17,299 downwards.
TCTACGGCCGAGGCTTCCTGCTTCTTCTGGTGTTCCTTCTCAGGCGCAGTCTTATCTTCCTCCGGCTCTTCTTCTACAGTCTCTTCCCCGTTGCGGTCTTTTTCAAAGGCTTCGAGGTCGAGCTTTTTCTCTTTATAGTAGCTGTAGTTCCCGAGGTACTCGGTGAGCTTTCCATGTTCCATTTCTACGATGCGGGTCGTGATCTTGTCCAAGAAATAGCGGTCATGCGAGACGACGAGCGAGGTACCGCCGAAAGCCTGGATGGCCTGCTCCATGATCTCCCTCGTAGGGATATCGAGATGGTTCGTCGGTTCATCGAGGATGAGGAAATTCGGTTTCTCGAGAAAGAGGCACAGGAGCGAGAGACGTGCCTTCTCTCCGCCGGAGAGCATGGCGACCTGCTTGAATACGTCATCGCCGCGGAACAGGAACATGCCGAGGATATTTCTGGCTTCCTTCTCCCCAAAATTGAAGGTGTCACGCACTTCGTCAAGGACGGAAAGCTCGGGGTGGAGGCGCTCCTGCTCCTGCGAGTAGTAGCCCATCTTCACATTATTGCCGAGCTGGATGATGCCGCTGTCTGCCGTCTTTTCTCCCGTGATGAGTTTGAGGAGCGTGGTCTTGCCCGCGCCATTCGGGCCAATGAGGCCGAGTACCTCCCCTTTTTTGATGTGAAGGTTCAGATCCTCAAAGATCAGATGATCCTGGTAGGAGGCTTTCGCACGCACGATGTCGAGCACCTTCTCCGCACATTCCTGCGGTGGATCAAAGTGGAAACGGAGCGTCGCCTGATGGACAGGCTTATCGAGACGCTCGAGGCGGTTCAGCTGTGACTGGCGGCCGCGCGCCTGCTTCGCCTTGATGCCTGCCTTGTAGCGTCGGATATACTCTTCTGTTTCCTTGATGTGCTCCTGCTGCTTGTCATAAGCCTTCTGGTAGGCTTTGTCCTGGTTCGTCTTTGTCTCCAGATAGCGCGAGTAGCCTCCGCGGAAGCTTCGGATATGATGGTTCTCCAGATCGATGATCCCCGTCGCCGCTGCATCCAGAAAATAGCGGTCATGGGAGATCATGAGGATCCCGCCTTTGTACGAGCGCAGGTAGTCTTCGAGCCACTCGAGCATGCCCATGTCGAGGTGGTTCGTCGGTTCGTCTAGGAGAAGGAAATCCGGATGGCGCACGAAGGCGGCGGCAAGGTTGATACGGACCTTCTGCCCGCCGGAGAAGGCGTGGATGTCTCTGTCCCAATCCTCCTCTCTGAAGCCGAGCCCGGTCAGGATCTTTTTCGTCATCGACTCATAATCGTAGCCGCCTAAAAATTCAAATCGCTCTTCCGCCTTGCCATACTGCTCAATGAGCTTCTCATCGTCCTTGTGCTGCTCGAGCTCTTTCGTCAGCGTTTCGATGCGATCTTTATAAAAGAGGACATCCCGCCACGCCTCCTCCATTTCCTCGCGGATGGTATGGGAGGTGTAATTGAAATCCTGACGGAGGTAGCCGATGATGGCACCGTCACTCGCCTTGACGGAGCCTTTATCGTATTCCTCATCACCGCGAATGCATTTCAGGAGCGTCGTCTTGCCCGCGCCATTCGCACCGACCAGACCGATGCGTTCCCCGCTTCGGATGTCAAAGGACACATTTTCAAAGACGGTCTTGATGCCGAAGGATTTCGACAGACCGTTGATACGTAGAATTGCCATGTTTTTGCTCCAATATATGATGTAAGGATAAGGATCGAGGTGTATGGTTCAGGGGGCCGCATCGGGACATGCGTCCCTTGCTGTCATTGCCCCAAAGGCGCTGCAGGTTCGGCAGGGCGTTCGGCTCGGCTTTCTCCCATGAGCCTGCATCTCACTCGATGACATCCGCCCTGATAAGTATAATGATTTCTGACTCCTCCAGACTTTTCCCATGACTTTGGAAGAGTTTTCCCAGAAGCGGGATGTCTCCTAAAATAGGTACTTTGCGGAAGGTCTTTCCTTCCTCTTTATCGATGAGACCGCCGATAGCCAGGAGCTGCCCGGATGCCAGACGCACCATCGTATTCGCCGAGCGCGTGATGATGCGGTACGCTTTCATCTCAGGGACGAGGTAAGGCGTCGAGACTTCTGCTTCCACATCAGCGGTGATCTCATTGTCCGCACTGATAATGGGGGTATATGTGAGCTTGATGCCGGCGTCCTTGTACTCTGTCGTCGTGGTCTTCACGCCATTTTCCATATGCTCTACGATGACCGGGATGCGGCTCCCGATCAGGATGTCGGCTTTCCTGCCATTCATCGTGACGACGTGCGGCTTGGCCAGTACTTTTGCCTTGCCTTTGGTGACCAGCGCATTCAGATTTGCTTGGAAGAAGAAGGTGTAGGGATGCCCGCCCGGCGCACGTCCATAGGAGATCCCGGCGTAGCCATCAGGGATCGTGACGTTCCAGCCGCTTTTTTCAATGTTTCGGATCTTGGGATTTCCATCACTGTCGTACTTGATATTTCCATCTTCCCCCAGTACATAGTGCTGCTCTGTCCAGCTGTCACGGTCATAGTCCGCGCTGCCGGTGAGGCTTTTGAAATTCCAGTCCAGCCCGAGCTCTTTGGCCGAGCTTTTATTGACTGCGATGACTTCTGCCTCCACCTTGACCTGCTTTTCGGGAATATCCATGCCCCGAAGGAGCGACTCCACCTGCATCAGCTCGGCCGGCGTCCCACTCACAAGCACGGTATTGGCCGACTGGTTATAAGACACCTTGCCCTTGGACACCATATCCGTCAGGCTTTCAGCAGCTTCTTTGGCATTCGCATAAGAAAGACGGTAGGATTTCGCAAAGATGCCGGACTCTTTCTCCGATACTGCGGAAAAAATAATGAGCGTCGTCCCCTCTTTCCGTCCGGCGAGTCCGCAGGCCGCCATGATGGATGTCATCGCTTCTTCCGGCGTCACATCATCCAGACTGGCCGTGACCCGCTCCTTCACATGAGAAGAGAAAATGACATTCTCTCCCGTCATCTCCGCGAGTCCCCGCAGTACCTCCGCCACAGGAGCGTCGCTCACATGCAGGCTGACCTTCTTCTCCTCCGGGGCTGGCGCCACCCGTACAATGGCCTCATCCGGCTTTTTCTCCGGCATCCGGAGATCGCGGGAGGAAAGCTCTTCGGCCATCGTCTCATGTGCGCTGGTATCCAGATCCAGCGCTTGGGCAGAAATACCTGTGCAAAGCAAAAAGGCACAGCAAAAAACAGCACCCGCCGTTCTTATCAGCGGGTGCTGATCGTTAAAACGCCGGAAGCACTGGCGAGTGTGACTGTCTTTCCCTGTATACTGGAAACATTCCATAGTCCTGCCTGCTCTCCTTCTTTGACCGTATACGTCACCCCATGAACCTCTATGACTGCTCGCTTCTCACTGCCAAATGACATGACGCCCATGAGACGAGGCACATCAGAGGCATACGGCCTATTCTCTTTTGCTGCTCCGGCAGAGGAATGCGCCATGCGAGGCGCTACCGCAGGCAAGGATGTACCTGCGGTTTCTACAGGTATCGCCTTTTCTGTCATCGCCTCCATGTGAAAGGGATCAGCAAGCGGCTTTCCCCTGACATAGGATGACGCATCATAGACGCGGCGGCTTTCTTCCTGCGAAAGCGCCGAAAAGGAAGAAGACCCCTCTGAAGCAGTCACGGAAGGCATCGCCTTTGGCTTCTCAGGAAACAGTTTCGATGCCGTCCCCACGCCCAGCGCACCCCAGAGGATCAGAAGTACCACACTGGCAAGCCCCAGCGGCAGTGCCCATTTCTTTCTGGCCTCCATGGTGACCTCCAAATATAAGTGACTGGTGACTGGTCACTAGTCACTAGCTACTAGAACCTGAAGTCCTTCGGCATCAGCATGAACTGGGTTTCTTTTTCAATATCATCGTAGCTGATCCATGCATAGAAAGAATGCATGTCGCGATAGTAAGTCCAGCAGCGATGGTTCAGGCGGCCATACTTGGTATCGACCGTCCAAGCCAGACTAAAAGCATCATTCTTCGTCGGCTGCACGCGCACGCCAAAGTCGAGCGGCTTATCACTGGTGTACGAGTCATAGCGATACGGCGTAAAGCCATTGATTTCACGATCCGTATAATAGATCCAGCTCTGCACGCTGCGGTAACCGCCGGAAAGCCCCAGACTATAATAGGTGTTTTTACGGATGTTCCCGCCGTTATAGCTGTAGTAGTCTCTCATATAGCCGGCGCGCCATGAAAAGCGCATGAATTTCCCGAGCTTCCATGGATCACTGGAAAGGTAAACGTCATAGCTCTTATGCTGTCCTTTGACCCCGTCTTCTTCCCAGTAACCGATTTCCCCCTTCGCGCCCACGTAGAAGCGGGAACCACCGAGGTAAAAATGCTTCGAGTCAAATTCCAGCGACGGCCGTTTCTTGACCCAGATACCGCCGTCATCATTCGTGCTGCTTTCCTCTTCGGCATAGTGGAAATTCAAGCCGCCAACCGGCGTCTGATAGCGCACACCTACATCCGGTTTGTATCCTGCCTTCGTGTACCAGCAGTTTTCCATGTACGCCGTCAGATTCATATCCGCATCGAGTGGGATCTCGATCCGGTTATGCAGTCCGAAGCCATTATCACTGTCAAACACCGGACGTGGAATCAATGTGAACGGGCTGCCCCGCTTCTTCTGAAGGGAACCCTTGTACGTCGAAAGCGTCACAAGGACCGTATTCTTCGCCATGAGTCTCACATTATGCGCGATATACTTATCCCCCGGATAAATATCGATGGAGTCCGCTTCGATGCGATAATCCGGTACCTTCGCCACCGCATGCTTCGTCGTGAAGTAGCCATGCTCGATCACTATGTGATTGGCATTCTTGTCATATGTACCGCTTTCGCCCTGAAAATAGTACGTCCCGCTGTCCCAGCCGGACACCTTTTCGAAATGTCCGACAGCGGCCTTCGCGTCATAGTCAGCGCGCGCCGCCTTGAGATCCGTCGTCGGATTCTTCCAGACAAGCTCCCCCGGGACGACATACTTTTGAGAGATCGTATTTCCATAGACATACTCAGTCTGGTAGGTATCCATCATGTGCTTGATCTCTACGCGCCCGAAAGCTGCCACTTCTCCCGTGGTATCATTGTAGCGCATTTTATCCGCCACAACCGTAGCCGGATGCTCTTTGGAAATCCCGGCATCCGCCGTTTCCTTATTCTTTTTCTTATCTTTATCCTTTTGGGCCGTTTCCCGTGTCTCCTCCCCCTCATAGGAAGGACGCAGTACACCATCACTGACGGAATACTCCACAGGGGTGGTATCCTCTGACGGCAGCCTTGGGGAAACAGGTGCCTCCGCCGCTTCCACCGCCAGCGAAGGCAGCAGAAGGGCAGAAAGAAGCACCGCCTTTTTCCAGTTTGTATTACTCATTTCTCATGATTACGACAGAAGCTGCCTCATTATTGGTCTTGGCGGAGTCTGCCGTTTCCTTTACTGTAGAATCCTTTTCACGAGCTGCTTCCAGCTCCGCTTTCGCACTGTCGCTGATTTCTGCCTTAGGCGCAGGAGATGCGGTCTCCGTCACAGCCGTCGCTGCTACCTGATTATCCTCTGCCGCAGCTATGCTGGCAGCAGAAGCTGTGCGCGCGACATGCTTACGAAGGACAATGTGCGGCGCCCCTTCACGGAGCACCAGCCCCTTCGTCGTGACAGGCTGTGCCGTCTGGATATAGAGCTCGCTGCCAGCAGGAAGCACAGCATTCTTACCTTTGACGAAAAGCCCGCCCACAAGACCGATCGGTCCCAGAGCCAGCGCACCAATGGTGGACGCACCGACAGCCGCTGCTTCCATCTTCAGCTTTTCCTTGGCCTCCGGTCCCAGCACAGTCGGGATCGCTTCGTCATCCACAGAGAATACCTGATCGAAGGAGACATCGACCTTGCCGCTGCGACCAAAGCTTTTCGGGCGGCTGACTTCCGTCACCACGCCACGGCCCTGTGTGCCGCGCGGCAATACCAGCACATCGCCGACCAGCACATCTTCCTGTACCGTGAAGGAGACCGGATCTCCGACCTGGCTCGTCTTGCTGCCCACATCATCATTCAGTGCCACTTTGAAAACCGTATCCGCCGGCAGCTCGACCGTCTTCATTTCATAGTGCTGGTCTCCATAGACTGCCTGCTCCAGGCTCTGCATACGTTCATCCAAAGCCCCCTTCTTCGCTTCGCCCAACACCGCTTTTTCCAGATTATCCATGCGGACCGTCAGATTATCCGTGCTGATCTCATCCGTCAGATAGTATTCCATCGCATTCATGCGGTTCGAAATCGCCGGAGTGCGATCGTTGTCATTTCTCACCACATCCGCATACAGATTGTCGATACGGTTGTCAAGCCCGCTCGCCGATGTATTCCCCACGCCGTAGATCACATTATCGGCCTGATCCGCACGGCCGATGAGAGACCCGCTCTGCACCGAACCATAGAGGACTTCATCTACACGGTCGATCTTTTCCGCCAGCGTTGCCACATCCTCTGCCATGACAGGCATCGCCATCAATGCAGCCAATCCTGCTGCCAGTAATGCTTTTCTCATATATTCCTCCGAAAATAATCAAATAGTAAAAGTTCATGGTTCAGGTGACCGCCTCATCTTATGAAGGCCGGGCTATATCCGAAGGACTATGCAAAAACAGGTCCTCCCATCCATAAGCCGCTTGGTCTCCCGGTCTTTTCCAGCGCCCATCACACCCGAACATCGATCACTGCCGACACGCCAACGCCCTGCACACGGGAGAACGAGGTCGGATTTACACTATCCATCGGGATGAGCCCCTTGATACGGAACAGCTTGTCATTCCAGCTGATCTCCAGCTGCCCGACCGCCTTCACCTTCTCTACCTGATCAGCATCGCCGATGACCTGCGCGGCCCCGATATATCCTTTATTTCCAATGCTGACGATCGGCACCACCTTCGTGGCGTAATTCGTGCCGGTGCCTTCTTTCATCATGACCGAATTGATCGCGCTATTGATAGAAGCGCCATATTTATCGACCAGTATCGCAATACCGCCGACCTTGACCACACCGCCAAGGACACTGCCCAGATTGAAAGCCGATACCTGCGTCAATGCGCCTGCACCGATCATCGCCGCCGCCAGTGCACAGACCACCAGTCTTTTCATTTTCATCATCATGCCCTCCTTATAGGAAATCAGTTTCACTACAGAAGTTGAACTGCGAGTACCAGACACTCTCTCAAAATCTTCTCTGACATAGCGTCCCGGATACCACAAAGCCATACTCTCTCAGCCTACAGTTATTTATTATTATACCGTCTTAGAGCGGGTTTGTGCAATAAAAAAGCGCGATTTCAGTCATCGCGTTTTCTTGAATATTAAACCGCATCCCTTCCGCCAATCGCAGTCAAATAAGGAATAACACCAGAGATGCACCATCTGCCATCCCAATACATTCCCTGTGATGGTCGCTTGACAGCTACCGCGTATTTTAATCCACGCTCCCCGCATGGGGAGCGACAGATACTATCTTAAATAGTAGTGGTTTAGTTAGCAATTTCAATCCACGCTCCCCGCATGGGGAGCGACAGTACAGTCAAAGCATACAGCAATGACCGCATAAAATGGAGTACTTTGCGCGAACCGCATTTTCTCTATTCTAAGAATGCGTGTTTTTCGCCCATTGTCTCCATGTGTGCTACTACTTCGCGCACAAAAAATCAGAGAATCAGAGTTTCATTCGGATCATATCCCGGCTTGGCACCTACGTGTTTCACCTTAGACTGGTATCGGTTCCCCAGATTATAGAACCGTATGCTGTCAGACTCCTTGTCCATCAGCATTTCCAGTGTGGCACGAAGTGAGACAGCCTGCGCCTCATCCACCTGACACTCAAAGACGGAATTCTGTACCCGCTGGCCATGAGCTTCGCAGCATTTGGCTACTTTCCGAAGGCGTTTCTGTCCTGCGGGTGTCGTGGTATTTACATCATAGGTAATCACAAGAAGCATGTCATCACTTCCATAGAAAAGGCGGATACCCATCTAGGTCTCCACGAAGGTAACGGGCCAGCAGCAATGCCTGCACATAAGGGATCAATCCCCAATATATTTTCTCGCCGAGGAATGGATGTGTCAATGTTTCCTTCTTCCGCTCCTGCCATTTGCTAAGAAAAGTCTTACGTCCCACTGCATTCAGCAAAACGACGCCATCCTCCATCAGTTGGAATCACTGCGCAGAAAGGACTCTGTTATTGACCAGTGATAAGACGAATCGATCGGCATATACACTTCGAAGCTCTTCCATGAGATCCAATGCCAATGACTGCCGCCCGGGGCGGTCTCTATGCAGGATACCGATGTAGGAGTCCATGCCGGCCGCTTCTATGGCAGAAGCACAGTCATGGGCAAGGAGTGTATAGGCAAAGGAAAGCAATGCATTCACTCGATCAAGCGGCGGCCGTTTATTCCTGCCATGGAAATAGAAGTGTTTCTTGTCATTCAAAATGAGCGCATCAAAAAGAGAAAAGTAGGACACGACAGCATTTCCTTCTATTCCGCGCAGATGATCCAGCGAATCTGCTTTGACAGCCTCCCGAGCAGAGTCTTGCAGATCCTGAATGACGGCTTGAAAAGAAGTCGCATCGACTGACAGTGGATGGTCCCGCAGGAAGCGCATAAGCACGGTACGGCTATTTAGAATTTTTCCTGCGATCATGGTACGCGCAATGGCAAGACCACGAGGCTCTTCTTCGGATATACGATACTGTTCTTTTCTGAGAAGCACATTTCCAGCGGTCAGTCCCTGAGCGCGCGCCAGAAACTTTCCCTGCGGTGTCAGAAAGCAAAATCCGATATGCCGCTTCACGCAGGCACCAAGAAGCGCAGGGCTCGCACCTTTGTATCCAAAGTACAGAATGTTTTCCAAGTTCATCAGCGGTATTCGCTGAAGGATTTCGTTTCCTTTCCAAGCTGCCACATTTTCATTATCCAAAGACAGATACAAATCTTCTGAATTGACAAAAAGCGTATTGAGCAGTTTTCTCATAACCGTTCCTCCCCCAGAGATTTTGCCATATAGTCTGCCACCGACTGAGTGCGGCACAGCTTAGGTAAGCAAAGTCCCTTCAGGGAGCAGGACTGGCACTTCTTGGAAGTTTTGACTTTTGGCGTGTACCCTCTGAGAAACAGTTCGTGCATTTCTCTCAAAGCCGACTTCACTCTGCTCCTGATATCCTCATCAAGGTCGATCTTTCGCCGTCTCCGTATTTCGTGGTAGTAAAGAGATCCGTATGGAATCCGGCAGTGTAACATTTCTTCCAGACACAAGGCTTCGGCACAGAGCTGAAAAATATCTGAATCATCTTCTTTATCTTTGCCCCTTTTGTACTCCACTGGTACTGCCTGCCAAAGCCCTCTGTGTCCGTGAAGCGGTACGCCCTCCTCAGAAGATAAAAACTCTACCACATCGCACTGCCCCGTGATGCCCAGTGTGGGAGAAAATACGCGGAGGCCTCTCGTCACCAGTATACTCGGGCGCTTTTCTATGAAATCATCCTTATGCGCATTCTGATGAATGACCTCCCCTTCCGCAGTCAGCCGGTTCTCCTGCCATTGCTGCTCGATGTGAATCAAGGCCCATTGTCTCCGGCAAAACATAAAATGCTGAATGCCGGAAATCATCAGGTAGTCATTTTCCGCGTAGCTCATATTTTACGCTCACAGGTGACTCCCTGCGGCATATTTTCTGTATCGACCTGTACTTCATAGTCACTGTAGGAGCGCGGCGGAGTATGCGGATCCTTTCTTGCTACATGTACTCGTTCAAACAGCTTGTACGAAGGAGCATTCCCCAGTTCGCTGGCATGCTTGAAAACAATGAGTTCGCGCACCGCCATATTTCCTCTCGCAGCCGAATGATCATTTTCGAACATATTGATGATGGCCTGCCACAAAAGATTCAGATCGTCTTCGCTAAAGTGTGTGACTTTTCTTGCTAAATTGGCTGAAATGTAACCTTCGGCCTGATAGAGCGCATAAGGAACAATGAACTTGCGTCCTATTTCGGTCTTTTTTTCAGCGCATCTTCTTCTGTCGTGATCGCTATGCGCGTCAACGTAATCTCCTGGGGAGCGATTGGATCGATGCTTCTGGCAAACCCAAGCTGGACAGGACCGCGCACCTGTCCGCAGTTCAAAGCGCCTTTCACAAAGGTGGTCATGACAGCCCCGAAAGTACGAATATCAAAGAAATTGGAACACATGAAGTCTCGCAGCATTCTATCCGCATCCGGATTTTTCTTTTTGGCCGTTTTGATATCATCGATGCCTACATACGCCAAGGCTTCTTTATCACTCTGTTCCAGCGGTACATTTTCTTTGATGTAGATCCGATACCCAGGCTCATCTTCCTTGGCGGCTTCCACATAGTTTCTGATTTTACGTTTCAGGCAGACATCGGTCACAAGGCCAAGCCCCGTTTCTGGATCTACGCGCGGCATATTCCCCGCATCCGGATCTCCATTGGGATTGCCATTCGTCACATCGAAAAGAACCACGAAATCGTATCTGTTATGAATCACTTCTGCCATTTGCTTATTCCTCCTCTTTACCTTTATATCTTGCCTGTGTTTCCTGATAATAACCAAGGATAAATGCGCCTTGTTCTTCCAATGTCAATCTGGATGGAAACGGAATGCCCTCCTCCGGCATGATGATTTTATCCATTAAAGCGCCCATTTTCTTTTTAAAATAGACAGCCTTTCCTTCATCGAGCTTAGAGAGGTGCGTATTCGCCAGCTTCAACAGGATGGGAAATACGGAAGCCGGTGTCGCACATGCAGAATTAAAATACCGTTCCTTGATGGTGGTATTGATCGTAGGGTTCGCACTCTGCTGGATATTTTCCAGCAGAAAAAACATCCGCCCCAATACATAAGAAATATCATTGCAATTCTCATTGAGTGCCATTTGTAATTTTCCCTCCCATTGTTCTTTACCATTCTTCAAAAGGTACGCTTTGATAAAAGCTGCCTTGGTATGACTGATTTTCTGAATGGCTGATTTCCCGCCCTCTGCGTCTTTATCCCGGTCAGCAAACACACGAAGCATGATGTTTTGGAATACAGACTCAGGATACTTTGTATTCTGCAGCACGGCTCTGAATAAACTGCCCGCCATCAGAGGCGAAGCCGCCTGTTCTTTGCCATTCGGGTTCGCTGTCGCCTTGAGTGTCTTCCACAGGGGAATATTTTGTTTTTCCCAAGATGGCCCTCTTTATCGAGCAGAATGCGGTGGGTGACTTTGGCCACTCCCCATCCTTCTGCTTGAATTTTCCCCTGCTTGCAAAGCTCCTCATATAAGTGAACCAACGCAGTAAGTATCATCTGTGACAGGGTAAGGGATCACGGTCTCATCATCCTCTACCAGACGGAAGCCTGCCGGAAACTCTCGGCATCCCAAGTACGGCTGATGATAGCATTGGCCTTTTCTCGCACGGCGGCAGAGCATTTCCCTGAATTTTCCCGCATTATCACTGGCATTGGCCTTCTCTGTCATTTCAAAGTGTACATGAATACAGTACCTGACATTTTTCAAGATCAAGGCTGCTCTCTGCTGAATGTCTTCCTTTGGACATAGATACATGGCTTTCCCATGTCGGGCGTTTCCTGCAATACTCGACACATTGATTTTGGATTTCACTTCATTTCTTCTGACATTCGTCATCTGGATCGGACTCATGACATCGATCTCGTCGATGACATACCGAAGTCCCGGATGCCAGAAGATCGCTTCGACAAGTCCGCGTGCCGCAGACGGTGTCATCACGTCATAAGATACTCGTTCCACTTTCATTTCCGGTCGTGTAAAGCAGGCATAGTCGCCCCAGCACTCTATCCTTACTCCATATGCCATACATGTTCCTCTTTTCTTTTTACCACATGATCCCCACGCCATCTTTAGACTTGATTTTGAGCCCAAGCTCCGCATCATAGTCCTCCGTATGTACCAAGTAGGCTAGGTTCTCATCCCCTGGAAACATCTCTATTTGCCCCTGCGTGAGCAGTTTCATGAAATCGGACTGCCCCTGTGCCTTGGAATATCGTACATGGATCATGTACGGCCCGGCGGCCCGCATCAGCTGCCGAGACTGATTTCCCATCATCAGCTGTTCCTTTATGTTTCTGGCTTTCTCGTCAAAGGGTGTAAAGACTGACTTCGTGCTGTCATGGATCAGATGAAATTGCTTTCCGATCTCAGCAAAGCTGAGTGACTGAGCCAGTTTCTCGATTTCCCGGTAATCCAGATTTCCTTCATTGCTTTGGTACCAGTTTTCAAAATAGGTACGAATCGCCGACGGTTCGGTCATTTCTTCAGCATTGTATTTTTTCCGAACCATATCCGTCACTTGTTTTTCTTTGCACATGAACGGACTCTTCTTGCTTTCCTTTGTCCAAAAAATATGCGCCCTGCTATGTTGTAAAGACTGCCGTCCTTCTCGATTGCAGCGGCCCGCCCCCTGGATCAGACTGTCCAGCCCTGTATACTGCAGATATACCACGGGAAAATCGATGTCAACTCCGACAGAAATGATGCTGGTCGATACGACTCGGCACGGTTTTCCATCCCGCAGGCGAGTTTTCATTTCTTGAATGATCTCCCTGCGATGGGCCGGACATAAATTGGTCGACAGGTACATGGCCTCTGCGTCGAGCAGTTCAAATATTTTTTCGGCTTCTTTTTTGGTAGAAGCGATACAGAGTACCTGCTCACATTCATCTAATTCCTTCGCAATCTCAGCATAATCCGTTTCGCCATCTATATCGAATGTCACCCGCTTGAAAAACTGAAACAGTTCTCCCACATTTTCCATGATTTCTGTCGGATTCTTCTGCAAGTAACGCCCCAGCTCCGGCTGCGTCGCACTGCATAAAACAACCGTACAGCCATAATAATGAACCAGTTGCTCGAGCACATGGAGACACGGCTTCAGAAAATCGACCGGCATCATCTGGGCTTCGTCAAGAATAATGACACTGTTTGCTATGTTATGCAGTTTTCGGCATCTTGATGTTTTATTGGCATACAAAGACTCAAAGAACTGCTCATTGGTCGTGATCACGACAGGAGCCTCCCAGTTTTCTGCAGCCAGTTTCATCCTCTCTGCCAGTCTGCCCGCCTCTTCACTTCCCTCTTCCGTCAAACTATCATAGTCGACCTGGCTATGACTTTCCAACACCGCATGATTTCCCAGAAAAGCACGGAAAACGTCGGCGGTCTGCTCAATGATGGAGAGGTAGGGAATTACGTAAATGATCCGTTCCTTTTGCCATTTCATGGCCTGCTTCATGGCAAAAGCCATCGAGGAAATCGTCTTACCGCCCCCCGTCGGTACCGTCAGCGAGTACAGCCCCTGTTTCCCCTCCCCTTTCCGCATACATGTATGAAGGATTTCACAACGCTTCTCATTTAAGGCATTTTTAGGCCGGAAGTATCCATCCTCTTCGAGCCTGCTCCAAAACATAGCCGCTATTTCTTTTAAAGAAGAAAACTCATTTTTCCTGACAGGCTGATTGTTCATAAAGGCTTCTGTGTCCAGAAAATCTGCATCCACAAGGCAAGAAAACAGCATTCGCGTGAGAATCATAACATCTAGTGCATTTCCATTTTCGATAAATGTATTCAGATGATCTACGTCCAGACATGTATTATCGATAAGATATCGCTGCGGATGTCTGATCGAGGGGATACACTTTTTCATTCGTCCATTCAATGTAGATGTCCCGGCACAATCCACCTTGCTTCCCAAGTCTGGGATTCCTGTATGATGTCCTGCCACACAAAAGCCACCTATCAGTTGCAGCCAGCCTATATGACCATTTTCAAAAAAAGACTTCGCGCCGGCCGTCGAATGATCCACGCGTCTGTGCTTTCGGCCATGGATATAGTCTTGGAACGCAGCGGTATCTTTCCCTTCGTCATGTATTTTCCCCAAAAGGCCAGCTTCTGCCCCCAGTCCCATACCTGCGCCAAAGCCTTCGGCTAACCGCATTGTGCCGTCCAAATGATCTGTCAAAGACTGCACTCTTTCGTCCTGTATATGACCTGCGATGATCTCCTCCATGCTTCTCATCTCCTTTTTATTATTATAGAAGACGTATAAGTCAAAACCTAGCATTCACTCCTTCATGTAGACAAAAATTTTTCTATAGTACATTTTAAGGAAACACTCTCGCTATGAAAATCTCTTCCTTTCTTTCCTACCACCTGCAAGACAAAAAACGGAGACATGTGCAAATCACATTTGCCCACGCCTCCGTCTTCTGCCATTATTGATAAAAGCAATACCTACGGCGACTTCCTCGTCATTTCTTTTTTCCAGCGGACGGTAAACTCAAAGAGCCCCGTGCGCGCATTCTTTTTCCGACTCTTCAGCTCCGTGAGGCCGCCCCACGCCCTCGTGAGATGACTTGTAAAATTCGAAAGATCGGTCGTCTTCTGCGAAGTCCCTTTCAAAAGGACATCCTCTCCCTCTGCGGAGATCTCCGATAGCACGACACCTTGCGGCATACCATCAGCAAGCAGTACCAGACGCTGCTCCCAGTGCGGATCTTTGACCTCCTCTTCCTTTAACATCGCAAGCAGAGCTTCTTCCTCCTCACTCGCCTTTTTCATCTCCGCCCTCTTCACTTTCAATGGAGACAGCGCCTCATTCTCGCCCAGCTGCGCCTTATCCATCCGATAAGCCGAAAGAAAGGATGCACAGGAAAAGAGGAAAAAGGCTGCGCCGAGCGCACATGCTCCCTGCGCGATGCGAAGCTTCCGATTCTCCTCCGACAGGAAAGGGCGCGCCCCCATGAGAAGAGGCAATGCCGTCCCCGCATGAGTTACAGAAAGTACCACACGCATGGCATCATCCCAGTATCCGCCTTCCTCCAAATGCTCCGTCACGAGCGTGACGGACTTGCTCTCCGCTTCCTCTATCCCTTCTGCCGCAAGAAGAGCCAGCTCCTTTTCCATGTAAGAAAGCCACGCCATGCGCTCCTCCAGTCCGCAGCTCTCCATCGGTACAAGGAAGCAGGGAAGAGCAGAAAGATCATACATGTCCATCTGACGCTCCATGAAAAGCAAAGCCTTTCCCTCATCTGCCGGATGCAGAATGCGGCTCTCCCAGAGACCCTCTCTCCGGAAAAGAAGCATCGCCGAACGGCGGCGCATATATAGAATAAAGTGCGGTCCCTCTTTCAAAGGAATATCCGTCACGGGAAATGCACGGGAAATGGTAATCCCCGCCTCATGCGCTCCCATCTCCCAAGCCCCCATCTCCACGCGCGGCAATGCATGCAAGAGAGCTTCCCAGCCCTCTTCATCATGAGAGAGCACACGATGCCCCATGGCGATCGCTTCCTCGGTGTGAAAGACGCGATCCGCCTCCCACTCCATGGATTCGGCAAATTCCTCCTCCGTCATCTGCGGATATCGCTTCCTGCTCCAGCTAAGCGCCTCTGCATTCACCAAAAGCCACAGCTTCTTATCCCGAAGCCCTGCCGCCTTCATAGAAAGAAAACACTCTTTCAAATGCGACGGGTCGCCATCATAGTCCACCTGCCACTGCCCCAGCCGCTTTCCCTCTACCGTCTCCACCGCGCAGAGCTTCCCCGCCAAAGGAAATACGACCGTCCGCACCCGATTCTTCTGCCACGCCACGACACGCTCTCGGATCCGGTTCATCAGCTCCATAAAGAGTCTCCTTCCTGAATGACGAAATCATTGTATAGCTATACTCTAGCAGGTTCATAGAAATGCAGCAATGGGAAATATGAATTCCCCACGCCCAATCCTCGGAAAGACAGATTTCCCATTTTCATTCACACGCATACACCGTTTCACCGTGAGCGAAAAAGCCTCAGCTCTCGGATTTCAACATAGCGGTTAAGAGTAACTGGGAAATCTTATCCCAGCTGTCTTTCATACCATAGTCACCCTATCCGCCCCTGCGGGGCACCTTCCCTAGAGGGGAAGTCTGCGATACGAGAATACCATCCTCTAAAAAGGGCGGCGAAGCCGCCTCCATACAACAAAGCTCCCTCCACTTCGGTCGGGATGACGTTCAAGAAAGACGGGTAGCCTCACATAGTCTTTCACGCCGCTGCGTGGATCCATCCTGCGCCTTTGGCGCGGGCCGTTTGACCTCACAGGAAGGCGCCTTAATGGGCAGGCTAGGCGCCTCTTTGGATTAGGCCAAACTCGGAAGTCCCTCTGCGGGACTTCCGTCTCCAAGGGCCTACTCGTATCGTTGTTATGACTGGTAACCCGTGACTAAAAAGCCACTTTCGGGCATCGCCCAATCAAAAAGGCGGCGAAGCCGCCACGAGAGCCCTGAACCCTGAAGCAAATGAAAGCAAGCAAAAAGCACATCCTGACGGATGTGCTTTTTCTTAATCAGCAGCTTCCTATCCTCCCGGGCCGCTTCCAGCCAAGTACTTTCGGCGTTTGTGAGCTTAACTACCGTGTTCGGCATGGGTACGGGTGTATCCTCACAGCTATCGCCACTGAATCGTTGAGAGTGTCTGTTCTCTCAAAACTATATAGAAGAAAAGTTTTCCGAAGGGCTCTCGCCATTCTTGTCGCGCTTGTGAAATTCAAGTTAAGACCTCGACCTATTAGTACTGCGTCGCTCCAACCCTTACGGGCCTTCCACTCACAGCCTATCAACCTCATCGTCTTTAAGGGGTCTTACTCATTGCTGATGAGAAGTCTCATCTCGGGACGGGCTTCACGCTTAGATGCTTTCAGCGTTTATCCTTTCCGGATGCGGCTTTCCAGCCGTGCCACTGGCGTGACAACTGGTACACCGTTGATCCGTCCACTCCGGTCCTCTCGTACTAGGAGCAGCCTCCCTCAAACTTCTTGCGCCCGCGATGGATATGAACCAAACTGTCTCACGACGTTTTGAACCCAGCTCGCGTACCACTTTAATGGGCGAACAGCCCAACCCTTGGAACCTACTCCAGCTCCAGGATGTGATGAGCCGACATCGAGGTGCCAAACCTCCCCGTCGATATGAACTCTTGGGAGAGATTAGCCTGTTATCCCCAGGGTAGCTTTTATCCGTTGAGCGATGGCCTTTCCACACAGTACCACCGGATCACTAAGCCCGACTTTCGTCTCTGCTCGACTTGTCTGTCTCGCAGTCAAGCTCCCTTCTGCCTTTGCACTCTTCGGTCGGTTTCTGTCCGACCTGAGGGAACCTTTGGGCGCCTCCGTTACTCTTTCGGAGGCGACCGCCCCAGTCA
>UQQQ01000010.1 GCA_900543165.1 uncultured Dialister sp. | reverse complement strand
AAATGAAAGCAAAGTAAAAAGGAGCTGTGAAGAAATGAGGATTCATTTCTTCACAACTCCTTTCATTTGTACCGGATGCCTACTGCTCGCAGGGCTCTTTCACCTTGTACCACCAGCAGTACATGGCAGGTACGACGAGGAGTCCGATCGCGGTCGCAAGGAGAAGACCACCGATGAAGGAGACGGCAAGCGGCCGCCAGAAAGGATTCGGAATAAGAGGCACGAAGCCCAGGACATCCGTCACCGAAGAAAGCATGATGGGACGGAAACGGAGCGCCGCCGACTCGACGACAGCTTCATACGGCGTCTTGCCGCTTTCCAGATGCTGACGGATCTGATCCAGAAGGATGATGCTGTTGCGGATGACCATCCCCGACAGCGCAACGAAGCCGATGATAGCGACGAAGCCGATCGCCTGCCGCGTCACCAGAAGTGTCAGGATCGCACCGATGAGGCCGAGGGGACCGGTCACGACAGCCATGATAAGCTTAGGAATATTTCCCAGCTCGAACATCAGCACCATGAGGACGAAGAAAACCATCATCGGCATGGCACCTACGATGTACGTCATCGACTTCTCGCTCCACTCAAGCGACCCATCTTTCTCGAAAGTCACCCCTTCCGGCAGGCCGGTCCGGAAGGCTTTGAGATCCGTATCATAGAGCGCCATGGAGACGGAGTCTGCCTTGGCTCCGCCTGTCACATCGGCCCGGAGCGTGATGGTCGGCTTCAGATCCCTGCGCCAGATGGTGCTTGTCTCATTTTCATAAGACAGATCCGCAAATTCACCCAGCGGCACGTAGCGGCCATTCCCCACATGGACAGGCAGCGAGTCAAGACTGGCGAGGCGCGCTACATTATCCCCTTCCAGCTTGAAGGAAATCGGGATGAGCTGGTCGCCCTGATACGACTCCGCCACCTTGTAGCCGGAGAGCTTCACGTAGAGATCCTGCGATACCGCATAGTTATCGATACCGAGCTCACGCACCTTATCCTGATTGATCTTGAGTTTCAGTGTCGGTGTCTCCTGCGGCCAGTCGAGGCTCGCATTCGTGACATTCGGATTCTGCTTCATGATGGAGAGTGCTTCAGAAGCCAGCTTCACAGTCTCATCGATGGACTCGCCCGACAGGCGGAACATCACCGGATACTCAGACGGCGGGCCGGTCGTGATGAGGCGGGTATGTGCCTGTGCATCCGGATATTTCTCCGTCACCGTATCCATGATTTCTTTGCGAAGCGCATCGCGGCTCTTCTGGTCTGTCGCGACGATGATCATCTGCCCATGCCCGTCTTCCGGTGCCTTGGGATCGAAGAGCAGGATGAAGCGCGGCGCGGTATCACCGATGTATGTCGAGAAGGAGGAAACTCGCTCATCTCCATACAGCGTATCAGCGATGCCGTTCATGACACGCTTCGTTTCCTGTATGGAAGCCCCTGAGGGGAGATTCACATCCAGAATGATCTCCGGACGCACCGAGTCAGGGAAAAACTCCTGATTCACCAAGGGAATCATCGCAAGCGTCAGACAGAAAAGCCCAAGAGTCCCCACGATGACGGTCTTCTTGAAATGGATACAAAACGCAATGAGCTTGTAGAAGACCTGATACGCCTTGCCGCCGATGGACGATTTCCAGCTCTTCCCCTTTTCGCGTGCTTCCTTTTCTTTTTCTTCTTTTGTTTTTACTTGAATAAATTTATATCCCAAGACAGGGCTGACAAAGATGGAAGCCACCCAGGAGAGAAGAAGGGCTGCTGCAATGACCCAGAAAAGTGCCGCACAGTACTCCGATGTCTGCCCTTCCGCCATCCCGACGGGGATGAAGCCCGCCGCCGTGATGAGCGTCCCGGCGAGCATCGGCTTCGCACAGTTCTTATAGGCCGCTTCCGCCGCTGACAGGCGGTCCATGCCTTCTTCGAGCTTCACCTGCATCATCTCGATGACGATGATCGCGTCATCAACAAGAAGACCGAGGGAGACGATGAGCGCTCCCAGAGACACGATATGCAGATCGATCCCCTGCCATTTCATGAAGAGGAAGGTCGCACACACGACGACCGGGATACAGAGCGCCAGCACGATGCCGCTCCAAAGTCCGAGCGAGAGGAAGGACGCCGCCATGACGATCACGATGGCCTCCAAGAGCGACTCCGTGAAATCATGGATGGACTCATTCACCACCTTCGGCTGATCCGCCACGAGCCCGATGTCCATGCCCGCCGGAAGGTCTGCCTTCGACCGCTCGATCTCCCGATTGAGATTATCCCCGAGCGTCAGGTTATTCCCGCCCACCCGCATCGAGACTGCGATACCGATCGCCGGTTTGCCATTGAAATAGAAAAGGGAAGACTCCGGCGTCGTGTAGGTCTGCGTGACCTTTGCCACATCGCCCAGATGGAAGCTCCGCTCGCCCACATGGATCGGGATATTCTCCAAGGCTTCCACACTGCCTAAAAGACCGTCCACGCGGATCGCCACATTGCGAGACGATGTATGGATCGTCCCTGCCGGCATCATCGCCGACTGCTGCTGAAGGATGCGGAATACATCGGATGGATTCATCCCGAAAGAGGCGAGCTTATTCTGATCCATCTCGATGTAAATATTCTGCTCCTGCACCCCCAGGAGCTCGACCTTCTGCACATCCTCGACCGCAGCGAGACGGCGGCGCAGCATTTCCGCCGACTTACGCTTCTCCTCATAGGAAAAGCCGTCCCCCGTCACTGCGTAGATCGAGCCATAGACATCATCAAAGCGGTCATTCACATACGGACCGTACACACCGGCGGGAAGAGCTGCCTTCTCATCATTCACGAGATTTCGCACCTCATGCCAGCGCGTCTGGATATCCTCCTTCTTGACCGAGTCCTTCAGATTCACATAGATGACCGTCTTGCCATCATGCGTGAAGGACTTCAGATAGTCCAGCCCCTTCGTATCCTGGAGCTTTTTCTCGAGCGGATCCGTCACCTGCTCGGTGATTCTCTCCGCCGTCGCGCCCGGCCAGGCCGCCGACACCACCGCCTGACGGATGGTGAAGTCCGGATCCTCACTGCGCCCCAGATGGAAATACGACCACAAGCCTCCCAGGAGGATGAAGAAAATGAAGAAATAGACCACCGGCTTGTGCTTGATGGCCCACTCTGCCAGATTCAGCCCTTTCATACGCGTACCTCTTCTCCTTCAGCCAGTTTCGAAACGCCTGCCGTCACGATGCGATCCCCCTTGGCAAGTCCTTCGATAATCTCCACCGTATCCTCGCCGTAGCGCCCCACCTTGACCGGCGTCAGCGTCACCTTATTATCCCGGATCACCCAGACAGACGGCTTTTGATCCTGCGTCGCCATCGCAGAAAGCGGGATCATGATGCCCTTGCCGCCCCCTCTGTCGCCAAATTTCACTTCTGCCGTCATGCCGACGGCGATATTCTCCGGCGGATCGACCAATGTCACCTTCGCATCATATGTCCCCGTCTGCGCATTCGGTGCAGCCGCTACTTCGCGGACGCGCCCCTCTACGCTCACATTCGGCAGCGCCCAGAATGTCACCGTACACGGCATCCCCACCGAATACTCCCGATACTGCTTCTCTGTCAAAGAAATGTAGACATCCAGCTGCGAATCATCGATGATCGACACCACCGGTGTCCCCGCCGCGACGACCTGCCCCACCTCATAGAGCGTCGACCCAACGATCCCGTCGCGATCTGCCGAAAGCACCGTGAAGCCAAGATTATTCTCCGCACGCGAGAGCGCCGCCTGTGCGGACTCGAGCTGCGCCGCTGCAAGCTCCGCCTGATTTCTCGTCTGATCGATGGCAAGATCAGAAATCGCCGACACCGAGTGCAGCTTCTCATACCGCGTCAGCGTCGACTGCGCGAGTCGATACGATGCCTCCGCCGCATTCAGTTGCGAACGCGCCGCTGCTGCCTGCTCCTCCGCATCCTTCGAGTCTACCTTAAAGAGCGCCTGCCCTGCGCTGACCCGCTCACCGGATGTGACATAGCGCTGCATGATCCGGCCTCCCACCTGAAATGCCAGAGGCGATTCAAAAAAACCATGCACCGTGCCGGAGAACGTATTCTTCACGCCCGACTCCGTCTCACCGATGACCATCGACTTCACCAATGGCGCCTTCGGCGCCGACGCCTTCTCTGCTCCGCACCCCGACAGCGCGATCGAAGCACCGATGAGCATCACACCGATATACATAGCTAAACGTTTCATAGACTGACTCCTTGTATGATAAAAGTGACTAGGGACTTGTGACTGGTGACTAGGAATTAGGGATTAGGGGTTAGGAGCCTCGAGTGACTAGTGACTGGTACTAGGGATTAGTGGCTAGGGATTAGATTTGCGATACGAGAAACCCGCTAGTTTCAAACCTCTGCGGCGCTTCCATATTTTTATGCGCCGCACCACCATTTCGCATTTCTCATTTCTAATTTCTCATTCGAGCAGAGCTTTCATTCACAATCAAGGGGCAGCACGCCCGAGGGGCTAACCTTGAACCCATTAACCTTACTTTTCTATCCCATGCAGAATGATATCCTCGAGCACATTCATCACATCCGTCCCCGTCATATTCTGCTCGCGAAGGAAATCCGCATCATTCAGATTGTGCGTCGATGTGATGAGGATCATGCGAAGGATCGTCAAATTCACCTCACGAAAAGCCCCCGCCGCGACCCCGGCCTTAAAGAGCTCCATCATATAGTCGAACTCCTCATACTTGAAATCCATCCACATCTTCCAGATCTCCGGATAATGGATCTCTATATCCTGATAAAACCCATCCGGCATCGCCCACAGCGTCTCCACAAAGAGACGGCAGTACGAGAGCAGCCGCCCGCGCGCCGTGTCCTTCTTCCTCATCAGCGCTTCCTTCGCCTTCCGAAACGCCTCCTGATCCGCCAGACATACCATGCGGATCAGCACCGCCTTCGAAGACGCCTTCTGGTACAGCGTGCTTTTCGAGATATGGAGCTTTCTTGCGATATCGTCCATCGTGAATTTGACCGAGTGCAGCCGCATCTCTTCCTTCGCCGCCTCGATCAGCTGTTCATCCATAATGATTCCTCCAGTACTCTTTTCGTTTTTTTAGTACTCTACTCGTATTATAGCATGATTTATCGGGAAAACAAATTCTATTTTTTCGCATGCAGAAAGTACAAAAGAGCAATGAGCCTGCAAAGCTCATCGCTCTTTTGTACTTTCCGCGCATCCAATCAGTCTTCATATGTATAACCATGAATTAAGATTAAAACTGATAAATTTGTTCGTTTATCCCCCATAAATCTCATCAGCGTAAGACTACCGTTTTTAATGACAAAACACCGGTAACTAATAAATATAACGAGCCGATTGTCAAGACCAGCCATCATATCATGCGGCTATTTTCGGTGGAACCATCCCCTATCTGGGGCATGCTTTTGCTACTGGAAATCCAATAGCAAAAGCATGCCCATAGATTAATTCAATATATCTAAAAGAAATACATCAATAAAAAAAATACCGGTAATAATATTATTGCTTCTAGCTGTAATAAGTTTCTTTGTTTATATGACTCATTTTTAGAGCCATGTTTATAACATACGTAGTTACCATAAACCCCTGCTAAATATAGCATTACTAACAATGTATATACACACTCATTATAATATCTTCCATCTAACACCCAAAAGTCAGATAAAGTTATATAACTAACCCCTAGAAAAAGAATTATCCATAGCCCAAATCTACCCCACAATTTCGAATGCTTCATTAATAATCTAGCATCTTCATTTGCTGTTTCATCACCTACCACAAGTTCTCGAAAAAGCAGTAAGCACATAACAAATACGATCGTATCCAAAACAGGAGAATGTAAAAACATAGTTTATACCTCACTATTCTTAGATTTAGCATCCGAATTTGACAGATTCCCTGACTCAGCTTTTTTTAGCTCCTCTTTTTTTGATTGCTATATATATTGCTTCCAATGCCGCCCAAAACGCCGCCAATAAATCCTATTTCTGGGCTAAATCTAGACAATACTCCAATGTTTGACAAACCAACATATCTTATCAAGGCAGGAACACGTTCTTCCGATGTTTCCTCTGCTACACTACATCCCATCCACCTCCTACTTGCGGCAGAGATGGCAATGTCTTTCTTCGCTTCCAGTGTGACATTTTCACCGGTTACCTGACTACCTTTGATATGAGTGTCTTCTTGAGTGGCTTTGATCGTCATGTCTCCTTCGGTATTAAACACTTTCAATCTATTTTTCACTTACTGTTATCCCTAATAAATCTGGAAATACACTAATTTCAAAAAAAGTCTCTCACTCTCTGCCTGCATGTAAAAATGATCATTTGATAAGTGAAATACAGTTATCAGATATCCTGCATTTTCTAATCTTTCTTTTACTTCTTTGGCTAAATCCTCTTTATTATATATTTTTTTTGTCATATATATACACCACTGTATAGTATTTACCGCGCGAATACTGACTTTTTTGAAACTGTAAGTATGAAATAGTCGGTATTTGAGTTTCTGCAATAATATTGGAGAACCTATGAGTATTTTCTGGCGCTTTATATTTCTCACTCAATATACATACAATAATTGCAAAAATTATAAAAACAACTAACATAAAATTTTTCTTCTATTAGGAGTATTTGACATATTATCCTCCTTGTTTTTTTACATTGCCAATATACTCAGTATAACGCCATGAAATATTAGTACCCGCAGCTGTTTCGGTAACTATCTCAACACTAATAGATGCATTAGCTCCTATTCCTTTTGAAATACTTACCCCAACTATACTACTTCCGCCTATTCCCGCCTGCGGTGATCTGTACGGCCTCTCCCGACAGGGTAGAGGCTGCCGCAGAAGGACTTTAATACACACAGTGCCTTTGTCTAATCTTCTAACGGCTAAGGAATCACGAATACAAAAAGGGCGTGATGCTTTTGCATCACGCTCTTTTTTCTATGCGCTGCACCATGGGTAGAGGGGCTCTTGCAATGTCTCATCGATCGCCTCTTTCGTGATCGGCTGGAAATAGACTTTGAGAAGGGCAAGACCTTCCGCCGGAGCGGTGAGACCAAGCTCTCGTCGATCGCGGGCTTCCAAAATCCGTTCGAGATCATGAGGAGCAAGGACGCTGCTCCCGGCATCAACGAGAGCGCCGGCGATGTTTCTGACCATGTGGTAGAGAAAGCCTTCGCCGGTGACGTAGATCCAGATGAGGGGCCCCACTTTCCGAAGGCGGATCTCATGGACAAGCCGCACGGGATCGGAGGGGACGGAGTTGTTCCCACGGAAGGAAGTAAAGTCGTGGCGGCCTTCCAAGACTTTGGCGGCTGCTTCCATTTTCGCAAGGTCGAGCTGCTTACCGGTGCGCCAGATGGTGCGCACGAGGAAAGGCGAGGCTTCGCGGCTCTCTGTCAATAGGTAGCCGTAGGTCTTGCCGAAGTTACGGCGGCGGACGGAGAAGTCTTCGGCCATCTCCCGGCTTTGGCGGACGCGGATATCACGCGGAAGGAGGGCATTCATGGCGTGGCCGAAGCGGTCTTGCGGAATGCGGGACTCGGTGTAGAAGGTACACTCCTGCCCATAAGCATGGACGCCGGCATCGGTGCGAGCGACGAAGTAAATGGTTGTCTTCTTTCCCGTCAGCTGAAGGAGTGTATTCTCAAGCATTTCCTGCACGGTCATGCGGGTGGGCTGGCGCTGGAAGCCGGCATAGTTTGTTCCTTCGTAGGAAACGGTGATCCAGATATTTCGCATGGGATAGTCCTTCGGTGTGAATAGTGACTAGTGGCTAGTGACTGGGGATAAGGGATTCCCCTTGATTGCGTACAAAAGAGGTTCAGGGGGTTCTATAGGTTCAGGAGGTTCAAAAGGGGGTGGTGCGGCGCATAAAAATCAGAAGCGCCGCGAAATTTTGATAGCGCTTCGCGCCGTCATCTCGAGCGTAGCCGAGAGATCTTCCTTGCAGAACGGTCAGCGTACCAATTGCGCTATTTCGATCACCGCTCATTTCTAATCCCTAGCTACTCATCCCTGCTTTCAAACTTCAGGATTCCATGTGGCTAACCCCGCGCCCCATTCTATCTCATTACTACATACAGCGCGATGAGGGCGCCGGTCACGAGGGCAATGGCGATGAAAGCATTCCTATCCCGCCAGGTATAGGAGAGCTGGTGCATCTTGGTACGTCCTTCGCCGCCGCGATAGCAGCGGGCTTCCATGGCGGTCGCGAGGTCATCGGCGCGGCGGAAGGCGGAGATGAAGAGCGGGACGAGGAGCGGGATCATGTTCTTGGCGCGCTGCCAGAGATTGCCGTTCACAAAGTCAGCGCCTCGGGAGGACTGGGCTTTCATGATGCGGTCCGTTTCTTCCAAAAGTGTCGGGATGAAACGAAGCGCGATGGTCATCATCATGGCGAGTTCGTGCGCGGGTACCCCGAAGCGACGGAATGGCATCAGGAGGTCTTCGATGCCGTCGGTCAGGACGATCGGGCTCGTGGTATAGGTGAGAAGCGAGGAGAAGGCGATGAGGAAGACGAGGCGCAGTGTCATGACGATGCCGTTCCTGATACCTTCTTCGCTGATGTGGATGAATTTCCACGAAAAGATTTCCGTCCCCGGGGTGGTGAGGATATGGATGAGCATGGTGAAAACAAGGATCACCCAGAGTGGCTTGATGGCCTTCCAGATCATTTTCGCCGGTACGCCGGAGAGGGCGATGGCAAGGAAGGTAAAGCCGGCGACGACTATGTAGGAATAGAGGTTGTTCGCGAGGAAAATCGCGACGATGAAGATCATGGTACAGAGGATCTTCGCACGGGGATCCATCTGGTGCAGGTACGAATGGCCGGGATAGTACTGGCCGAGGGTCATATCAGTGAGCATGTGTCTTACCTCCCAGCATCTTTGCCATTTTTTCTACGGCTTCTTCGGTCGTTTTTGCCTCTTCCGGCACGGGGATGCCCTTCTCTTTCAGGTAGAGGAGGGTCTGCGTGAGGGGCGGAGCATCGACGCCGCAGGCCTTAAGTTCTTTTCTGTGGTGGAGGAAGATATCCATCGGTTCGCCGTCCAGCACAAGGCGGCCTTTGTGCATGACGAGAAGGCGGGTCGCAAGGCGTGCGATGTCATCCATATTATGCGAGACGAGGATGACGGAGAATACGCCTTTCTTGTACCAGCTCTGGATGCGGGAGAAAATTTCCCGCCGCCCGATGGGGTCAAGGCCTGCCGATGGTTCGTCCAGGATAAGGAAATCCGGGTGCATCGCGATGACGCCGGCAATGGCGACGCGGCGCTGCTGCCCGCCGGAGAGGCGGAAGGGCGAGCGGCCTGCGAAGGTGTCGTAGTCAAGACCAGCAAATTTCATGGCGCTTTTCACGCGCTTTCCGGCCTCTTCTTCATCACACCCCAGATTCATCGGCCCGAAGGCGATGTCTTTGGCGACGGTTTCTTCGAAAAGCTGGTGCTCCGGGTACTGGAAAACCATGCCGACCGAGTGGCGCTTGGTGACGGCGGCTTTGGATTTCTCGGCAAGGTCGACACCATCGATGGTGACTTTGCCGCAGGTCGGATGGATGAGCCCATTCAGGTGCTGGATGAGTGTCGATTTCCCGCTCCCTGTATGACCGATAATGCCGATGAATTCTCCTTTTTCGATGGTGAGATCGACATCATCCAGAGCCGTCTTTTCAAATGGCGAGCCCTTGCCATAAATATAACTTATATGTTCGACGCGTATGGACATAGTGCTTCTCCCAGCTCCTCATCTGTCATGCAATCTTCAGGAATCTCGTAGCCTTTTTTACGAAGCCCATGAGCAAGGTCGGCAGCGACCGGGACATCGAGCCCCATGGCCGTCAGCTTGTCTGCCTGCGAGAAGACTTCGCGTGCTGTCCCCTGCATCTGGAGCTTCGTGCGATCGACGACCAGCACATGATCCGCCGTCACGGCTTCCTCCATGAAATGGGTGATCAGTACGATGGTGATCCCTTCCGAGCGGTTCAGCTCATGGATGGTATCCATGACTTCCTTGCGTCCCAGAGGATCGAGCATCGCCGTCGGCTCGTCCAGAACGATGCAGTCCGGATGCATCGCGAGTACGCCGGCGATGGCGATCCTCTGCTTCTGTCCGCCGGAGAGCATCGCCGGTGAATGCGTGCGGTAGGCGCTCATGCCGACTTTTTCCAGCGCGTAGTCCACGCGCTTTCGGATTTCTTCCGCGGGTACACCCAGATTCTCCGGGCCAAAGGCGACGTCTTCTTCGACGATAGCCGCGACCAGCTGGTTATCCGGATTCTGAAAGACCATGCCGACTTTTTGCCGGATGTCCCAGATATGCTCCATGTCGCTGGTTTTCATGCCTTCTACGATGACCTCGCCCGCCGTCGGAAGGTACAGGGCATTGAGATGCCGCGCGAGTGTAGACTTGCCGCTCCCATTTGTGCCAATGATGGCGGTGAAGGATCCCTTCGGGATCGTGCAGGTCACATCCGACAGCGCGTCGAATGTCTTCCCGTCCTCCGTCTCGAAGGTATGTGTCAAATGCCGGATGTCGAAGAGGATCTCTTTCCCATCCTGTGTCATATTTTCTTCCATATGTCCTCTTTCCTTAGAGTAAAACAGGAAACGGGCAGAGATCCTCCCCGCCACCTGCTGCTAACTGGGATAACAATGATACTTAATAATAACAAATATGGTTCTTCATAGTCAATTTATATTGTATAGATAGATAGGTATATTGTCAATTTATTTTCGCATGTGCAGTAGACAATAAAAAAGGGTAGTTTTTCCCCTTTTGCTTGCGTATGAAAAGAGGTTCAACGGGGTTAGGGAAACACTGCTTAAATCATTGTCCGATTGAATCGGCGTTTCCTTAGCCCTTGCGGCGTGCTACTCCAAGGGCTATGAATGAAAGCTCTGTTCGAATGAGGAATGGGCAGGAAAGTGGCGGCTTCGCCTCGAATAAATATAGGGCGATGCCCGCTTGAGACTTTAGACATCAGATGCCAAAGGGCAGACGTTAAATGTCTGATATCTCCCTGTCTCTCAGTCTCTTGGTCTATTGGTCTAATCCCCAGCTGCTCATATGCTATAATGACTCATATAAAAGGAGTCACCCATCTATGTCACAAACATTTTATGCCGCACTCGTTTTGGCCGGCGGCGCTTCCTACGGTATCATTTCCACACTCGTCAAGCTCTCCTATAGGGCGGGCTTTTCTATCAATGACGTCTCTTCTATCCAGTATTTTCTTGGATTTCTTCTGCTCTGGACCATCTGGCTTCTCCGCGTGCGGAAATTTCCCGCGAAAAAGACCGCACTAGCCTTTCTCCTGACCGGTATACCGCTCTCAGGCACCACCATGCTCTACAACCACGCGCTGGAGACCCTGCCCGCTTCGCTCGCCGTCATCTTCCTTTTCCAGTCCATCTGGCTCGGCACGCTCGCCGAGTGCGTGATCCGACGTGAGAAGCCTACCCGCATACGTCTCCTTTCCATCGCGATCGTCCTCGCAGGCACTGTACTGTCCGCGGGCGTGGTCGGAAGCGCTGCCGCCTTTCCCCTCTCCATCGGCATGCTTTGGGGACTTGCTGCCGCGATTTCCTACACCACCGGTCTTCTCTGTATGAACCGCATCGGGCGAGGCATCCATCCCATCACCAAAAGCGCACTCATGGTAAGCGGCGCGCTCGTGATGGTTCTCCTCTTTCTGCCGCCCGACTTTCCGGTATCGCCCGCGCATTTTGCCTCTATCCTTCCCTACGGGATCCCCCTCACCCTCTTCGGTGTCTTCCTCCCCCCGCTCCTCTTTGGCAGCGGGATGCCGCACATCTCCCCCGGCCTCGGCAGTCTTCTTGCTGCCAGCGAGCTCCCCGCCGCCCTCTTCTTCTCCTTCCTGCTTCTCGGCGAATCGATTTCCTTCCTGCAGGTCATCGGCATCGTCATGATCCTTTTCGGGATCTGGCTGGGGAACAGGAAACATGTAGTATAATGAAAGAAAATGATTCTCCAAGGAGGCCCTATGAAGAAATACTTTTTCTTTGATATCGACGGCACGCTGACCACGCCGCTTACTGCCGACTATCCCGACAGCACAAGAGAAGCCATCCGATGCCTCCAAAAGGCAGGGCACTTCGTCTCCCTTGCGACCGGACGCATTCAGGCAGACGCCTGGCAGGTCGCGTGTGACCTTGGCATCACAGCCGCTGTCTCCGATGGAGGAAATGCGGTCACCATAGACGGCACGATCCTCTATGACAAAGGCCTTCCGCGGGAAGACTGCTTCGCGATGCTCTCTGCCATCGACAGTGAGAAATATCCATGGGCGCTTGCGACTAGAAATGAGAAATACCGCATCACGACCACGAAGCGCTACCTCGAGAAAGTGGAAGACCGCTACTACGAGACGGAAGTGGACCCCGCTTTTGATTTTCACACCGCCTCCGTCATTCACAAGATCTTCATCGCCTGCAGCAAGCAGGAGGAAGCGGAGATCCCCCTGGGCCGTCTCCCCCACGTCTGGTTCCGCGCTGACACCATGCTCATCGAGCCGATCCATAAAGAGCGCGGCATCGAAGAGCTTCAGCGGCGCTTCGCCATTCCGGATGAAGACATTATCGTCTTTGGCGACGGCATGAATGACCGCACCATGTTCCGCCCCGAATGGTTCTCCATCGCCATGGGAAATGCCAAGCCACAGCTCAAGGAAAAAGCCAAGTACATCACCAGCCGGGCCGATGAAGACGGCATCTATGAAGCATGCAAGCGGTTTGGATGGATTTGAAAAAGCAGCCCCGGGCTGCTTTTTTAGTGAGGAATGAAAAATGGCGGTGCGGTGCTTTTCGTCATACTGAGCGGAGAAAAAGGCTGTATGTCAGGGAAACGCTTTTCTGAATAACGGCAGCTGAGTCGAAGAATCTAGGGAAACGCTGATTCAATCGCAGAGTCAGCTTTTACAAGAATTTTTATACATAGCTTCGTCATACCCTTCCTTAAATAGCTCGCTATTCGCGTCAGGTTATTCCTCGCTATGCATAAAAATTCAAGAGTGAAATCTGACAACGATTTAATCAGTGTTTCCCTAAGCGCCGCGAATTTTTTATAGGATGCCGTTCAGTCCGAATGATACCATAAGACAGAAAGAGGATAACCGCATGCTAAATGAGCGTTGCCTATACCATCCTGCATAAAAAAAGAGAAGCGACATGCGCCGCTTCCAAAGGGGTTGGAGCTGGTTGGGCTCCGTAATGAGAACCTGTATAATAGCTTTCGTAGAAAGTTATTACCAAAGAGAGGGAGCCAGGATGGCATTCCCTGATGCCATCCTGACAGAAGGACGATAACGTCCCAAGGAGGTCGAGTCAGCCGGATAGACCGGCCAAGAGTGGAGGAAATATCCTCCTATAGGAACTTCCCTAAGGGAAGGATCTGTAAAAGGGGAGCGATGATTCCATTTCCCTGTTGAAACCATCGCTGAAGGGAGATGAACCATGGGGGACGAAAACCCCACAGGTATATGTAAACCTCAGATACTGAGGAATACATCATATATAGTCACTTCCGAAGAAGTATTCGTAGAAGGGGTGGTGATGATCATTTTCCCAAAAGAAATGAAATTTCTTTATGACCATCACCGGAAAGGAGATGAACCATGGAGAAAAATCCCCACAGGTATATGTAAAGCCCGAAGGCATTACATCGATAGTAAGGAGTTCAGGCATTTACCGCCTGCCACCCGTCAAGATAACGATAGATACCGTAGGACCTACTCGGAGAATAGTGTTCCCTGTCACCATCCTCAGCAAAAGGGGCTCTGCTTCATTGATCCTCATCATGCCGCAGAAGGAAATCAAAAAATCCACCCTTTTGGATAGAAAAAGGGTGGAATATGCACGTCAAAAGGACTTGCAGTCAAGCACACCTTCCTATCGCTCGTAGGTCAAACGGTTGTACAAAACAGGCAGTTCTCCTGACTCTGCTTCCTCGCTCCTCCAGCCTTCCCGATCTCCTCAAATCAGTGACTTCGTTGGATTCACTCTGCATTACAGTGGCGGGACCGTGCCGGTCTTTCACCGGTCTTCCCTATTAAGCCCTACAGGGCACCTGTTTTCTTATGAAGTTGTTCAAGCGCCGAAGATCCCATTAAAAAACCTCTTTGCACGAACACAAAGAGACATCTGTAAAGACATCCCCTTCCCATCGCTCGTGGGTCATAACGGTGATCTAAGATAAGCAGTTCTCCTGACTCTGCTTCCTTGCTTATCCGTCTTCCCGATTTCTCAGTGACATCATGGATTCGCTCTGCATTACAGTGGCGGGACCGTGCCGGCATCTCACCGGTCTTCCCTATTAAGCCTTTAAGGCACTTACCTTTTCTTATTCGGTTAAGTACATGATAGCACCATTTGTCATGCATGTCAATGAGAAATTCATGAATGAGTTTGGGAAATAGAATGAGATGAGCGTCTAGCGGCTGGTGACTGGTAGCTAGGGATTAGGAGCCTCGAGTAACTAGGGACTTGTGACTGGTGACTTAAATGCCACTTTTGGGCATCGCCCCATTTATACTCTGCGGCGCTTCTATATTCTTATGCGCCGTACCACCATTTCGTATTTCTCATTCAAGCGAAACTTTCAAACGCAATCAAAGGACAGCATGCCAACGGGCCAAGGAAACACCGATCCCCTCATTGCCAGATCTGATCAGCATTCCCCTAACCCTGACCAAAAAAGGCGATGTGAAATAACAATCATCTCATTTTCGCGTTCCATCTGCCGCGGGGGACTTGCAGCTCTCATAGGAGTGACCGGGAAACCTTATCCCAGCTGTCTTTCATGCCATAGTCACCCTATCCGCCCCTGCGGGGCACCTTCCCCTAGAGGGGAAGGCTATTAAGTTAAGGAAATCGTTAGCTACGTAACGTCTTGCTTCCCCTTCGGGAGAAGCGGCGAAGGCAATATGTGCAATCGAACTGGATTTTTAAGAGCGAAGCGACGCTAAAATCCAGTGAGACGCCATTTCGAGAAAAGCGAGATGGGGCATGCCAGCGTTACAGCGTGCTATGTTGAATAGTCCGACGCTATCGATATTCCAACACTTTCATGCAATACCGCTACGTAGCCCCCTCAGCCCTTCGGGCAGCTCCCCCGATGGGGAGCCAAGAACGTTCTACCGCTTAACTTAATAGCATTACCTAGAGGGGAAGGCTGCGATACGAGAATATCATCTTCTAAAAAAGGCGGCGAAGCCGCCACGAGAGCCCTGAACCTTGAACCATGAACCAAATGAAAGCAAAGTAAAAAGGGGCTGTGAAGAAATGCGGAGTCATTTCTTCACAGCTCCTTTTTACTGTATGATCTTTAATTCTTCCAGCAAATGAATATCGATGGGGGTATATGCATCCGGGTGACTTCTGAGATAGTGCTGCTCCTCTTCGTCCGCAGGGTAGAAATTCACCAGCTCTTTCATCTCTGTCCTGACCTTCGGGCGCACCTTCCCTTCTCCTTCGAATTCATTGACAACAAGGGCATTGTCCGTCATCTGATGAGCGATGCCGCGATTCTGCAGGAAAACGAGGAAGTAGCTGATCTGTGGCACATCCTCCTTGCTCGTGTAGTAGATCCCGCTGCGGTACTGCGGGCCGACATATTTTCCCTGAATGCCATCGGTGTAAGGATTGATGATGGTGAAGAATACGTTAAGGAGCATACCGATGTCGATTTTCTTCGGATTGTACGTGACCTTCACGCACTCCACAGCCTCTGCGCTCCCATCAGCGACCTGCTCCTTCGTCGGAGCTTCGATCCGGCTATTCGCATAGCCCGCCTGAGTATCTACGACACCGTAGATTCTGGAAAACACTTCCTGCAGCCCATGGAATGACCCACCGGCCAGATATAGATCTTTGGTAAACAATGTATGATTCTCCTTTTCACGTTGCGCGCATCATGGGCGCATTGAGAGGTAAGTCAAGGGTTCAGGTTGATGGATTCAGGATTAGTCCGTTGGGCGTACCGCCCTTTGATTGCGTTTGAAAGCCTCGTTTGAATAAGAAATTAGAAATGCGAAATGGTGGTGCGGCGCATAATAATATAGAAGCGCCGCGGAGTATATATGAGGCGATGCCCGAAAATGGCATTTCAGTCACCAGTCACTCCTAATCCCTAATCCCTAGCTACTCATCCCTAGCCACTAGCTACCAACCACTAGTCACAAAGTTACTTTTCCGTTTCTTCCAAGTGCTTGATGGATGCGCGATCCATATCGAAGGAGCGGATAAGCTCCGTGACGGCCTGACTTGGGGAGACGACGCCCGCAAGAACAGCCGCTTTGACAGATGGCAGACGGCTCTTGATGAGCGGATCTTCAAAGAAGAGATTATGGAGATGTTCGTCGATCATGCTGTTCACCCAGTCAAGGATCTGGCGCTGACGGCGGTTTTCAAAAATGCCGGATTTCTTTGTGACCTTTTCGAATTCACGCATGACAGCCCAGAGCTCGAGAAGCCCTGTTTTCTTGATCGCGGAGCAGCGGTACGCATGGGTTTTCCAACCTTCGGTAGCCGGACGGATGAATTCGCACATCCTTTCATACTCGCCCTGCGCGACTTTGGCGCGCTCGAGGTTATCCCCATCCGCTTTATTGACGACGATCGCATCGGCGAGTTCCATGATGCCTTTCTTGATGCCCTGAAGGTCATCGCCGGCCCCTGTCAGTACGACGAGCATGAAGAAATCGACCATGGAGCGGACCGTGGTCTCCGACTGACCGACGCCGACGGTCTCGACAAGGATGACGTCACAGCCGGCAGCTTCGCAGAGGAGCATGGTCTCACGGGATTTTCTTGCGACGCCGCCCAAAGTGCCTTTGGATGGAGATGGGCGAATGAAGCAGTTTGGCTCACGAGACAGGTTCTGCATTCTTGTCTTATCACCGAGAATAGAGCCGCCGGTGATGGATGAGGTCGGGTCGACGGCAAGGACGGCGACTTTGTAGCCCTGATGGCAGAGCATCTGCCCGAAGGACTCGATGAAGGTCGATTTCCCTGCACCCGGTACACCGGTGATACCGATGCGGAGAGCCTTGCCCGTTTTGGGAAGAAGTCCCTGCAGTACGCGCTGTGCTTTGTCGAAGTCTTTCGGCGCATTGCTTTCGATCAGCGTGATGGCCTTGGACAGCGTCACACGATCGCCTTTGGCCACGCCGTCAATGTACTGCTCGACGGTCATTTTCTTACGAAGCGGTACTTTTCGAAGCGGCGCATCCGGGTATTCCTTCGCCCCGGTGATGCTGTTTGCCGTGGTATCTATTCCGCGCATGACCGAGCAGGCAAATTCAGGATTTTTCTCTTCCGGTACCCAGCTGGGTCTTAAATCATCATTGTTTTCAGGCATTTGTCATACCCTCCCTTTCCTGGCTTCTTCCCCCATGAGTGCTGCATAAAAGGGAGGGAAACCAAATGAAATCAACATATGGGAAAATCATTATGATGTAAAAAGTAGTTTTATTGAAAATTCAGGGTTCAAAACTCCGGCTTCATGGGATAACGATAATCCCGTATCGTCATTCCGACCGAAGTGGAGTAATCTTTTTCGTTTGCGGTTAAACAGAAAACCTGCATACGAACTCAAACGGGAAACCTGTTACCACTACATTTGAGTGTAAAAGCAGCGTTTCATATGAAGAAGAAAGCGCAACTGGCACGAATACCGATGCAACAAAGATCCCTCGACTACGCTCGGGATGACGATACGCAATAGGCATGCGCTCACATTGTTATACATACGGCCACAGTGAGTTCTGCTTCTCCTCAAAGAGGCGGTCCAACGGGAAAATGTCCTAATCCCTAATCCCTAATCCCTAATCCCTAGCCACCAGTCACTAGTCACTAGTCACAAGCTACCAGCCCCCATAAAACAAGATTGCAAGCCCTGCTAGGGAGCCGAGGTCGCCCTCGGCTCCGCGCAGGACAAGAAATCAGATTTCTTTAAAACGCTTCTGTCACTATTCCAGCTGCGAAATGGTCATTGGTTCAGGGTTCGGGTTAGGGTATCACCATTTCCAGTAACCCCCTGGACCCTAAACCTTGAACCCTTTGCCGATACGCATTGAATGACAGTGTCAGAAAACGTTAGGCGACCTTATTCTGCCTTAGCTTCTTCCTTAGCACGGTCTACGAGCATCTGGAGCAGCTTGATGCAGCATTTCGGAATGTTGGTGCCTGGTCCGAAGATAGCAACGGCACCATGGTCGTACAGGAATTCGTAATCCTGCGGCGGGATAACGCCGCCGATAGCTACAAGGATATCTTCACGGCCGAGTTTCTTCAGGTCTTCGACGATAGCCGGGAGCAGGGTCTTATGACCTGCTGCCAGGGAAGAGAAGCCAACCATATGAACGTCGTTGTCGACGGCATCCTGTGCCGCTTCTTCCGGAGTCTGGAAGAGCGGGCCTACGTCGACGTCCCAGCCCATATCAGCGAAGGAGGTAGCAAGGACTTTCTGGCCTCTGTCGTGACCATCCTGGCCCATCTTCGCAAGGAAGATACGCGGGCGGCGGCCTTCGAGAGCTTCGAATTCGTTAGCCAGTTTCTTTGCTTCGTCCAGTTCGGAGGTGTCATCGAATTCATTGGAGTATACGCCGGAAATGGTGTGGATGACTGCATTGAAGCGGCCGGATACCTTTTCGACAGCGTCGGAGATTTCGCCAAGGGATGCACGGTCATGTGCTGCCTGGACAGCCGCTTCCAGCAGGTTGCCGTTGTCACGGGATTCAGCGCACTTGGTGATGGCTTCAAGATCGCGGCGGACAGCTTCCGGATCGCGGATGCTTCTGAGTTTTTCCAGACGTTTGATCTGTGCGTTACGTACAGCGGTGTTATCGATGGAGAGAACGTTCAGCGGATCTTCCTTCGCCAGTCTGTACTTGTTCAGGCCGACAATGGTTTCACGGCCGGAGTCGATATCTGCCTGACGACGAGCGGCGCATTCTTCGATACGCATCTTCGGAAGGCCGGTGGAGATAGCCTTGGACATGCCGCCCAGTGCTTCGACTTCCTGAATGTGTGCCCATGCACGTTTGATGATCTCGTTGGTGAGGTATTCCACATAGTAGGAGCCGCCCCATGGATCGATGATCTTGCAGACTTTGGTTTCATCCTGGATATAAAGCTGCGTGTTACGAGCCAGACGTGCAGAGAAGTCGGTCGGCAGAGCGATTGCTTCGTCGAGTGCGTTGGTGTGCAGGGACTGGGTGTGGCCGAGAGCTGCAGACATAGCTTCCATACAGGTACGGCCGATGTTGTTGAATGGATCCTGTTCGGTGAGGGACCAGCCGGAGGTCTGAGAGTGGGTACGCAGAGCCATGGATTTCGGATTCTTTGCACCGAAGCCTTTGAGGATCTTTGCCCAGAGGACACGAGCGGCGCGCATCTTTGCGACTTCCATGAAGTAGTTCTTGCCCTGATCCCAGAAGAAGGACAGACGCTTTGCGAAAGCATCGACCGGCAGACCTGCTTTTTCGCCGCAGCGGATGTATTCCATGCCGTCTGCCAGCGTATAACCGATTTCCAGATCGCAGGTAGCACCGCATTCCTGAATGTGGTAGCCGGAAATGGAAATGGAATTGAACTTCGGCATGTACTTGGTGGTGTATTCGAAAATATCACCGATGATACGCATGGACATAGCCGGTGGGTAAATGTAGGTGTTACGTACCATGAATTCCTTCAGGATATCGTTCTGAATGGTACCTGCAAGGATCTTCTTGTCGACGCCCTGTTCGATGCCGGCGGAAATGAAGAATGCCAGAATCGGAAGAACGGCGCCGTTCATGGTCATGGATACGGACATCTGGTCCAGCGGGATGCCGTCGAAGAGGATGTTCATATCGAGCATGGAGCATACGGATACGCCGGCTTTACCTACGTCGCCGATAACGCGCGGGTTATCCGCATCGTAGCCGCGGTGGGTCGGAAGGTCGAATGCGATGGACAGACCTTTCTGGCCTGCTGCCAGGTTTCTCTTATAGAAAGCATTGGATTCTTCTGCCGTGGAGAAGCCTGCGTACTGACGGACAGTCCATGGACGGAAAACGTACATGGTGGAGTATGGTCCGCGAAGGAATGGAGGAATACCGCTCATGAAGTCCAAGTGATTGCAGTCATCATAGACATCTTTGGTATAGAAGGGAGCGACCGGGATCTTTTCCATGGTAGGTTCATAGAGTGCATCAAAGCCTTTGCCGGTCTTGGCTTCCAGCTTTTCCTTCCACTCATCATAGGAGCAGTGTGGATGTTCCCCCAGAGACAGCTGTGTGAAATCAGGATTTGTGTTTGCCATTATTCAATCATTCCTTTCTTTTTCTGCAGCATGCGGAGAATTTCGTAGCAGTTTGCTTTGACGCTGATGAAATCATCTACGCCCGCCTTGCGGTAGGTTTCTTCCAGATCTTTTGGAGCTGCGCCTGCGAGGAAGAGGGTGCCGTCGCCCAGGACTTCTTTCAGTCTCGGAGCCAAAGCCGGTACATCTTCCGGATAGGTCGCATCCGTGGAGCAGATGACAGCCACATCATATGGGGTGCCTTTGTCATCAGCACCGGCTTTCAGTGCTTCTACGCACTTATCCCAACGGGAGCCCGGCTTGTCTTCGTCATCCTGGAAACCATTGTTGAGATGGACATTGAATTCGCCGACCTGCAGGAAGGAGGTGGAGAAGTCTGCTCTGGCTTTATGCTGCGGGATCTTGCCCATGTTTGCGAGGAAGATCTCGACATTCTTGCCAGTCTTTTCTTTGTATGCTTCGGTATCAAAGCGGAGGGCTTCGAAGCGTTCCGTCCAGCGATGTGCATCGATCTTTTCGACAACGATAGAACCTTCTGCATTGCCTGCGACTTCGTAGATTTCAGCGATGGTCGCACCGGCAGCGGCAGCAGCGGCTGCCTTGTCGATGGCTTCGCCTTCGCCGGCATCTTTGAGTTCTGCCAGCTTCTGGCTTCTGAAAGCAAGATCAAGATCCGCGCGGTAAGCCTTAGCTGCATCGCCGAGTTCTTTCTTGATCGCTTCGGTGTCTTCCGGGCGAGCTTCCAGAAGCACTTCGCCCATCAGCGGGTACATGTTATTGCCGACAGCACGGTCTTTTCTGAGATCCAGTGCTTTGAAACGTTTTTCGAGGACAGCTTTGATTTCCTTCTGCGGATAGCCTTTTTCGATCGCTTTGGTCATGCCGCCCAGAGATTCGATCTTCTGGAATTCCGCCCAGATCTTTTCTGCCATCTCTTTGGTGAGTTTTTCAATCGCCCAAGAGCCGCCGGCTACATCGATCGGGCGCAGCATGCCGAATTCTTCCTGCAGCATGATCTGCAGGTTTCTAGCGATACGGCGGGAGAATTCATCACCTTTTCTGACAGTATCATCATATGGTGCATTTTCGTAGGTATCTACACCGCCAACGACAGCAGAGAATGCTTCGGTGGTGTTACGGAGCATGTTCACGCCCACATCGAAAATGGTCTTTGTGAAGAATGCCGGTTTTGCATGGATCTTCATCGAGCGATCTTCTTCTTCTGCACCGAAAGCCTTCATGATGTTCGACCATACCTGACGAGCTGCACGAAGTTTTGCGATTTCAATGAAGAACGTAGCGCCTACATTGAAGCCGAAGTAGAAGGACTGTGCGATATCATGAATCGAAATGCCTCTCTTCAGCATTTCACGAATATACTCGACAGCGACGCCGAAGGTATATGCGATTTCCTGTACGGCCTGTGCGCCGCCCAGAGAGAACACATCCGAAGGGATGAATACAGTCGCTACGCTCGGTGCATTCTTGCGAGCCCAGCGGATGGTCTCTGCCATCTGGTCGTATGCCTTTTCAAGGCTTTCCTTATTCTTGCCATCAGTCAGCAGCTGTGTCAACGGGCTTCCACCGATCACGCCATGAAGCGCGGACACATCTTTTCCCTGTGCTTTGACTGCGGCAGCCACCATAGCAAGCGGTGCCAGTGCAGATTCGCCGGTATACATCATGAATGGATACTTTGCAAGATCCAGACCGTCCAGAAGGTTATGCACATCTTCGAGAGTGGTCAGAGAAACGCCAGTTTCACCTGGTTTTTCAGCATCAGTCACATCGATGCCATGCAGAGTGGATGCATCAAGGCATACATTGTATACCGTGGAACCACGATCGATTTCGTGTTTCAGGAGCTCATTATTTTCCTTCGGAAGTGCTTCATCACAAGACTGTGCAATGCCCCATGGTTCTTCTTTGTAACCATTGACTTTCTGACCGCGCATGAAGTCCCCCATACCCGGATAGTCATCGGTCGGCAGGATCGCATCCTGTGCGTCCGGCCCTGTACGCAGGGTATAGATCGGGCTAAAAGTGATACCTTCATACGTCTTGGTATACATCAGCTTATCAAACGGCTTGCCCTTCAGAAGAGCGTTGCACGCATCAACCCATTCCTCGTAGGTTGGTGGTGTGAATTCATCAAATGTGACCTGTGGGAAATCGGTTTTGCCTTCCGACTGTTTCAGAATCGCTTCCAATTCCTTATCGGTAAGC
The DNA here is from genome assembly GCA_900543165.1 of uncultured Dialister sp. Lineage (GTDB taxonomy): Bacteria > Bacillota > Negativicutes > Veillonellales > Dialisteraceae > Dialister. The sequence goes on along the minus strand of UQQQ01000010.1, from coordinate 21,065 downwards.
TGTCTTTCCTGATTTTCCGCGGATGTTGCTTTTGTTACTTCATCCATGAAATAGTTCCTCCTTTAATAATTTATGGCCGCCCACTGACTTACCAGCGCAAATCAAGAGAACGCCCCTTTAGACAATTTCAATCAGACAGAAAATTCACCTCCTTCAGGTTCACGTCTTGGTCCTACCATAAAAAAACGACTGACCCAGTGGGGGCAGCCGGAAAATAATGAGACCAGGACCGATCTCAATCCCCTCCCCATCTCTCGCAGGTTGACGGAAATACGGATCTTCTCACAAGCCCTGATCTTTGACAGAATCAAATCATGTCTTGGATAGACCCCTACTTCCTTCGCGGTGATTCATTGGCAGATAGTTCTCCTGGCTCGGGCTCCTCATCTCTTCACGCCTTCCCAGACTTTCGCCCAGTGACATATCTGTGAGAGACTCCTCCTTACAGTGGCGGGACCGCTCCGGCTTAGACCGGATTCTCTTTTATGCTTTCGCATCTGCCAGCCATATGAAATTGTCTAAATGACTACAGTCTCAGTATAATTCATATTCTTCTCAGTGTCAATCAATGTTTTTCTCCATCTTATACATTTTTTGCTAATATTATATCTGAAATCACAAATTATGCATTGAACAGCAGATATGATTTATATTATAATAGATTTGTATGTAAAGTTTATTTCATTATCATTATTTTTATTCTCATACAAGGAGCTTACCATGGTACTCGATCCGAAAGCCAAAGAAACCGTCAGAGAAGAAGCCCTTCGGCTTTCTAAAGAATTTGCTGAACTTGATGGCAGACGTCCGCGCGTTCTCCTCATAGAAATGGAAAATGATCTCGAAAGTGATCGTGAAGAACGAAAACTTGCCGCCAATGCATTTGCAGACTCCGGCTGGGACGTCGACGTCAGCCCCTCGCAGCAGCCAGCGGATGCTGCCAAGGGTGCAGCAGACAATGACGTCCACTTCGTCTTCTACACCACGACCGGTGAAGCTAGAGGCAAGAATGCTGTCGCCCTCTCGCGTGCCCTTGCCCTCTATGGCCGTGATGATATCCTGATCGCCGTTCATCAGGTGCCGCCTGAAGAAAAAGAATCTCTCTTCCGCTACGGCATCCTCTGTGCCTTCGCCAAAGACTGCGATTACCTCCAGGCTTCCCTCACCATGCTCCGTATCTTGATCGCAAGAGAAAAGCAGGAAATGGAAGAGGACTATGCCTACTGAGGCGTGACTTATAGCAGTGAGCAAAAGACCAGAGAACGGCCTTGAAGAGGGATCCTCCTTTCGCATGAAAGGGATCGACCGCTTCACCCCTTTCGGTGTCGCTATTTCTTATCCGCTATCAAGCCTTCCCCCTTCTTGCTGTCACAAACCAAATACAGAAAGCAACGTGTGATCCGCTCTCGCGGAAATGAAGAAACAAAAACGGAGTGCCTGATCCCCTTGCGCACTCCGTTTTATGGCAACAAAAAAGCAGCGCTTACGCGCTGCTTTTTCATATCGGCTATTAGCCAACGGTGAACAGAACGTCGCCGCCCTGTACGGACTGGCCTTCGGATACCGGCATGCCGGTGATCTTGCCATCGCATGGAGCCATGATCGGGTTGCCCATTTTCATAGCTTCGAGAACGAGGACTTCGTCGCCGGAAGCAACTGCATCGCCAACATGTTTGTTGATGCGGATAACTTTGCCCGGCATTGGAGCTTCAACGGATTCGCCTGCGCCTGCAGGAGCTGCTGCCGGAGCTGGAGCCGGAGCCGGTGCTGGAGCCGGTGCTGGAGCTGCTGCCGGAGCTGGAGTTGCTGCCGGTGCCGGTGCTGCTGCTGCCGGAGCCGGTGCTGCTGCTGCAGCACCGCCGTCTTTTACTACTACATCGTAATCCTGGCCGTTAACTGTTACAGTAAATTTTCTCATTGTCTTTCCTCCTAAATGATTGTACTTTCAACTTTCAATTAGAACTGCTGAGTGCCGGAAACACCTGCAAGACGAGATGCAGAGGTCCAGCCACTTCTAGCTGCCGGGCGGATGGAGACGATTTCGCCGCCACCCATCGCAACGATTGCAGCAGCGATTGCTGCTACAACTGCACCATTGTCAGCTGCTTTAGGAGCTGCTGCTCTAGCTGGAGCTGCCTTCTTCGGAGCTGCTGCCGGTGCCGGTGCTGCGGACTGATTGAGAGATGAACGTACCTGCCAGATCATGATCAGCGCTACTACTGCTACGATAGCAGCAAATACCGCGATATACATAACTGTGTTGTTATCCATCTGTACCCATCCTTTCAATTAGAGTTTTTCTTGCAGCAAATATTACAGCGGAATGTTGCCGTGTTTCTTTGCTGGATGTACTTCGTGCTTGGAAGCAAGCATCTTCAGTGCATTGATGATTGTCGGACGAGTGTTTCTCGGATCGATAACTGCGTCTACATAGCCACGTTCAGCAGCTTTGTATGGAGTTGCGAATTCTTCGACGTATTCAGCTGTACGCTGTTCTTTGTTCGGGTCTTTCTTGAAGATGATGTTTGCAGCGCCTGCAGGTCCCATAACAGCGATTTCAGCGGTTGGCCAAGCGAATACCTGGTCAGCGCCCTGTTCACGGGAGCACATAGCGATGTAGGAACCACCGTAAGCTTTACGGAGGATCATGGTGATCTTCGGAACGGTTGCTTCGCAGTATGCGAACAGCATCTTAGCGCCGTGACGAATTACGCCAGCATATTCCTGCTGTTTGCCTGGCAGGAAGCCTGGTACATCGACAATGTTTACAACCGGGATGTTGAAGCAGTCGCAGAAACGGATGAAACGAGCGGATTTATCGGATGCATTGTAGTCAAGGCAGCCTGCCATGAATGCTGGCTGGTTTGCAATGATACCAACGGTCTGTCCGTCGAAACGTGCGAAGCAGGTAATGATATTCTTAGCGAATTCTTTAGCTACATCGTAGTATTCACCGTTATCTACAATGGATTTGATAACGTCATACATGTTGTATGGAGCGTTGGAGTTTTCTGGCATGATGGTATCGAGAGCCGGATCGGTTCTGGTCGGATCATCACCGGTTTCAACGATAGGAGCATCTTCCATGTTGTTGCTCGGCAGGAAGGAGAGCAGGTAACGAATCTGTTTAATGCAGTCTTCGTCGTTGTCGCAAGCGAACTGAGCTACACCGGAAGTACGGTTGTGGGTCATAGCGCCGCCGAGTGCTTCAGCGGTGATCTTTTCGCCGGTAACGGATTCAACAACTGCCGGGCCGGTCAGGAACATCTGGGATGTTTTCTTGACCATGTAAATGAAGTCGGTCAGAGCTGGGGAGTATACAGCGCCGCCTGCAGATGGTCCCATGATAGCAGAGATCTGCGGAATAACGCCGGATGCAATGGTGTTGCACCAGAAGATCTTGCCGTAGCCAGAGAGTGCATCGACAGCTTCCTGAATACGAGCTCCGCCGGAATCGTTCAGGCCTACGCAAGGAGCACCGACTTTGAGAGCCAGTTCATTTACGTGAACGATCTTAGCAGCGTGCATTTCGCCAAGGGAGCCGCCTTCAACGGTGAAGTCCTGTGCGAATGCAAATACGAGTCTGCCGTCAACGGTACCGTAACCGGTAACAACGCCTTCGCCCGGGAGATCTTTCTTTTCCTGACCGAAGTTGTGGCAGCGGGATTTTACAAGGGCATTGACTTCTACGAAAGTGCCTTCATCAAACAGAAGAGCCAGTCTTTCACGAGCAGTCAGTTTGCCTTTTGCATGCTGTTTTTCAACTTTCTTTTCTCCACCCATAGCCTCTACATGAGCGAGGTTTTTGTGAAGAAGTTCAATTCTTTCTGCAACAGTTGCCATTCTTACACCTCCAAAAATTTTAGGGACCCCCGTAAGGGGGATGCCTTACCCCGGTGGGCAAGGCATTTGCCATCGTTCAATTAAGCCTTGAAGGATGGGCCGCCTGGGCGTTCTGTCAGTTCAAGCAGAAGGCCTGTAGCCTTTGGATGCAGGAAAGCGATGTGACAGCCGCCAGCACCGATACGATATTTCTTATCGATGAGCGGAACTTCTTTAGCCTGCAGGTCAGCAAGGCAAGCTTCGATGTCGTCGACACGAAGTGCTACATGCTGGAAACCATTCTTGCCGCCGTTTGCTTTTTCGATGAAACGAGCAATCGGGCCGTCCGGAGTGGTGGAACCCAGGAATTCGAGTTCGCAAGCTTCGGTCTGAGCAGACGGTTTGAAGAAGCTGGTGGTTACATGCTGTTCTTCGACGGTTTCATCCGGAAGGGATGGATCCAGTCCAAGGATGTCTTTCATCTGCTGTTTGATCAGCTGAAGATCTTTAACAGCAACGCCTACATGGTCCACACAAAGTACTTTGAATGCCATAATAAACTCCTCCTTTAAAATTATTTGAATATTTTGCCTACAATGGAATCAACGACCGTGAACGGATCTGTCTTCCGTTCAAAGACGTCTTCCACGCAGTCACTAAATTCACCCGTCGAGGAAATATTTTCCTCAATATGACGGGAAATGCGATCGTGAATCATTTCCAGCATCTCGCTTCTAGCCCGTTCACGTCTTCTTTCTTCAAGGAGACCGGACTCTTCGAGGTACTTTCTATGTTCGCCCAGAGCTGCTACTACTTCGGCTACGCCCTGATCTTTGTTCGCGATCGTTCTCTCGATCGGAGGACGCCAGTTCTGAGCTTCGCCCAGATCAAGCATCATTTCGATTTCGACGTTCAAACGATCTGCGCCATCGCGATCACATTTGTTGATGCAGAATACATCACCAATTTCAAGGATACCTGCTTTGATAGCCTGAATATCGTCGCCTAGTCCAGGTACGAGCACAACAAGTGTCGTATCCGCATTTTTAACGATATCAACTTCTGATTGTCCTACGCCTACTGTTTCGATGAGAATAACATCGAGACCGAAAGCATCCATCAGTTTGACCGCATCTGCAGTCTTACGGGAAAGTCCGCCAAGGCTGCCGCGCGTACCCATACTACGGATATAAACACCCTTATCCAAGGTCAGGTCGTTCATTCTGATACGGTCACCAAGGATGGCGCCGCCGGAGAATGGACTGGTAGGATCGATGGCTACGATACCTACCGTCTTGCCCTGCTTACGGAACTGCTTAATGAGGGCATCTGACAGTGTGCTCTTACCCGCACCAGGCGCACCAGTAATACCGATGACCTGTGCACGACCGGTATGGTGATAGATTTCTTTCATGATATCTTCAAATCCATCCCGTTCGTCTTCAACGATGGTAATTGCTCTCGCTAAGGCACGTCTGGATCCATTCCAAAAATCCTTCATAGAAAATTCCATGGATGCACCGCCTTTTCGAAGAGTAAATAATATAGTTGCAATGGGACTGAGTATCCCCCCAGCCCCATGCAAGCTACATTTCAACTAATAAACTGTCAAGCTAGTCAGTCTAAAAGCCGATTATTTTACGTTTTCTTTAATGAAGTCGATAACTTCTTTGGTTGGTGTGCCAGGAGTGAAGATAGCTTTTACGCCAGCTTCTTTCAGGCCTGGGATATCGGATTCCGGAATTACGCCGCCGCCAACTACGAGAACGTCGCCCATTCCTTTAGCTTTCAGTGCTTCAACAACTTCCGGGAAGAGGGTGTTGTGAGCGCCGGAGAGCAGGGACAGAGCTACAACATTAACGTCTTCTGCGTCTGCTGCTTCAACGATCTGTTCAACGGTCTGGCGAAGACCGGTGTAAATAACTTCCATGCCTGCATCACGAAGTGCACGAGCAATAACTTTTGCGCCACGATCATGTCCATCAAGACCCGGTTTAGCTACCAGTACTCTGATACGTTTGTCTGCCATTGTAAATTACCTCCAGAAATATTTGAGTAATGTAATTATCTTTGCTTCAGGCTGCCCTTAGATTAGAGGGTGTTGTGCGGTTTGTATTCGCCGTAAACTTTACGCAGAACGCCGCAGATTTCGCCTTCGGTGCAGTATGCACGTACGCAGTCGAGGATGACTGGCATGAGGTTGATGTGGTCTGGGCCTTCAGCCGGAGTCTGAGCTGCTTTTTCAAGTTTAGCCAGTTCTTCAGCAACTTTAGCCTGGTCACGGTTTGCTTTATCCTGAGCGAGCTGAGCTTTCTTCTTTTCGCCAACGGATGCATCGATCTTCAGCAGGCCGGTAACCGGTGGTTCTTCCATGGTGAATTTGTTGACGCCAACGATGGTTCTTTCGCCGGATTCAACAGACATCTGCCAAGCGTAAGCAGCGTCCTGAATTTCTTTCTGGATGTAGCCTTTATCAATAGCTTCTACTGCGCCGCCCATTTCATCGATCTTGCGGATGTATTCTTTAGCTTCTGCTTCGATAGCATTGGTCATAGCTTCAACATAGTAGGAGCCGCCGAGCGGATCAACTACGTCAGCCAGGCCGGATTCGTAAGCTACGATCTGCTGGGTACGCAGAGCGATGGTTACGGATTCAGTGGTCGGCAGAGCCAGAGCTTCATCGCGGGAGTTGGTGTGCAGGGACTGGGTTCCGCCCATAACTGCTGCAGCGGTCTGGAGAGCAACACGGATGATGTTGTTGTTTGGCTGCTGAGCGGTCAGCATGGAACCAGCGGTCTGGGTGTGGAAACGCAGTTTCATGGACTTCGGGTTTTCTGCATGGAATCTTTCCTTCAGAATGGTAGCCCACAGACGGCGGGATGCACGGAACTTTGCAACTTCTTCGAGTACGTTGTTGTGAGCGTTCCAGAAGAAGGACAGACGGCCTGCGAATTCATCGATCTTCATGCCAGCTTTCAGAGCTGCTTCGATGTATGCGATACCATCAGCGATGGTGAATGCGATTTCCTGAGCAGCGGTGGAGCCTGCTTCACGGATGTGGTAGCCGGAAATGGAGATGGTGTTCCACTTCGGTACGTTTACGGAGCAGTATTCGAAGATATCGGTGATCAGACGCATGGACGGTTTAACCGGGAAAATGTAGGTGCCGCGAGCTGCGTATTCTTTCAGGATATCGTTCTGGATGGTGCCGCGAAGAGCAGCTGCCGGAACGCCCTGTTTTTCAGCTACAGCGATGTACATAGCCAGCAGTACGGAAGCCGGTGCGTTGATGGTCATGGAAGTGGAAACTTTGCCGAGGTCGATGCCGTCGAACAGTCTTTCCATATCGTAGAGGGAGTCGATAGCTACGCCTACTTTACCAACTTCGCCAGCGGACATTTTGTCGTCGGAGTCATAGCCGATCTGGGTTGGCAGGTCGAATGCGCAGGACAGGCCGGTGCCGCCGTTAGCGATCAGGTATTTGTAACGTTTGTTGGATTCTTCAGCGGTGGAGAAACCAGCATACATACGCATGGTCCAGAGTTTGCCACGGTACATGGTCGGCTGTACGCCACGGGTGTATGGATATTCGCCCGGGAATCCGAGGTCTCTTTCATAGTCGAAACCTTCGAGATCGAGTGGGGTGTACAGGTTCTTGTGTTTCAGACCAACTCTTTCCGGATGTTTTGCGCACTGTTTTGCATAGGTGTCATTGTAAGCTGCAAGTTTAGCTTTCAGGGATTCGTTAGACATGAGTTCATCTTCCTCCTAAAAAAGTAAGTATGTAAAACTCTAGGAAGCCTTTTCCTTGACTTCGGTGGCCGCGACTTTGTGTTCTTCTTACCACTTACATAGGATCTATCTTCCCAATGGGGTCACGCAAAGCCCTTGGCTGCTGCAGTGCTCATTCGAGTCTTCTTGCAGCAGCGATTGGGGACTCTTGCTGACCCATGTATTGACACTGTCTTGTGACAGATATCACCATAGGTAATTATACAGTATTATCTGTATTTGTAAAGCATTAAATGCCTTGCCTCATGCGGCTTCTTGAATAATTAAATTATTTCTTGAAGTGCATATCGCCGGTTTCAGCGAGGCTTTCATGGAATTTGAATGCTTCCTGAAGGAGATGCGGGGTCTGGCTTTCGCCGCAAGCTGCGCATGCTCTTTCATAGTAGTCCATGAGCTGATCTCTGAAAGACGGATGAGCGACGTTGTTGATGATGACCTTTGCTCTTTCTTTCGGGGACAGGCCGCGAACATCAGCGACGCCCTGTTCGGAAATGAATACATGGGTATCATGTTCGGTGTGGTCAACATGGGAGCACATCGGAACAACTGCGGAGATCTTGCCGCCCTTTGTGGTGCTGTGGCAGAAGAAGCAGGACAGGAATGCGTTACGAGCAAAGTCGCCGGAACCGCCGATACCGTTCATCAGCTTGGTACCTGTTACATGGGTGGAGTTTACGTGGCCGTAAATATCCATTTCCAGAGCGGTGTTCATGCCGATAACGCCGATTCGACGAACAACTTCACCGTTGTTGGAGATTTCCTGCGGACGAAGAACGATCTTCTTGTTGTATTTTTCAATGTTTGCATAGAAGCGTTTCAGTCCGTCCGGGGATGGGGAGAGGGAAGTACCGGAGATCATGTCGATCTTGTCTTTATCGATCAGGTCAAACATGCCATCCTGAATAACTTCGGTGTATACAGAAAGGTTCTTGAAGTCGGATTCTACGAGGCCATGGATAACAGCGTTTGCTACGTTGCCTACGCCGGACTGCAGCGGCAGCAGGTTTTCCGGCAGTCTTCCATGTTTTACTTCGTTCTTCAGGAAGTCAACCAGGTTGTTGCCCATAGCTTCTGCATCGTCATCGAGCGGAGCCAGTGCACGGGTAACGTCTGGCAGATCGCATGGAACGATAGCAACGATCTTGGACGGATCGCAAGGGATGTACGGGGTGCCTACGCGGTCGCCTGCATGGAGAATCGGAATCGGTTCACAGAATGGCGGATTCTTACGCATGTAAATATCAGCCATGCCAGCGAGTTCCAGCGGCTGGGTGGTGTTGACTTCTACAATGACTTTCTTTGCAGTGTCAACATATACCGGAGAATTACCGATAGCGGTGGTCGGATAGAGTTCACCGTTCGGTCCGATCTTGCAGACTTCTACTACTGCGAAATCTGGGCCTGTTACGTGTTCACCCTTCACGTTGGTGAAGAAGCCAGCACGGATCTGCTGTGCAACGTGGGACAGGTGCAGATCGTAATAGTTTACTTTGCCTGCATTGATAGCTTTTCTCAGGTTGGCATTGGTCTGATAAGGCATACGGTTTCTGATGCCGTTTACAGCGACCAGTTCGGTATCGATCTGGGAACCGGTGGAAGCGCCGGTCCATACGTCTACCTGGAATGGAGTTTCTTTCATACGTTCTGCGAGTTCATGCATGGTGATCTTCGGATAGCCGCATGGGGTGAATCCGGAGATACCAAGGATGTCGCCTGCCTGAATCATAGCTGCTGCAGTTTTAGCATCACAGATTTTTGCTTTCAGATCTGCACTTTCAATTCTGCTAAGGAATTCGCTATCATTGGTGTCGATCATTACTATCATCCTCCCAAAAATATAAAAATATCAAAAGTCCAGTACCTCTGTGAGCTTTCTCTATGGTCTGGAACTTTTTGCCTCATAAAAACACAGCCGCGCTTCCAAAGTATAAAAGAAAAAGGAGTTCTTTCTGTATCTATATGACCGCATGTAAACCATGTCTCATATCATCAGAAAAACTCCTCCTTAGTATCATCGGTCTCACCGACTGTATTTATGACCTCTCAGTCATCAATGTTATTATATCACATTTTTTTCGAAAGGTTCGTAAAAAGTAAGTTCTTTGTTTTTAAAATTCTCATAGGCATGTTATAAATAATTCCTATTAGACAAATCATCAATTATGTAACTTATAGAGTGCATGTTAGGAAATCGCAAACTCTAGCAGTGGAAGTTATCGGAAATGGGTTCGGGGGTAGCCACAGGGGCATGATGCCCTTTGATTACATTTGAAAGCCTCGCTTGAATGAGGAATGAGAAATGGTGGTGCGGCACATAAAACTATGGAAGCGCCGCGGAAGTTTGAAACCAGCGGTTTTCCATATCGCAAACCTAATCCCTAGCTACTAGTCACCAGTCACTAGTCCCCGTTTCCCACGCAAAGTGCGGAAAGGCTCCAGAAGCAGAAGGAGATCGAGCGTCCGAAGAGGACATGGTCGCTCATGCCGATGACGGCGATGGCCGTGACCATGAGCAGTCCGCCAAGCCCCATCGTTCGCGTGAAGAGGCTGGCCTTCCCCCGATAGAGCTTCCAGCTGAGGAATCCCTGTTCAAAGAAGGTCAGTAGGAAGGCTGCTCCGCCTATGATACCGACTTCAGCGAGCATATTGAGGTACATGTTGTGCGCATGGAAGATGAGGACGTGTTCATCCTGAATGAAGAAGTTGTAGTCGGGATAGGCCAGATAATAACTCCCCCACCCCACACCGAGAAGCGGGTGCTCTTCGATCATGGCGATGGTGCTCTCCCATAGGGCAAAGCGCAGGCCGACAGAGGTGTCCTCGCCGGAGAAGAGGGACAGGAAACGCTCGACCATCTGCCCGTGGTAGAAGAGGAGAACGAGAGGGATGAGGAAGAAAAGGAAGCCAAACCGCTTGTCATAGAAGAGGGTGAGTCCGAGCACGATAGCCGCAAGGCTCAGCCATGCGCCGCGTGAATAGGTCAGCGCAAGGCAGAGAAGCAGGACGAAGAGAATGACGGCAAAAGCCCATTTCCTTTTTTTCTGGCGCTCCCGCAGAAAGAAAGCAGTCAGGATGCTGATGATCATCACGGCATAGGCCCCGAGGAGATTCGGATTTTCCAGTGTCGAATACATGCGGCGCCGAAGGAGAGGAAATCTCTCGGGATCGACCCAGCTCTGCGCCGTCATATCAGCTGCCATGCCTGCCACATTCGCATACTGGATGAAGCCATAGGCAGCCACGCAGATGGCTCCTGCCAGGAAGGCATAGAGCGCCTTCTCCTTTTCTCGCACGGAGGAAAGGAGAGAAAGGATCAGAAGGTAGATCGCGGCATACATCAATGGCTGGAAGGCCCAGTTCATGAGCGAAAAAGCAGGGTCGGGAGAGCTGAATCCGGAGAAAAAGGCACACGCCAAAAAAACCGCCGGCAGTCCCCAGAAGCGAGGGCACACGCATTTCACTTCGCCCGTGGTGCAATGATTCACTGCCCAGAGAAGAAGGCTGGGGAGAAGTGTCACGTAAAACACATAGGGATGAAGCGGCAGCAGAAAGAGTGTCACATATAAAAGATGCTGGATGTTCTTTTTCGAAGCGAGGAATCGCATGGATGGGCTCCTGACGTGGGAAATGATATTTTTCTATGATCTTATCTCAGTATATCATTATATAGAATGGGAAACTGTTCAGCAATAGAGAATGGGAAAGGGTTCGGGGTTCAGGGTTCAGGGTTCAGGGTTCAGGGTTTGCCCCGGTGACGTGCTGTCCCTTGCTTGCTTGCGGAAGAGGGGGAGCGGGTTCTATAGGTTCAAGAGGTTCAAAGTAGTAGGTGTGGCACATAAAAAGCAGAAGCACCGCGGAGTATAAATAGGGTGATGCTTGAAAGTGGCATTTAGTCACCAGTCACCAGTCACCAGTCACTCGAGGCTCCTAATCCCTAGCTACTAATTCCTAATCCCTGCTTTCAAACTTCAAGGTTAGCCCCTTGGGCGTGCCGTCCTTTGATTGCGCGCGAAAGAGGTTCGGCAGGTTCTATGAGGTCAATGGGTAGGGCGGGGGCGGTGCGGCGCATAAGAATATAGAGGCGCCTCGGAGGTTTGAAATTAGGGAAACGCTGATTAAATCGCAGAGTCGGATTTCATATGGATTTTTATCCATAGCTTCGTCATCATATTCCTTACATAGCTCGCTACTCTCGTCAGATGATTCCTTGCTCTGTATAAAAATCCAAGAATGAAATCTGACAACGATTTAATCAGTGTTTCCCTAGCGGTTTTCTCGTATCGCAAACCTAATCCCTAGCCACTAATCCCTAGCTACCAGTCACTAGTCACCAGTCACTAGTCACCGCCCCAACAAAAAACTCCCCTTCCGGGGAGTTTTTCTTCCAAGGCGCGATCAGAATACGGTCTTGATAGAGCCGCCGTATTTCTTTTCGATGAAGTCCTTGACTTCTTTGCTTGTGAGAGCTTTCATGAGCTTCTGGAGTTCCGGACGGTTTTCATCCCCTTCACGGACAGCTACGATATTCGCATACGGGGAGTCGGATCCTTCGCTGTAGATGGCGCTCTTCGGATCGAGTTTGGCTTCGAGAGCGAAGTTCATATTGATGATCGCGATATCCGCATCCTCCAGGGAACGCGGAAGCTGCGGCGCTTCCAGTTCGGAGAATTTCAGGTTCTTCGGGTTCTCTGCGATATCCTGCGAGGTCGCGGTGATCGGAGCGCCTTCTTTCAGCTTGATAAGACCGGCAGACTGGAGGACGAGGAGGGCGCGGCCGCCATTGGTCGGGTCATTCGGAATGGCTACATGCGCGCCGTCAGCCAAGTCATTCAGGGACTTCAGCTTCTTGGAATACACGCACATCGGTTCGAGATGGACAGCCCCCATGGATTTCAGCTTCAGGCCTTTGGATTTGCAAAATTCATCGAGGTACGGCTTATGCTGGAAGAAGTTCGCATCGAGGCTCTTATCCGCAAGCGCCAGATTTGGCTGGACATAGTCGGTGAATTCGACCATTTCGACTTTGACGCCTTCTTTGGCGAGCTTGTCTTTCACAGCGCCAACGATCTCAGCGTGCGGTACCGGAGATACGCCGACTTTGATGGTAGTTTCTTTGCCAGCTGCGGAAGAAGCAGAGGACGCGGCTTTCTGATCACCGCAGCCTGCGATGATGCCAGCAGCCGCGAGGACTGCAGCCGATACGAGGATGGCTTTCTTGAAGTTCATAGGGATCCCTCCAGATGGAAAAAGAGAGGCGCGGCTATGCACCGCACGCATATTAAATATAGTTTTATTTATAGCACTAGTGAAAGGGCCGCGTCAAGAGGAAATCAAGGTTCAGGGTTAGCCTATGGGGCGTGCTGTCCTTTAATTGCGTGAGAAAGCCTCGCTTGAATGAGAAATTAGAAATGAGAAATGGTGGTGTGGCGCATAAAAATATAGAAGCGCCGCGGAGTTTTGATAGCGCTTCGCGCTGTCGTCATTTCGAGCGTAGCCGAGAAATCTATATGGCAGAACGCTCATTGCCTGATGTGAGGCAGCACCAAGACATCGTTTCCCCTCAGCGCATACACGCTGATTCCTCCAAGGCAGTAGAGATCCCTCGGCTGCGCTCGGGATGACGATGCCGAAAAACCCCAGTCACCAGTCACCAATCACCAATCACCAGTCACTAGTCACTCGAGGCTCCCAATTCCTAGCCACTAATCATCCCCGCTTTCAAACTTCAGGGTTACCGCCCTTTGATTATGTACGAAAGAGGTTCAACGGGTTCAACCGGTTCAGAGGGTTCAACGGGGTGGTGCGGCGCATAAAAATATGGAAACGCCGCGAAGTATAGATGGTGGCGATGCCCGAAGGTGGCATTTCAGTCACTAGTCACTTGAGACTCCTAATCCCTAGCCACTAATCATCCCTGCTTTCAAACTTTAGTCCCAAATAAAAAATCACGCCATGCGCCTTTCGCGCATCGCGTGATCTTCTTTTTGCAAGTTTATTCCTTCATGACTGTCCCATCAGCGAGTGTGATGGTGTGTCCGTTGTACTGGATCGTGCCCAGATTGAAGAGGCTGGTGACCTCAGAGTCTGCCGTCAGGTTCCATGTAGAGCCTTCCGCGATGAAGACATCGGCATTGGTCTTGTACGGAGCGCCCTCCTGGGCATTCGGAGCGATGGTGATCGCGCCGGTCCATGTGGACTGGTCTTTGATATTGAGATTGATATCCGAGATGGTATCGAGGAGAATGTCGCCATTCAGGATCTGATGCGACAGGATGACTTCTGCGTGACCGCCGTTCGCGCCCGCATCGCCCCAGCCGTAACCGCCGTCATTGCCTGTGATGGTGAAGACAGGCGATGCTTCATCCTGCGTGAGCGTGCTGTCATTCAGCGTGATGCGGCAGTGGGTGCCGGTCACATAGAACATGCCGCCCTTGTGAGAGATGAGGCTTGCATGATTTGCCTCGAACTGCTGCGTCCCCGTGACACCGATCGCGTCGGCGTCCGAGTACATGACGATGTTATAAGGAAGCGCGCCCGTCTCATTGCCTTCGAGCGTCGCTCCGTCGAGCGTGATGGAGCTGATATTCTTGATAACGGCTGCCTTGGTCTTTTCCGCCTTGACAGAGCCGCCTGTGACGGTCACATCGCCTTCGGTATAGATCCCGTGTGCATTGGCACCGGAAGCGGTGAAGGCAGAGTTTTCGGTGAGAAGAATGCCGCCGTTTTTAGAAATACGGATCGCTGCCGACTGATTTCCTGTCGTGGAAACCGTCGAGTCCTGCACCTTCATCATCGCACGCTGGGAGACTTCGACGCCCGCTGCCTGCGCGCCCGTGGTAGAAACCTCTGCATTCGTCAGATTGATGTACGTGCCCTTGCTGTAGCCATAGGCGCCCGTCGCGCCGTTTCCTGTGCTGGAAATCTTCGCATCCGTGAAAGCACCGTGTCCGCCATGGGTCACGAGCAGCGCTGCATTCATCCCGTAAAGGTCACTGCTTTCTGCACTCGAAGTATCGCCGGACTTCGTGATGGTATCGCCCTTCGCGGTGATGTATGCCATGGAGACGCGGAGCGCATTCTCATCCGCTTTGTCCGAGCTGTAAGTCATACCGTCATACGCACCATCGGATCCGATCTCGGCGGCTGCGCTCCCCTGGTCTGCGGTATACTTCGCTGCCGGTGTCGGGGCAGGCTCCGGTTCCGGTTCCGGCTCGGGCTCTGGTTCCGGTTCCGGTTCGGGTTCGGGCAGCGGAGCGGGCTCCGGTTCCGCAGGCTTCGGTGCTTCTGGTGAAAGATTCTTGAACGTGCCGGACTCGACCGCACTCTGGACATCAGGCAGCGTCAAAGACAGACCCTTCAGCAAGGCATCGGTGTAGTTCACACTTTCAGCAGGTGCTTCCTGAGCTGCCACCGGAGCCGCCGGAGCAGGCTCTGCAGCTTCTGCCATAGAAAGCGGCAGCACTGCCCCTGTCAGAGCCAGCGCGCAGAGAAGGGACGTCAGTTTATTGGATTTCATAGGATTCCTCTTTTCTTTACTTGAAGCCATATTGACCTGAAACTATATATAAAGGTATAAAAATGCATTTCCTGTCATACTGACTTCCATTTTACAACATTCTTTGAGAATTGTCATTAAAGAAAGTTTTAAGGAAACAGGGTTCGCTCGTGGGGCGTGCCCTGAAGTTTGAAAGCAGGGATGAGGAGAGCTAGTGACTGGTAGCTAGGGATTAGTAGCCTCGAGTGACTAGTGACTGGTGACTGGTGACTAGTACTAGGGACTAGGGACTAGTAGCTGGGGATTAGGTTTGCGATATGGGAAAACCGCTGGTTCAAACTTCCGCGGCGCTTCCATAGTTTTATGTGCCGCACCAGCACTTCTCATTTCGCATTTCACATTTCTTATTTCTTATTTCTTATTTCTTATTTCTTATTCAAGCGAAACTTTCGCACACAATCAAAGGGCCGTCCCTCCCCCCAAACCTCTCTCATTTGTGCTACAATGAGAAAAGCAAAAATCACTATTTCCTATTCACTCTGTATTTCCCTGAGGAGGCCATTATGCATATCCATGTCATTGATCATCCGCTGATCCAGCACAAGCTGACCATTATGAGAAAGAAAGAAACCAGCTCCGGCGAGTTCCGCCGTCTGCTGCAGGAAATCACACTCCTGATGGGCTATGAACTCACCCGCGACCTGCCGCTCGAAGATGTCGCCATCGAGACGCCGCTCGAAAAAGCGACAGGGAAACAGGTCGCCGGCAAGAAGCTCGGCATCGTCCCGATCCTGCGCGCCGGCTTCGGCATGGTGGAAGGCCTCACCGAACTCATGCCGTCTGCCCGCATCGGCGTCATCGGCCTCTACCGCGATCCCGTCACCGCCAAGCCGGTCGAATACTACTGCAAGCTGCCGGATGTGGAAAATCGTGACTTCATCCTTGTCGATCCGATGCTCGCTACCGGAGGCAGCGCCGTCGCAGCCATCGACATGATGAAAGAAAAAGGCGTAAAGAATATCAAATTCATGTGCCTCGTCGCTGCCCCGGAAGGTGTCGAGGTCGTAAACAAGGCACATCCGGATGTACCGATCTATACCGCCTCCCTCGACCGTCAGCTGAATGAAAAGAAATACATCCTCCCGGGCCTTGGCGATGCCGGCGACCGCATCTTCGGGACAAAGTAAGAAGGTTTAAGGTTTAAGGTTTAAGGTTTAACGGTTCAGGGTTCAGGGGTATGGTGGCGGCTACGCCGCAAGTATATATGAGGAGATGCCCGAAAGTAGTATTCAAGTCACTAGCCACTCATCCCTAGCTACTCATCGCTGCTTTCAAACTTCAGAGTTCAGGGTTGTTGTGGCAGCTTCGCCGCAAGTATATAGGCGATGCCCGCTTGCCGTTTTCCTCCCCGTTTCCATACAAAAAGCCGCAGAGTGAATCCAGCGATTCCCTCTGCGGCTTTTTTGATGCCGATGAAATATAAGCGGCTTTCCCCACATGTGCCGCGCACCTCTCCGCTTTCCTCATCTGTCTTTCATACCGCCAGTGCCCTATCCGCCCCTATGGGACACCTTCCCCACAAGGGGGGGGAGGCGATACGAGGGAAACCTGCTATCAAGAGGCCTTCGGGCATCGCCCCATCTATACTCCGCGGTGCTTAGATCCTTCGACTCCGTTCTCCCGTTTCAGATAAGTCATTTTTAAGGAAACACTGATTAAATCGTTGTCAGATTTTACTCTTGAATTTTTAGGCATAGCGAGGAATAACCTGACGCGAATAGCGAGCTATTTAAGGAAGGCTATGACGAAGCTATGTATAAAAATTCTTGTAGAAGCTGACTCTGCGATTGAATCAGCGTTTCCTTAACATACGACGTTTTTCTCCGCTCAGGATGACGAAATGCGCCGCACCACAACCTTGAACCCTGAACCTTGAACCCTCAATCAAAGGGCGCCTCGCCCACGGGATTCCCCTTCTATCCCATCCGTTCCACGACATCCTTTGCCCAGTCGCGGTCGATATAGAGATCATTCTTTGTCGCGGCATCGAGGCGTTCATACGCGCTGTCATAGATGGCCTTGTACAGGGATTCATCAAATTCCATCGATCCCACCATCTCTCCCGCTCTGCGGAAGAGGAAGCCGTGCACGCCGTCATCATTGGTCGCGAAATAAATCTCGTCGATCTTCTTATCCTTGTAGTGCGCCTCGACATTGTCCCATACGGAGCTCTTGATGATTTCCACGATCCGGTCATCGAAGCCCGCATCGAGGATGAGGAGCTTTTCCTTGAACGCATTGTAAGAACGGACGATACGTTTCCGGTAGCCGTCGAAGGCATTCCCACGCTGGTCTAAGATCTGCGCCATATCCGATGTATCGCCGCCGTCCGCGCTGACGTAGATCAGCACCTTATCCTCCTGCTGATGATAGAGGAAATTGTAATTCAAAAGCGCTGACGCGCCGCACTCCGGGCAATGGAAACGGAAGGTCTCGTCATTTCTGACCTTCTCCTTCATCTCCGGATTTTCCATCGTATTGATGCTGTCCCATACGAGGAAAGACGTCTTCTTCCCGCATTTCGGACAGGTGATCTCCTGCATAGCACTCTGTGACATAATTGGCCTCCTGTAATTGAATCTCTATCCATTATAACAGGGGACCTGCGCCTTGGGAAGAAATAGTGAGAAATCAAAACGCAGCGAAGAAAGCAAGGCGACGCGACGCTTTCTGAGGAAACACCGCCCAAAAATGAGATGCTCATCACCTCACGCTGGCGATCTCCCCCGCGATCGCGAGATCCTCCAGTCTTCCTCTCGTACACGAACCGATACAGACCTCGTGATCTGTGAGGTGAGCCTTTCCCCGTTTCGCCTGCCCGATCACAGCCGAGAAATGACAACATGGGGAAAGCGGCATTCTCGTATCTCCCTCCTTCCCATGGAAGGAGGTGCCCCAAAGGGGCGGAGGCTCGCTCATGCTATGGGTTGAAAAAGAATGTGAGATATGCCTTCCCTCGTATCGTCATCCCGAGCGCAGCCGAGGGATCTTTTTCGCTTCCCGTTTCCGTTTTCCTTCGTAATGCTGTCTGCATGAAGCACCGTGATCCCACGTCGCATGGAGTACGGTGCTTCCCGTTATCCGCTGTCCTCCCATGTCTTGATCGATCGCAAACGAAAAAGATTTCTCGCTTTCGCTCGAAATGACGATACGGGGAAAGCGGCATTCTCGTATCTCCCTCCTTTCTCTGGAAGGAGGTGCCCCGAAGGGACGGAGGCTCGCTCACGCTATCGGTTGAAAAAGAATGTGAGATATGCCTTCCCTCGTATCGTCATCCCGAGCGCAGCCGAGGGATCTTTTTCGTTTCCCGTTTCCCTTTTCCTTCGTAATGCTGTCTGCATGAAGCACCGTGATCCCACGTCGCAGAGAGTGCGGTGTTTCCCGTTATCCGCTGTCCTCACTTTTCCTGATCGATCGCGAATGAAAAAGATTTCTCGCTTCCACTCGAAATGACGATACGGGGATGCGGTATTCTCGTATCGTGCATTTAGCCAAACGCGAAGCGGACAATAAAAAAGGAAATCCCATTTCTGAGATTTCCTTTTTTGATTCAGATTCGTTTGCGAGAACTCACAAATTAGAATTTGTAGTTCAGGGAAACAGTCCAGGAGTCTTCTTCGTCATTTACGCCTTCAGCGTCAGCAGCGAATGCGTATTCAGCGTGCAGCTGTACGTTCTTCTGAAGGGTTACGTTACCAATAGCATTCCAGTAGGTCAGGTTATTAGCAAGTTTGTAAGCGCTGATAACATTGGTCTGCAGACCGGTCAGGCCGCTGAAATTCATTTCTTTGTCAATATCGTTGTAAGCTACTGCGAGATCCCAGGTGCCAACTTTCTTCCAGTCAGCTTTGCCATAGGAGAGGCCTGCGTTCCAAGCGGTGTCGTTGTCTTTAGCAGTGGTGTTCTTCCAGTATTCACCGAATACGTTGAACTTCTGAACCGGTACGTTCAGGCCAATGCCGTAAACTTCATCGTTTTCGTTGGATTCTTTAGTAGCGAAGTAGTTAGCATCGAGTTTAGCAAAGCCAAAGTTATAAGCACCCTGAGCAAAATACAGGTCTTTGTCAGCCAGACCAAGTTCATTGCCATTCAGCTGGCCAAAGCCGGTAGCGAGAGCCAGTTTGCCATTGTTGTAGGAAGCCTGTGCACCATCATAGCCCTTGTTCGGGTTGATGAGCCAGCCGCCCTGGTTGCCAAATACGATCGGCTGACGGCCGAGACGTACTGCGACTTCTTTGCCGAAGTTGTGGTTTACATACAGCTGATCCATGGTGGTGTTGGAATCGCCATTGCCTTTGAAATCCATTTCGTTCAGGAAACGGCCCTGTACATAGGTGGATTCATTGACCTGGCCTTTTACGTTCAGGCGGATACGACCGTTCCAAGCATCGCCGGCTTCAGCTTTGTCCTGATAACGCATACGAGCGTCGCCGGACCAGTAGATGTTGCCGACTTTCTTTTCCAGGTTGGAAACGCGAACGCCGAGGTTTGCGAGTTCGTCAGCGTATTCGCCAGCAAGCTTGTCGAGGGTTGCCTGCTGTTCAGCGTTCAGCTGGTCTTCTTTAGCCATGAGGCGAGCTACGATCTGAGCCAGTTCGTAACGGGTCATGTTTCTTTCGCCTTTGAAGGTGCCGTCCGGATAGCCTTCTACGACGCCCTGAGCGGACAGGTCGGATACTGCCTGATAAGCCCAGTCATCAGCGGTAACATCGGAGAATGGATTTGCAGCGTAAGCGGATACGCCAGCGGTGAGTGCTGCTACAGCAGCCAGTGCGAGGATCTTTTTCATAGTCAATCGCTCCTTTGAAAATTTTACCCTTTTGTGTATCAGGAATTTTCGAAGGATCTCTTTTCGGCTCGAGTGACCGTGTTTCCTCTGCGTAATTCGAGATGCTTCTTTCTTCCATCAGCTTCCGGTCAAGGGCTTGCCCTGAAGCTAGATTTAGGGTATCACGTATTGGCGAAGCACTCAATAGGATGAACTTTACCCTAGATTCTATACCTTCTACCATGGTCTAAGGTAGGGAACTTTACCATAAAATCGGGGACTTCTTGAAGTGACTACAAGTCATATAGAAATAGTCTATAAGTGGAAAAAGAATAATTTGAAAGGAAAGCAATCTTGGGAAGCCCTCGATTTTATCGACTTCTTTCATATTTCTCATTTAGGACAAATGATATACGCATGATACTTTTATTTCTTATTTCTATGCGTCCGCCACCATTCATCATCTGGCATCACAATCTCAGGGATTCCCGCAGGACTATCCACCCATAAAGTATACCCTTAACTTCTTCTTTACTCTATGGATTAAAATAATGGAATCATTACTTATACCGAAAGGAAGAGATGCTCATGGCAGAACATTATTACACGATCAAAGATATCGAAGAGATGACGGGGATCCCGGCTACAGCGATCCGCTTCTATGACAAGCGGGGACTCCTGGTCTTCTTGAAACGGAGCCCGAATGGGATGCGCATCTTCACGGATCGGGATGTGGAGAAGATCCGTCTGATCCAGCTGCTTCGCAATCTCGATATGCCTGTCAATGTGATCAGCCGCTACATCGGGCTGGTACAGCAGGGGGATGCGAGCCGGCCGGAGCGCCGCCGGATGATCGCCTCGCATGTAGCGGAGCTGGAGGATCATCTGCGCGCTCTGCAGGAAGAAATCGAAGCAGCAAAATGCGTCGAGGCAGCGCTTGCTGATAAAGATGCAGTACTACCCCCTCCCGAAAAATTTTGGGCTGCCTAAGAAATTGGAGCATTTCCTTTCCAGAAAGTAGGGATTAGGGATTAGTGGCTAGGGATTAGTGGCTAGGGATTAGGCGCTACGAGTGACTGGTGACTTAAATGCCACTTTCGGGCATCGCCCTTTTATAAAAAATCGACG
>UQQQ01000009.1 GCA_900543165.1 uncultured Dialister sp. | reverse complement strand
CCCTGAACCCTGAACCAAATGAAAGCAAAGTAAAAAGGAGCTGTGAAGAAATGAGAATTCATTTCTTCACAGCTCCTTTTCTTTCACTTAGTTGTCATGCGGAACCATGTCTTCCGCGTTGAGCGTACCAGCCTTGCGGCGTTCTGCATATTCCGCCGTAGCGGTGAAGAGAACATCGGTGGAGCTGTTCAGCGCGGTCTCGCAGGCATCTTCCAGAACGGAGATAATGAAGCCGACACCGACGACCTGCATGGAGATATCATTGCTGATGCCGAAGGAAGCGCAAGCGACCGGGATCAGGAGCAGAGAGCCGCCAGCGACACCGGAAGCACCGCATGCGCCGACCGTGGACACGATGCAGAGCAGGAGTGCGGTCGGAAGATCGACATCGATGCCCAGCGTATGTGCAGCAGCCAACGCCAGAACGGAGATCGTAATGGATGCGCCGGACATATTGATCGTCGCACCGAGAGGAATGGAAATTGTGAAGATATCCGGATTGAGCCCAAGTCTCTTGCAGAGTGCCAGATTCACAGGGATATTGGCTGCCGAGCTTCGGGTGAAGAAAGCATACACGCCGCTTTCACGGATCGTGGTGAGGATCAGCGGGTATGGATTCATGTGAATGCGTGAAAATACGATGATCGGATTCATCACAAGAGCGACCAGGAAGTACGAACCGATAAGGACAGCCAGAAGCTGCACATAGCCGATGAGCGCTTCCACGCCGGCGGTGCCGACGGAGTCAGCGACGAGGCCCATGATGCCGAGCGGAGCAAAGTGAATGACCCAAGTCACCACTTTGGTGATGGTCTTGGCAACATCATCGAGCCAGCCCTTGGTGGTGCCGGATGCGATATTCTTCATCGCAATACCGATGATGATCGCCCATGCCAGAATGCCGATGTAGTTTGCAGAGAGCAGTGCATTCACCGGATTATCGACGACGCTCAGGATCAGGTTATGAAGCACCTGAATGATGCCGCTTGGCGGAGCGAGCTTCGTGTCAGCCGCCACCTGCAGGTGCAGTGTGGTCGGGAACAGGAAGGACATGCAGACCCCGACGAGCGATGCGAAGAATGTCGCCATCACATAGAGGCTGATGATCGGCTTCATGCTGCCGTTTCCATTTTCTTTTCTCTGCGCCATGGCATTCATGACTAAGAAGAAAACCAGGATCGGTGCGACCCCCTTCAGGGCTTTGACGAAAAGATCACCGAAAATCTTCACGACGGGGATGGCCGCCGGGAAGCAGACGGCGATCAAGATGCCGATCACCAGACCGACCGCGATCTGCTTGATCAGTGCCACGCTGGCAAGCGTATGCTGGATCGTTTTGAACACAATAATTCCTCCTCCTAAACAAATACGTATGTATATTTTAGTATACGCTTTCCTGAATAATGTTGCAAGTTTGAATGCAGAGATCCTGCGTGACTGGGGACTAGTGACTAGTGACTGAGGCCGCCTTCGGAAATCGCCCTATTTATAGTCCGCGGCGCTTCCGATTTTTATCCCCCTTCCAGCACTTCTCACGTCTCATTAGAGAGCAGAGCTTTCGCACGCGATCAAGGAGCGGCACGCCCCAGGGAGCTAAGTTTGCAGCCCAAGCCTTCATTGACATCTTCCCTTCTCCATGCTATGATAGGCCTAATTCCACACAGGCGATGAGAAGAAGAGTATGAGTTCGGGACTGGCAAAGAGAGCTGCGTATGGTGAAAGCAGTGCAGAAGCGGACACAGAAGATGGCCTTCGAGCCTCCGAGCCGAATCATGAAGCTCGCCGGGACTGCCCGTTACAGCAGCAGGGTATTTATGGCTCGTCCAGCGTACCTATCGAGTCCTTATCGGTGACGGTAAGGAGAAGCAGAGTGGTCACACGGTATTACTATCCGTCTCTCAATAGAGAGACGGATTTTTTTATTGACAGGAAAGGGATATGGTCATGCTGCGCGGCGCTTCTACCGCATACCACGCCATACCCCTGACCTATAAAAAGGAGAATCCACGATGGATATAAAAACGATCTGCATTCATGGCAGCGACTGGAAAGATCCGACCGGCTGCATTTCTGTTCCTGTATTTCAGTCCGCGACCTTCGGGCATCCGGAGCTCGGACAGTCCACGGGCTATGACTATGCCCGCGTGCAGAACCCGACACGGAAATGCACAGAGAAGGTGGTCGCACGGCTCGAGCACGGGTGTGACTGTACCAGCTACTCTTCCGGCATGGCTGCGATCTCTATGGTCATGGAACTTTTCAAACTGGGAGATACGATCCTTTCCACTGATGACCTTTACGGCGGCTCCATCCGTCTCTTCCGCTTCATCAATGAGAAGAACGGCCTTCATTTCCGCTTCGCCGACACATCGGATATTTCCAAAGCAGAGGCTGCACTGGACGACACCGTCAAAGCCATCTACATCGAGACGCCGACGAATCCGATGATGCAGGTGACGGACATCTCTCGCATGGCAGACCTCGCGCACTCGCACGGCGCGCTCCTCATCGCGGACAATACCTTCATGAGCCCGTACTTCTGCAATCCGATCGACTTCGGCGCAGACATCGTCCTCCACAGCGGCACCAAGTACCTCGCCGGACACAATGACACCCTCGCGGGCTTTGTCGTATGCAAGGACAAAGAAATCGCGGAAAAGATCCGTTTCCTCTATAAGACCATCGGCGGCTGCCTCGCACCATGGGACAGCTGGCTCGTCACCCGCGGCATCAAGACACTGGCACTTCGCATGGAAGCTGCGCAGAAAAATGCCGGGACCCTCGCTGAGTGGCTTGCCGGCCATCCGAAGATCACGCAGGTGCTCTATCCGGGCCTCGCCGGATTCAAAAACAAAGAAATCCACGACCGGCAGTCCCGCGGCAGCGGCGCTATGCTCTCCTTCTATACCAACAGCCATGAGACAGCGCTCCGCGTGCTGAAATCCGTCCGCCTCATCCGCTTCGCAGAAAGTCTTGGCGGCGTAGAAAGTCTCATCACCTACCCTGCCACCCAGACGCACGCTGACCTCACAGAAGAGGAGCGTGAGTCCCGCGGCATCACCGCCTGTCTCCTCCGCCTCTCCGTCGGCATCGAAGATGTGAATGACCTCATCGCTGACCTCTCGCAGGCACTGGGAGAATGAGCGGTGTGAAACCAGCGGCGGATGACGGAAACGCCGCCTCATTTGCCGCAAGCCTTCATTCGGATTCAGCGGGCAAGCCCTGCCCGCGAAAGGAGAACCTTCCTATGCATACACTTGACCTTGATACCATCATTGACCGGAGAGGCACCGGCTGCCTCAAGTACGATTTCGCCGTGCAGCGCGGCAAACCCGCGGACGTCCTTCCCTTCTGGGTCGCAGACATGGATTTCCGCGCGGCCGAGCCCATCACACGCGCACTTCATGCCCGCGTAGGCCATGGCATCTTCGGCTACTCGGAAGCAGGCAGCTCCTACTTCGAAGCCCTTGCTACCTGGCAGAAGACCTATTTCCACTGGACCATCCAGCCGGAATGGCTCATCAAGACCCCGGGCGTCGTGCCGGCCATCAACATCGCTGTCAAAGCATTGACAAAGCCGGAGGACGGCGTCCTGCTTCACCAGCCTGTCTACTATCCCTTCCTCTCCGCCATCGAGAAGAATGGCCGCCGCCTCGTGAACAGCGGCCTTGTCCTGAAAGAAGGCCACTATGAGATCGATTTCGATGACATGGAAAAGAAGATCGTCGAAGGAGGCGTGAAGCTCGCGCTCCTCTGCACGCCGCACAATCCCGCCGGACGCGTCTGGACGAAGGAAGAGCTTGCGCGATATGCAGAGATCTGCCTCATCCACGGCGTGAAGATCGTCGCGGATGAAATCCATGAAGACTTCACCTACCCCGGCTATACCCACACGACCTTCGCCACCATCAGCTGCGAGGCAGCGGACAATGCCATCATCTGCACCGCGCCTTCGAAGACATTCAACATCGCCGGTCTGCAGAATTCGAACATCTTCATCCCGAATCCTGAGCTCCGCAGCGCCTTTCAGGAAGAGCTCGATGCCTTCGGCTACGACCAGCTGAATGTCATGGGGCTCGTTGCCAGTGAAGCAGCGTACCGGGAAGGCCGCCCATGGCTCGAAGCCGTCAAGTCCTATCTCAAAGAAAATCTGGACTTCGCCCGAAACTTCTTCCAAAAAGAAATGCCTGAGATGAAGCTCATCGAGCCGGAGGGGACTTACCTCATCTGGGTTGACGCCTCCGCTTACGGCCTCTCCAACGAAGAGCTGGAGCACAAGATCCTCTATGACTGCCACCTCTGGCTGGATATGGGATACATCTTCGGCAAGGAAGGGGAAGGCTTCCTCCGCTTCAACCTCGCCTGCCCGAGAGAAACGCTCGCCCGAGGACTCCGCCAGCTGAAAGAGGGATTTGAGAAATAGGGACTGGGGACTAGGGACTGGCCAGAGAATCATCCTCCCAATTTCGCGTGATGCCGAATCACAAACATCATCACAAAACGCCGCCTCGCACAAGCGAAGCGGCGTTTTTGTTGTATGAATGAGAAATTTGAACACAGGGATGAGGGATTAGAAGCCTTACGTGACTAGTGACTGGTGACTAGTCACTGAAATGTCAGCTCATGGCATCGCCATTATCTATACTCTGCGGCGCTTCTATATTTTTATGCGCCGCACCAACATTTCGCATTTCTCATTTCTCATTCAATCGAGGCTTTCAAACGTAATCAAGGGGCAGCACGCCCCGGGGATAACCCTGCGCCCTTTTTTTCTTCGCCACATGAAGTAATACGCCAGTCCGGCCAGCGAAGAGGCGAGGCAGATGCCGCCATACATGAAAGAATAGCCGAAAGCCTCCGCAAAAAGCCCGAGGAATGCGGCGGCAAGTCCGACACTGATATCCAGCGACCAGAAATAAGTCGATGTCGCGACGCCCGCGCGGGAAGGAGGCGCGCTGCTGACCGCGATGGTCTGGAAGGCAGGCGCCAGCGCACCGAAGCCGATCCCCAAGACCGCCGCGGAGAGGAGCAGGAGGAAAGGCCCCTCCACCTGCAAGAAGAGGAGAAAGCCCGCCGAGAAGAAAAGGAAGCCCGGATACACCGTATAGTCCGAGCCATGGTGATCGAAGAGGTAGCCGACAAATGGACGGAATACGACGATGACGAGCGCAAAGACCAAGAAGAAGAGACTCGTATAAGAGCCTATCCCAAGGCTTCTCGTATACAGGGGGATGAATGTCAGGACACCGCCGTAGGCAAAAAAGACAAGTCCGCCTAAGATGACCGCCGGAAGAGCCTTCTTTTCAAAGAAATCAGAAGCATGAAATCCGCGGTGCCTCTCCCCCGAAGGCAGCACCACCTGCGCGGGCAGACGTTTCCCATTTCCTGAAACGATCGCACACGCAGCCATCAGAGAAAGGAAGAGAAACAGCGTCGATGCGCCGAAGTGCTCGATGAGGATGAGTCCCACTAAAGGTCCCACGACCATCGCCATATTTCCGCAGACGGCAAAGTAGCCGATGCCTTCCCCCTTCCGCCGGGCAGGAAGCACGAGCGCCGCCATCGCCGCCGAGGCCGTCGTCCCCAGTGCGAAGACGATCCCATGAATGAGGCGCAGCGAAAGCGCGATCTCCAGCCGATACGCAAGGAGGAAGCCCGCCATCAGGAGAAAGAGCAGCACCGAGACTATGAGGAGCAGGCGCTGCTTATTCACCGCATCGATCACACGCCCTGCGAGCGGACGGGATACCACCGTACCGATCTGAAAGCAGGTCATCGCCATCCCCGCCTCCCACTCGCCGAGCCCCAGATCATCCATGATGTAGACCGGCAGCGCCGCAATCATGATGTATTGGAACATGAAGTAAAAGAAATTCGTGAGGCCCATGCCGATGAATTCACGGGTCCATAGCTTTTCACCCATCCGTTTGTTCTCCTTGTTTTTCTTATGAAATAATCTTAGTATTATAACATATGAAAGGATTGAAAGCAGGGATGAGTATCTAGGGATTAGGGATTAGGAGTGACTAGTGACTAGTGACTGGTGACTTGAATACTACCTTCGGGCATCGCCCCATAATACTCGCGGCGAAGCCGCCACCACCATTTCTAATTTCTCATTTCTAATTCCTCATTCGCGCAGAGCTTTCATTCAGGGTCAAGGGGAAACACGCCCCACGAACTAACCCTGAACCCCGAACCCAGTCCCCAATCACTCACAAAAGGAGCCTCCTATGAGCCTGCATTTTATTTTCGGCCGCGCCGGCACGGGAAAGACCACCCGCTGCTGCCGCGAAATCCAAGACTATCTGAAAAAGAACCCGGGCAACCGCGCCTACCTTCTTGTCCCCGATCAGGGCACATACACGGCGGAGTACCTGCTCGCGAAATCCTTCCCCGGTGGCGGCTTCATCGATGTGACGGTGTGCGGTTTCTCACGTCTCGCCTACCGCGTTTTTCAAGAGCTGCACTCGCCGGTCGCCGATGCTCTCTCGCCGCTGGGTCAGCAGATCATCCTGCGCCGCCTTCTGGACGCACACAAAGATAAGCTGCAAGTGATCCTCCGCGCTGCATCGCAGCCGCATTTCTCGGAGAATCTGACCGCCTTCTTCCATCAGCTCGACATGTTTCTCGTCACAGAAGATGACCTCTTTGCCGCCTCGCAGCGGGAAGGAGAGACGCCGCTGGGGAAAAAGCTCGCTGATCTCTCCCTCTTATATAAAGCGTACCACGACTATCTGCGTATGCATTTCGCTTATGAAGGGAGCCTCTTCGACCTTCTCGCACGGGAAATCCCCAAGTCAGAGAAGCTCCGCGGCTCTCATATCTGGATCGATGGCTTCAACGGCATGGCGCCGCAGAAAATCCGCATCGTATCCGCGCTCGTTCATACAGCTGCGGAAGTCACCATGACGCTGCAGATGGACAGACCAGAAGAGTCCGCAGAAAATCCAAACTTCGCCCGCCCGTATCAGCTCTACAGCCAGATGCAGGGCGCGATCCGCCGCTCCTCCTCCGTCGTGCTCACAGAAGGGAAACGCTTCCGCGCCAGCGACCTTGCGCTCATGGCGCGCCATTTCTTCGAACGCCACGCACGCCCCCGTCCTGAGGACGGCCGCGCGAAAGACGGCCTCCACCTCATCACCGCAGCCAGCCCGAAGGAAGAAGTGGATTTCATTTCACGCACCATCACATCGCTCGTCCGTGACAAAGGTCTTCGCTACCGTGACATCCTCATCCTCTCACGCACACCGGAAAACTACAGCGACCTCTTTACCCGCGCCTTTGCGGCCTACGGCATCCCAGGCTTCATTGATGAGAAGCACCCCATGAATAACCACCCGCTCGTGATGCTCACCTCCTTCCTGTTGCAGTTTCTCGCGAAGGAAACGAGCCGAAAGAACGCAGGCTGGCAGCGTCTCACCCTCTTTCGCCTCCTGAAGACCTCGCTCCTTCCTGAATTTTCTCAGGAAGAGATCGACCGTCTCGAGAACTACGTTCTTTCCCGCCGCATTCGTCCCTGGCAGTGGCATGACAGCTGGGAGCAGCGCAGCTACCGCCATCTCGATGAGACGCCACCGCCGCTGTCTGAAGCCGAGCTCACCGAGCGCCGCCGCGTGAATGAATGGCGCACGCGCCTCACCTCTCTTCTCGATCCTCTCTCTGCCGCGTGGAAATCCGCCGTTTCCGCCAAAGACCGCGCAGCGCTCCTCTACCGGTTCCTCCTCAGCGAAAAGGTGCCTCACTCCTTAGCAGCATGGGATGAAGCCTCTTTCGAAAAGACAGGCCTTCGCCCCCACCTTCAGGTCTGGAAGAAGGTGCTGGGCCTTCTGGATGAGATCGTCCATGTCGCAGGGGATGACCCGATGACCGCCGAAGATTTCCGCGTCCTCTTCGAAGACGGGCTCTCTGCCCTCACCTACTCCACCATCCCGCCGACCCTCGACCATGTGACCGTGACAGGCATGGACCGCGGCTATGCGATGGAAGCGAAAGTCGTCTTCATCCCCGGCGTGATCGAAGGCGAATTTCCCAAGCGCGTCGAAGAGAGCGGCTTCTTCTCCGAATGGGAAAAGCAGTCACTCTATGAAAACAGCCAGCTCACCTTCGGGAATGATCTCATGCAGATGATCCATCAAGAGCAGTTCTTCGTCTACCTCGCCCTCACCCGCGCCTCCGATACCCTCTACCTCATCTCCCCATCGCTCGGAAGCGATGGGAAAGAACGCGAGCCATCCTTCCTATCCCTCCAGCTCGCCAAGCTCGGCTACAGCGCAGAATGCGCCGCCGCTTGCGCGCCCACGCTGGAGGATCCCGACCCCAGTTTCTTTGCCAACCCTGAAGAAGCCCTCTCGCTCCTTCCCCGCCTTCTGCAGGAAGGTTTGCCGGGAAGCACCTCCCCCTGGTGCGCACTCGCCCGCTGGGCGATGGCAAGTCCCCACTGGCAGCGCATCCTTTCTGAAAAGCTGCGCGCTCTCTCCTACAGCAATACCCCCGACACCCTGCCGCAAGAGCTCGCCCGCGCCCTTTTCCAGCCCGGCGGCCGCTTCGTAAGCTCCATGACGCGTCTGGAAACCTATCGCAGCTGTCCCTACAAGTACTTCCTCCAGTACGGTTTGGCGCTCGCCGAACGTGATGAGGGAGAAATCCAAAGCCTTGACCTTGGCAACTACCTTCACGCAGGCCTTCACCAGTTCGGCAGCACACTCACTCGGCAGCAAAGGCAGTGGCGCGACGCCAGCGATGACGACATCCGAGAGATTTCTGCCACCATCGCAGGCGCCCTCTCCGAAAAGATGAAATACGGCATCCTCTCCTCCGACGCCACCTCCCGCTACACGAAAAGAAGCCTCGACCGCACCTTCCGGGAAACGCTCACCTTCCTTCGCTCATGGAGCCGGCGAAGCGAATTTCATACAGAAGCCCTCGAGAAAGCCTTCTACCTCCACCTTGCCAAAGAAGACGGCGAGACACTCACCATATCCGGAAAGATCGACCGCTTCGATATGAAGGACAATGCCGTCGCCATCTTTGACTACAAGACCGGCCATACCGACGCCGCGCTCGCGGAAATCGTCGCCGGACTGAAGCTCCAGCTCCTCACCTACCTTCTCGCCGTCGAGCAGGAACACCCCGAAGAGCCGCTACTCCCCGCTGCGCTCATGTATATCTACCTGTCAGGCAATGTCACCAAGGTCGAGCAGGTCCCGCCGAATGGAAACGTCAACCTTTCTGAAAAGGATCACGCCTCCGGCTACGTCCTCGCAGATCCGGATCTTCTCCGCGCCCTCGACAAGGACGCCGGCGAAAACGACTCCTGCCTGCCTGTGAAATTTAATAATGACGGCAGCCTCCGTAAGGGATCTGCTGCAACCCTGACGAAAGAACAATTCTCCGCCCTTCTTACCATCGTCAGGAAAAACATCCTCTCTCTCCACAGCCGCATGATCGCAGGCGACATCTCCATCTGCCCTGCCAGCTACAAAGGCACTGCCCCCTGCCGCTACTGCCCCTACCACACCATCTGCCGCTTCGACCCCGGTCGGGAAGAAGAGAATTACGACTACGTGCGACTCCCCAGCGACAGCACGCTGAAAAAAGAACTGGAAGAACGCGCGAAAGAGTGACAGGCTCTAGTGACTGGTGACTAAAAGACCAAAAGACTAGGAGACTGGGAGACCGGGAGATATCTGACGTCTAGCATCTGACATCAGGCATCTAACGTCTCAAGCGGGCATCACCACCATTTATACTCCGCGGCGCTTCATGATTTTTATGCGCCGCACCACCATTTCTCATCCCTCATTAAAAAAAGGAGTCATCATGAGTTGGACACCCCAGCAGGAAGAGGCCCTGCGCATCCGAAATAAAAACCTCCTCTTATCCGCCGCTGCGGGCAGCGGGAAGACCGCCGTCCTGACGGAACGCATCACCCGCCTCGCTGCGGATCCGGAAAGTCACGTCGACATCCACGAACTCCTGGTGCTGACCTTCACAAAAGCCGCAGCCAGCGAGATGAAGTCCCGCATTTCCGCCTCTCTCACCCGTGAGCTCGAGGCCGCGGATGCCGCGCAGGATCTCCCGCTCGTCCACCACTTAGAGCGACAGATCTCGCTCCTTTCGAGCGCGCAGATTTCCACCCTGGATGCCTTCTTCCAGTCCCTCGTGCGTCAATATTTCTACCTGCTCGATCTTGACCCGAAGACACGCATCATGGCCGATGAAAATGACGCGCGCCTTCTCGCCGATGATGTACTGACAGAAGTACTCGAGCGCTGGTATGAGGAAGGAAATCCTGATTTCCTCACCACCTGCGACCTCTTTGCGAGCGGTCATCAGGATCAGGCCCTGCGCCAGATGATCCTGCGCATGCACAGCTATGCCTCCTCCATGCCCTTTCCGGACGTCTGGCTCGCGCGCCTCCCTGATGCCTATGAGATCCCTGAAGATGCCACGCTCGATGACCTCCCATGGACGCAGCCCATCCTATCCGAGCTCATCGACACCGCCGGAAAGATCTGCGACCTCTACCGGCAGGCCTTCTCCCTTCTGGATACGAATCCCATCGCACGCGATGTCTATGGCGAGACGCTCAGCCAGGAGTACGCCTTCTTTTCCTCTCTCGCCCAAGTCACCACATGGCAGGCACTCTATGCCATGCCCTCCTTTATCCCGCAAAAGATGCCGGTCCTCTCCGCCGCCAAAGCCAAAGCCTACGGCATCAAGTCCACGGATTTTAACAAATCCCCTGACGCGGAATCGATCAAAGCTCTTCGTGACATGGCCAAAGACACCTATAAGAAAAAGCTCATCCCCTTTCTCTCCATTACACCCGCGCAATGGAGAGAAGAGACGCGCGCCATGGCCCCGGAAGTCAAAGTCCTCTCCGCGCTCGCGCTCGACTTCGGACGCAGCTATCTGGCAAGGAAAAAGCAGGAAGGCGT
Organism: uncultured Dialister sp.; assembly: GCA_900543165.1. GTDB lineage: Bacteria > Bacillota > Negativicutes > Veillonellales > Dialisteraceae > Dialister. The sequence goes on along the minus strand of UQQQ01000009.1, from coordinate 33,747 downwards.
GATGGAATTCAATGACCTCGAGCACTACACGCTCTCCCTTCTGCTCGATACGGAAAATCCAGCCTTCACCCCCGAGCACGCCGAAGACTTCCCCTCCGAAGCTGCACTCTCCATCCGAAGAAACTACAAAGAAGTCATGATCGACGAGTATCAGGATACGAATGGCATTCAGGAGCTCATCACCACTCTCCTCTCGAACGGGCATAACCGCTTTCTTGTCGGCGACATCAAGCAGAGCATCTACCGCTTCCGCCAGGCAGACCCCACGATTTTCCTCTCCAAGTACCACTGCTTCCATCAAGAAAGCGAGAGCGGCCAGCGCATCGACCTGAACCGCAACTTCCGAAGCGATGCCACCGTCCTTTCCTCCATCAACTACCTTTTCAGGCAGCTCATGACAGAGAAAAATCTGGAACTCACCTACGGCGATGCCGAAGCCCTCTATCCGGGACGATGCGAAGAAGCGCGCCCGAAAAACTACGTCGGCGGCCGCGTCACGATCGAACTCGTCGATGGCAGCGAATTGGCCGAGGCGGACCAGCCCGAGCTCAAGGAAATCTCCAAAATCGACACCGAAGGCCGTCTCATCGCCCGCCATATCGAAAGCCTCATCCAAGAGGGAAGACAGGTGATGAATAAAGACGGCACCTTCCGTCCCGTCCAGTATGGAGACATCGTGATCCTTCTCCGCTCCATCGCTGCGAAAGGCCCCGCCCTGCTCAAGATCCTGAAAGACCATCACATCCCCGCCATCTCCTCCCGAGACGATGACTATGTGCAGAACCTGGAAGTCAAAACACTCATCGCCCTCCTCCAGATCCTGGATAACCCGCTGCAGGACCTGCCGCTCACCGCCGTGCTCCGCTCCTTCTTCGTGGGGCTCACCGAGACAGACCTCGCTCGTCTCCGCCTCCTGATGAAAGAAAACCAAGCGGACCACCTCTTCCCCCTTCTCGGGGAAGCTGCGCCCCTTCTATCCCCGGAAAAGGCTGATGCCCTGTCCGCCTTTCTCACCCACTTTAGCACATGGCGCGAGCATGCCGTGCAAGGCGGCATCGCACCACTTCTTCAGGAAATCTGGGAAGACACCGACTACCTCACCTACGTCTCCGGTCTTCCCGGCGGCCATGTCCGCCGCGCCCACCTGCTCGCCTTCTATGAGCTCGCCCGCACGCGCGACGCTAGCACGCACAACGGCCTCTACCCCTTCCTTACTGAATTATCGAGCCTTCTCAAAGGAGATGGCCGTTTTCAGGCAAAGACCGATGCCGCCCCCGCCAATGCCGTTCGTATCATGACCATCCACAGCAGCAAAGGACTGGAATTCCCCGTCGTCTTTCTCGCCGACCTTGCGAAAAACTTCAATGCTTCGGATATGACCGGCATCGCCCTCTGCCACAAAGGACTCGGCCTCGGTATCCAATACTTTGACCGCGAAAGACGCCTGCGCTGGCCCTCCCTCTACTGGTACGCCGTCCGCGCCGCCTCCGAGCGTGAAAACCGCGCCGAAGAAGCACGCCTCCTCTACGTCGCCATGACCCGCGCCCGCGATGCCCTCTACCTCACCGCCTCCGTCACGGACGCAGGGAAAGTCCTCGCTGCCTGTGCGACCCCGCTCGCCGGCAGCGGAAGTGACACACCGCGCCCGCTTCCCTCGCACCTTGTTTCCCATGCCCGCTCCTATCTGGACTGGATCCTCCCTGCCGCGCTCCACCACAGAGACCTCTCCCCTGTCTGGAACCGCCTCGAGAAGATTCCCGCCTTCCAAAGCGATGCTGTGGGCGACCACTCCCACTTTGATTTCCACATCATCTCCCAGAAAGACCTGCTCACAGAAAGCGAGCGAGCCCGCCTCGAAGAAAGTGAGAAACCGGAAACAGCGAAAGAAGAAAAGAACGAAGCGCCCGCCTTCGATAGAGACGCCTTTCTCGCCCATCTTCCGGAAACCGTCCCGGACTGGCTCTCCCGACAGCTCACATGGCGCTACGCCTTCCCCGGCGCGGCAGCGACCCCGGCCAAGCTCACCGCCACCGCCGCCGTCAAGCTCCGCGAAGAGGCAGAATACGCTGGGGGGGAGGCGCCCTACGCTTCCTCCATCCTCGCAGAAGACCTTGATGACGCAGCAGAGACAGAGGGCCTTCCTGCCGACTATAGCGAGCCCCCCGCCTTCCTGAACGAGGACGCTCCCCTGTATAGCGGCACCTCCTTCGGCACCCTCATGCACAAGGCGATGGAAATGATCGACTTCACCACCCTTCCTCCTACCGAAGACGCCCTCAGAAAACACATCCGCGCCCTTTCTGACAAGCATGTCTTCACCGAAGAAGAGACGAAAGTCCTCCTCTCCCATCGGAGAAATCGCAATCCCATCGAAGCCCTCCTCGCCTTCGCCAAAGGCCCCCTCGCCGCTTTGATGCGAAGAGCCACCACCCTGAGAAAGGAAATGCCCTTCTCCATCCTCCTTCCCGCCAATTCCTTCTACCCGCAGTGCGAAGAGGGCGAGACTCTCTTCCTGCAAGGCGTCATGGACTGCCTCGTAGAAGAAATGGACGGCCTCACCATCATCGACTACAAGACCGACCGCACCATGACCGAAGAAGAACTGAAAGCCCATTACAAGATCCAGCTCCAAGTCTACGGCGAATCCGCCGAAAAATTACTGGGAAAGCCCGTCAAACACCTCTACCTCTGGTCCTTCACCTTCGGGAAAGCCATCGAAGTGGAACGATGGGAGACTAGTGACTAGTGACTAGTGACTGGTGACTGGTGACTGGTAGCTAGGGATTAGGAATCTCAAGCGACTAAGAGACTAGAAGACATCAGTCTCTCTCGTATCATCATTTCGAGCGGAGTGAGAAATCTTTGTCATTCTCGTTCAAACGGTTCCCATCAGACAAACTCAAACGGGAAACCTGCTACCCGCTCACCTTCGAGCATCGCCCGCTTTTAATCAGCGTTTTCCTAGAAACGCCAGTCTCAAAACTCCCCCCTTTGATTTCTCGTGGACAAATCGCATAACGCTTTATATAATATGTACATCATTTTATAATTATGCATTTTAGAAGAGGCGAGAAGAATGAAAACTTGGAAAAAAGGATTGGCACTGGCCGCAGCGGCCGTGCTCGCGCTTGGACTTGCATCCGGCTGCGGCAGCGAGAAAAAGGCAGACTCTGCATCGGGCAAAGCCCCGCTGAAAGTCGCTACCAATGCGACATATGTGCCTTTTGAATTTAAATCCAAAGATGGAAAAGACTATACCGGCTATGAGATCGACGTAGTGCGCGCGGTAGCGAAAGAACTAGGCCGCGATGTGGAATTCAAGAACATTGCGTTTGACGGACTCATCCCATCTCTGCAGTCGCATGAAGTCGACATGACGGCTTCCGGCATGACAGCCACGAAAGAAAGAGCAGGCAAGATACTCTTCGCCGCCCCCTTCTATGCGACGAAGCTTGCCGTCGTGACCCCAAAAGACAGCCCGATCCATTCTGTCGAAGACATGCAGGACGGCAGCGAAGTCGCCGTGCAGATGGGCACGACGGCCGCGTACTATGCCCAGGATAAGGGCATGAAGATCCGCGGCTTCGACCATGCATCGGATATCGTGATGGAACTCAAAGCAGGCGGTGCGAAGTCCGGCATCCTCGACAAACCGGCGGCAGACTACTTCGTCGCTACAGACGGCAAGGATAAATTCCGCGTCGTCGATGTGCCAGACTCGAAAGTCCAGTACTTCGCTTTTGGTTTCAATAAGGACAATAAAGAACTGCAGCAGCAGGTCAATAAAGCCATCGCCGACCTGAAGCAGAAGGGTACGCTGAATGAGCTCCACGAAAAATGGTTCAAGACGCCCGTACCGGAAATGCCAGCCACCTGCGAAGAAGCGCTGGGGTTATAAGACATATAAGACAATAAAAAAAGACCCGTGAGATTTTGATATGATCTCACGAGTCTTTTTTATTGCCGAGCCGCCATCGGCTATTTGATCGTCACACCCTTGGTATCCTTGATGAAAAAAAGGACATTGAATGCTGCCGCAAGGTACACGCAGGACAGCAGAGCGAAAGCCGCAGAGAAGCCATTCGCCTGTGCCAGCGCGCCGATGATCGCCGGAGCGAAGCCGCCGACCGCACGGCCCGTATTGAAGATGAAATTCTGCGCCGTCGAGCGCGCATCCGTCGTATAGTTTTCAGAAAGCAGCGTACCATAGCCGGCCATCATGCCATTGCAGAAGAAGCCGAGCACCGCACCGCCGAAGAGCAGCGCCATCGGCGTATTCAGATTGACATACACATACACCATCGCTGCCGCACACACGTAGAAGAGCAGGTACGGTTTCTTACGGCCAAAACGATCCGAGAGATAGCCGAAGACATAGATGCCTGCGATCATGCCGATGACCGTGACGACCATCCAGCCTGACATCGAGCTCGTGGAAAGGCCGTGCTCCTTCAAAAGGATCATCGGCAGCCAGACCATGATGCCGTAATAGCCGAAATTCTGCACACTCGTCATGATGGTGAGAGAAATCGTGGTCACCGTCTTCGATGAGCTGGAGAACAGATGCGCCAGCGGGAACTTGCTTGCTTCCGCGAGCTCTTCCTCTTCTTCCGCTGTCAGCGTCTCTCCAGCCGCTTTTCTTGCTTTCAGCTGCTTCTTCAGCTCCTTGCGCTTCAGCCACATCGGCGGTTCCTTCAGTCCATGACGCGCCCATGCCGCCAGCAGCGCCGGAACGACGCCCACGAGGAAGAGTCCTCTCCAGCCGTAATCCGGAAGAACGACCGCCGCCAGGACGGCTGCGAGTACAGCGCCCGCCTGCCAGCCCATCGCCACGCCCGCCGTAGCACGCGCACGCTTCGCTGCCGGCCAGGTCTCCGTGACGAGCGTCATACCGATCCCGTATTCCCCGCCAAGGCCGAGCCCTGCCAGGAAACGAAGGATATTGAGATGCATGACATTGTCCGCAAAAGCGCAGGCACCGGTGAAGATCGAGAAAATGATGATGGTCAGTGCAAAGGTATGCACACGGCCGAAGTAATCCGCAAAGACGCCGAAGAGATACCCGCCAAGAACCGTACCGATCAGCGTGTACGTCGCGATGAGGCCGCCTTCCCCGAGCGTCAGGCCAAACTCCGCAACGATCGCTGCCATGGCAAAGGACAGGATCAAAACGTCCAGCCCATCCATCGCATACCCGACGATCGAAGCCCACATGACCTTCCATCGTTCCTTCCGGGTGACGCCAGTTTCCTCAAATTCCAATTCTTCCAATGATTTTTCTGACATAATACCTCCCCTGTGTGTCTGCTCTTGTGCAGACAATAATCCTGAAAATCATATGGCGCGAAAGGCGCACAAAATTATCTAATTATATAATAGGGATATGTCTTTGAAAAGAGGGAAAAGGTTAATTTTATAAAAAATTGAGAATTTAAAGAGTTATTATGCTGAATCCAGCAATGGATCGAAGCTATTCATGGATGAGGATATCCAATACGGCTGAATGGCATCATTTACCGGAACAAAAAATGCGTGAAAAAGAGGAAAAGCCATCCCCCGAAGTGAGACGCCGATCCAATGCCCCCACTGATCGGCATCCGTCTCACAGCAAAAATACCTCCCTATGAGCGATTCACAGGGAGGCATTTTTTATTTTTTTGCCGCTTTCCGTTCCAACAGCGGATCGGTGTGGTTCACCACGTTGTCTTCCGTGATGGTGCATTTCACGACATCCTTCATGCCGGGGATCTCGTACATAACTTTCTGCATGATCTTCTCGATGATCGCGCGGAGGCCGCGGGCGCCGGTATTACGCTCGATCGCCTGGCGGGCGATGGCGTGGATGGCAGCGTCTTCGATGACGAGTTCTACGCCGTCCATGGCCAGCAGTTTCTTGTACTGCTTGACGAGGGCATTCTTCGGTTCGGTCAGGATTTTGACGAGGGCTTCTTCCTTCAGCGGGTGGAGGGCGACGATGACGGGGAGACGGCCGATGAATTCGGGGATGAGGCCGAATTTCAGGAGGTCTTCCGGCTGGACCTGCTGGAGGAGCTCGTCCATGTCTTTGTCTTCTGCTTTCTCGATATCGGCGCCGAAGCCCATGACGCTTTTGGTGAGACGGCTGTCGATGACCTTATCGAGGCCGGCGAAAGCACCGCCGCAGATGAAGAGGATGTTGCTGGTGTCGATCTGGATCATTTCCTGATTCGGATGCTTACGTCCGCCCTGCGGCGGCACGTTCGCCACGGTGCCTTCCAGGATCTTCAGAAGAGCCTGCTGGACGCCTTCACCGGAGACATCGCGGGTGATGGAGACGTTCTCGGTCTTCTTGGCAATCTTGTCGATCTCATCGATGTAGATGATGCCGCGCTGGGCTTTCTCGATGTCATAGTCAGCAGCCTGGATGAGGCGAAGGAGGATATTTTCCACATCATCTCCGACATAGCCGGCCTGTGTGAGGGTAGTGGCATCAGAAATCGCAAAAGGCACATCAAGGTAGCGGGCGAGGGTCTGGGCAAGGAGTGTCTTGCCGCTGCCGGTCGGCCCAAGCAGGATGATGTTGGATTTCTGCAGCTCTACGCCGTCATCTTCGCCTTTGAAAAAGAGACGTTTGTAGTGATTGTACACAGCGACGGCCAGCGCGATCTTCGCATTGTCCTGCTCGATGACGTACTGGTCGATGTATTCTTTGATCTCTTCCGGTGTCGGCACTTTGGTGTCAGCGGGTTCTTTGCCCTGCTTTTCTTTGTTTTTCCGCTCTTCCAGAAGAATGTTATGGCAGATGTCAATGCATTCACTGCAGATGTAGACGCCGGGTCCGGTGACCATGTTTTCGACTTCGTCGCTGGATCGGCCGCAGAAGCTGCAGATCTTCGGTTCTTTATCTTCTCCGTTCACGGTCTTTCTCCTTTATTTCTGTGTCACTTTCGCCAGCTCATTGCGGGTGAGGATGTGATCGATGAGACCATAGTCTTTCGCCATCTGGGCTGTCATGAAATTATCGCGTTCGGTGTCGTTTTTGATGGTTTCGAGGGACTGTCCGCTATGCTTGGCAAGGATGCCGTTCAGTTCTTCGCGCAGGCGGAGGATTTCTCTCGCATGGATCTCGATCTCGGTCGCCTGTCCCTGTACACCGCCCAGCGGCTGGTGGATCATGACATTCGCATGCGGAAGGGCGTAGCGTTTGCCTTTCGCACCGGCGGTCAGAAGGACGGCCGCCATGCTGGCGCAGGAGCCGATGCAGATGGTGGAGACGTCCGGACGGATATACTGCATCGTATCATAGATCGCAAGGCCGGCGGTCACGACGCCGCCGGGGCTGTTGATGTAGAGGTGGATATCTTTGGAAGGGTCTTCGGCTTCCAGGAAGAGAAGCTGTGCAATGATGACATTGGCCATATGGTCTTCAATCTGGCCGTCAAGGAATATGATGCGGTCCTTCAAAAGACGGGAATAAATATCATAGGAGCGCTCTCCGCGAGCGGTCTGTTCGACAACAATCGGTACATATGCCATGTGGTAACACCCTTTCTTTTGGTTGAATAATAGGTAGTGACTGGTAGCCAGGGATTAGGGATTAGGGATTGAAAGTGACTGGTGACTGGTGACTGGTGACTAAATACCACCTTCGGGCATCGCCGCCATCTATACTCTGCAGCGCTTAGATCCTTCGACTCAGTTCTCATATTTTCAGATAAGCTATAACATACGACGTTTTTCTCCGCTCAGGATGACGAAATGCGCCGCACCGGCACTTCTCACGCCCCACAGGCTCCCCCTATGTCAATTCATAAAATCGAGATCGGGGGCAAGCCTTTCCCCAATTTCCCCATATGTTCGAAAGAGACGCCGGTCACCCCGCGTCTCTTCCAATACACACTGCCGCAGCAGTACTCATTCAATTTTCTAAAGGATTATTCCTTTTCAGCAGCCATGATGGTGTCGATGATCTCAGCTTTTTTTGCTTTGGATTCGATGGCGATGCCTTTTTCCTGTGCGTAAGCCTTGAGATCCTTGACGGTCATAGCATTGAAGTCTTCTTCGGTCTTCGGAGCAGTTTCTTCTACAGCCGGAGCTTCCGCAGCTTCTGCTGCTTCTTTCTTGTCCGCTTCTGCCTTTTTAGCAGCACCGTAGATGAAAGCAGCTGCTTTCTTGCGAAGAACGGAGTTGATCAGCATGTTCACGCGGCCTTCTTCTTTGATGATCTTCATGACATCTTTCGGGTCAGCGTTGAACTGATGAGCCATGCTGTAGACTTCCATGGAGAGATCCTGGTTCGTTACATTGAGTTCTTCTTTTTCTGCGATGGTTTCGAGGACAAGGCCCTGACGAACCTGTTCTTCAGCGGTCTTTTCGTAGTTCTTGCGGAGCTGTTCTTCGGTCTGGCCGATGTTCTTCAGGTAGTCAGCGAGCTTCATGTCTCTGGATTCGAGGTTCATGGAGATTTCTTCGACGATTTCATCGATGCGCTGTTCGACCATTTCCTGCGGGATGTCGACTTTGGCATTGGCTACAGCCTGTGCTACGAGAGCTTCGTGGTAGGCTTCTTCTGCCTGCTGGATAGCCTGCAGCTGCATCTGCTGTTTGACAGAAGCCTTCAGGTCGTCCATCTTATCGAACTGGCTGATGGATTTTGCGAAAGCATCATCGAGGGCCGGGAGCTGTTTGCGTTTTACATCATTGATGTGAACTTTGAATTCTGCTTCTTTGCCTTTAAGAGCATCGACGAAGTAGGTTTCCGGGAAGGTGACCTTGACTTCTACATCATCGCCTGCTTTATGGCCTTCGAGCTGTTCTTCAAAGCCCGGGATGAAGCTCTGGGAGCCGATTTCCAGCGGATAGGTCTTGCCTTCGCCGCCTTCGAACGGTTTGCCGTCTACGAAGCCTTTGAAGTCGATGACAGCGTAGTCGCCTTTAGCGAGGATGGCGCCTTCTTCTGCCTTTTCGAGACGTGCGCTCTGTTCAGCTGCTTTTTTCATTTCAGCTTCGACCTGCGCATCGGAAATTTCCGGTTCTTCATGGGCTGCTTCAAGGCCTTTGTATTCGCCGAGTTCTACTTCCGGACGTTTAACAAAAGTAGCGGTGAACTTTGCACCTTCGGTTTCAGAGAAGAGATCTTCCTTCACATCTGCCTGGGTGATCGGGATGATTTTTTCCTGCTGCATAGCTTCGGTCAGTGCGCCATTGATGACGATGTCTTTCGCTTCAGCGACGACAGCTTTTTTGCCGAAATGCATTTCCAGGACTTTGCGGCTTGCCTTGCCTTTACGGAAACCCGGGATTCTGACCTGATTCGCAATGCGAGCTACAGCCTGCTTGAATCCTTTCTGTACAGCTTCTGCCGGCAGTTCAATGGCGAGAGATACCTTGTGCTGATCCAGTGCCTCTACTTTTACGTTCATAAAAATTATTCCTCCTTAAGTCGGTTTTTCCGACAATATTGAACCATTCTTTTATTTTTACAAAATACGCTAAATCGCAAGATATATTCTACCACACTTGTTTAGAAAATACAAATTTTACGTTTCCCTGATTGCTTTTCTCTATCTCTGACCGTATGATAGAGGAAATTGAATCGGGGTGCGGGGCTAGCCCGTGGGGCGGCTCGCCCCTTGATTGGGGATGAAAGCTCTGCTCGAATTAGGAATGAGGAATTAGGAATGATGGTGCGGCGCATAAAATTCAAAAGCGCCGCGGAGTTTCGATAACGCTTCGCGCGCATCGTCATTTCGAGCGTAGCCGAGGATCTTTATTGCAGAACACTTATCGCCTGATGTGAGGCGGCACCAAGACATCGTTTTTCCTCAGCGCATACACGCTGATTCCCGCAGTGCAAGAAAGATCCCTCGGCTGCGCTCGGGATGACGATGCCGGAGAAATCCCAGTCACAAATCACTTGTCACTCGAAGCTCCTAATCCCTAGTCACTAGTCACCAGTCACTAGTCACCAGTCACCCCCAATTAAAGGAGTATCCCATCTATGAAACTACTACTCGAATTATTTCTCATCTTTGCCAAGATGGGCGCTGTCACCTTTGGCGGCGGATACGCGATGCTGCCCATTCTCCAGCGTGAGATCGTAGAGAATAAGCACTGGGGCAGCGAGGAAGAGCTGATGGATTACTATGCCTTAGGGCAGGTCACGCCCGGCATGATCGCGGTGAATGTCGCGACCTTCATCGGCTGCAAGCTGAAAGGCTTCTGGGGCGGCGTCTTCGCGACGCTCGGCGTCATCACCCCATCCATGATCATCATCACGGTGATCGCGCTCTTTCTCACCCAGTTCGAAGAGAATCCCTATGTCATTCACGCCTTCGCCGGCATCCGTGCCTGTGTCTGCGTCCTCATCCTGGACGCCGTCGTGAAGCTCGGCAAGAAGTCGATCAAGGATAAGCGCACAGCCGCGATCTTCATCGGCATCCTTCTCATTGCCCTCTTCGCCCCCTTCTCGCCTGTCTTCTCTGTCGTCCTCGCCGGCATCGCAGGATACTATCTGATGCCGAGGAAAGCGAAGTAAGAAGTGGTGGATGCGGCGCACCATTCATAATGCGCCCCCAAGCCCCCTCACGATATCATGCAACTTATTTGGCATTTGTATAAAATTCTGCGGCGCTTAGGGAAACACCGATTCAATCGCTCTCAGATTTAATCAGCGTTTCCTTAGATCCTTCGACTCAGTTCTCATATTTTCAGATGAGCCATATTTTCTAACATACGACGTTTTTCTCCGCTCAGGGCGACGAGAGGCGCCGCACCTTCACTCCTCACTTCCAACTCCCCCTAATCACTAGTCACTAGTCACCAGTCCCTAGTACCAGTCACCCAAAGGAGCATCCATCATGATCTGGCTTTCTATGTTTTGGGAATTCTTCAAGACCGGGCTCTTCGCCGTCGGCGGAGGGCTCGCAACGCTTCCCTTTCTCTATGATATTTCTGCACGCACCGGATGGTTCAGCGCGGAAGACATCGCGAATATGATCGCGATCTCAGAGTCCACCCCGGGGCCTTTGGGTGTCAATATGGCGACCTACGCCGGTTTTCAGGCGCTTGGCATCCCGGGCGGCATCTTCACGACGCTCTCCCTCACAGCGCCCGCGCTCATCGTCATCACGATCATCTATGCGATGCTGACGCGCTTCCGCGAATCGGACGCCGTGAAGCGGATTTTCTACGGCCTGCGTCCTGCCTCCACCGCTCTCATCGCTGCCGCCGGTCTTGGCGTCGCGAAGGTGTCTCTCTTAGATACCGCGCTGTATGAAAAGAGCGGCTCGCTTCTCTCCCTCTTCCAGTGGCCGGCCATTCTCCTTGCCATTGCGATCTACTTCGGTCTTAAGAAATATAAAAAGCACCCTGTGCTCTATATCGCAATCAGCGCTGTCTGCGGCATTGCGTTCGGGCTGTAAAAAAGGATGCGCTGCGAAATGCAAAATCATTTCGCAGCGCATCCTTTTTTATCAGGCTCTCAATATCGACTTCAGGAAAGCCTTGGTTCGTTCGCTCTTCGGATAGTCGAAGACTTCTTCGCTCGTCCCTTCTTCCTCGACGCGGCCGTCGACCATGAAGAGGATCTTATCGGAGACAGACTTGGCGAAAGCCATTTCATGCGTCACGATCGCCATGGTCATATTCTCATCCGCCAGCTGCTGGATGGTCTTCAGGACTTCGCCCGTGAGCTCCGGATCGAGCGCGGAGGTCGGTTCATCGAAGAGCATGATCTCCGGACTCATCGCAAGCGCCCGCGCGATGGCGACACGCTGCTTCTGTCCGCCGGAAAGGCTGCCGGGGTACATGTCTTTTTTATTGAGCAGGCCGACCTTGCTTAAAAGATCTTCCGCGATCGGCTGGATTTCTTCCTTCTTCATGCCTTTCACGTAGATGGGGGCAGCCATGATGTTATCCAGCACGGTCATGTGCGGGAAAAGGTTGAAAGACTGAAAGACCATGCCCATCTTGGCAAGGATCTCCTTCGTTCTGGCTTCGCTCGCGTAGGTGACCTTGCCGTCTTTGTCCTCGGCAAGAAATTCTCCATCGACTGCGATCGAGCCGCCCTGGATGGTCTCCAGATGGTTCAGGCAGCGCAAAAGCGTACTCTTGCCGGCCCCTGAAGGCCCGATGATGGAGATGACTTCGCCCTTTTCCAGTGTCATGTCGACGCCGTGAAGGATGGTGAGCTTGCCGAAATCCTTCCGGATGTTTTTCATTTCAATAAAACTCATGTCCGTCCTCCTTATTCTTCATATACGGCATAGCGTTTTTCCACATACGTCAGGATCTTCGTCAGGATCGCGGTGCATACGAGGTAGAAAACAGCTGCCACAAGGAACGGCATGGTATCGAAGTCACGCTGCACGAAGGCGCGGGTGACGCGCATGAGGTCATTCATCGCCAGGATGTAGACAAGCGAGGTATCCTTCAGAAGGGTGATCGTTTCATTGCCGAGCGGCGGGATGACGCGCTTCACGACCTGCGGCAGCACGATGTGCCACATGGTCTGCCGATAGGTGAAGCCCAAGACCTTCGCGCCTTCATACTGCCCTTTCGGAATGGACTGTATGCCGCCTCTGAAAATTTCTGCAAAGTAAGCCGCATAGTTCGCCACGAAGGCAAGGATCGCCGCCGGGAAATCACTGATCTGTACATTCAACATGAGCGGCAGCCCGTAGTAGATGAACATGATCTGCAGCATGAGCGGCGTGCCGCGCATGACGTAAATATAGATCTCCGCGAGCTTTCGGAAAACAGCGACTTTGGAAATACGAACCAGTGCCAGCAGGATACCGATCGGCAGCGAGAGCACGATGGTGATCAGAAAGATCTGCGCCGATACGCCCAGCCCAGCAAACATATTCGGCAAGATGCGAAGAATGTAATCCATAAAATACTCCTTATAAAACCAGTGTCATATAGAATTATCATACACTGATTTCACCCTTTTAGCAAGCTAGAGAAATGAAATGGACACGAAGCGGACATGAGGAAATGAGGCGGGTTCATGGTTAGCCCATTGGGCGTGCCGTCCTTTGATTTCGTGCGAAAGAGGTTCAGCCGGTTCTGTGGGTTCTACTGGTTCAAAGGGGTCGGTGCGGCGCATAAAAATCAGAAGCGCCGCGAGTTTTAGAAAACAGCAGGGATTAGGAGTTACTGGTGACTGAGTTTGCGATTTAGGATTTTCCCACCAGCTGAGCAGGACCTTGAAGAAGGGCCGCGCCAAAGGCGCAGGATAGAGTGCCCCGCAGGGGCACAACTCACTTGGTGATCAGCATACCACCTGTCTCAAACATTTTCCTTGCTATCCCACATGGTCTGCTATCCATTCTGCAAAATTCTGCCTCTTCGAGGCAGTCTATCCCTGGCCTTCGGCCTGCCCCTTCTTCAAGGGGCGACGCGTTTCACCTTATTTCAACAATTCGCGGCGCTTTTGATCTTTATGCCCCATTGAATCTTCTGTACCTTCGCCCCCGTTGCCTCTCTTCTTCCAATCAAAAAGCTCCTTCTTTTGTGAAGGAGCTTTTCAAACATTATCCTAAGGAAACGCAGATTAAATCGCAGAGTCAGATTCTACAAAAATTTTTATGCATAGCTTCGTCATAGCCTTTCTTAAATAGCTCGCTATTCGCGTCAGGTTATTCCTCGCTATGCATAAAAAATTAAGAGTATAATCTGATAACGATTTAATCCGTGTTTCCCTAAAATTATTTCAGCACGACATCCTTGCCGAACCACTTTTCAGAGATCTTCTTGGCTTCGCCGCTGGCTACGACTTTGGCGATGCCGTCATTCAGGAGATTGACGAGAGCCTGATTGTCCTTCTTGATCCCGATGGAGAAGGTATCCTTGGAGACGACACCATCAAGTTCTCTGAACTGTCCCGGTTTCTTGGTCATGTAGTATTCGATGAGGACAGAGTCAGCGAGGACGGCATCGCAGCGGCCGGACTCAAGATCCATGAAGCAGGCCGTGAGATCCGGGTATGCTTTGATTTCAGAGAAAGACTTCTTGAAGTTTTCATCACGGTTCAGAGCCGTTTCTGCCGTGGAGGCTTCCTGAATGGAAATCTTCTTGCCCTTCAGGTCTTCCGGCGTCTTGACAGCGCTGTCATTCAGTACCGCATAGACCTGAATATTATCCATGTACGGCTTCGTGAAGGCGAGCTTCTTGGTACGCTCCGGCGTCATGGTGAAGCCATTCCAGATGCAGTCGATACGGCCAGAATTCAGCTCCGTTTCCTTGGAAGCCCAGTCGATCGGCTTGAATTCGATCGGCACGCCGATTTCTTTCGATACTGCCTCTGCCATATCGATATCAAAGCCGACAATCTTGCCGTTGTCATCACGGAAGCCCATCGGAGCAAAGGTATCATCCAAACCGGCTACGATCTTCGCCGGTTTGCCGGATGCGGCCTTCGCCGCGCTCGAAGCCGCCTTGTCTCCCCCGCCGCATCCAGCGAGCATTCCACAAGCACCCAGAGCCAGCATTCCGGCAATCATCAGTTTTTTCATTTTCATGATCATCTCTCCTGTTCCCATTTTCGAAATCTTCATCTCTTTATCTCAGTAAAGGATCGGTATGCACATATCTTATCCCATAGAAATCCTTTTGTCAAGTAAAGAAGTGAAATATTATGAAAAGGGATTCGTGACTAGTGACTGGTGAACAGGGACTAGGGATTAGTAGCTAGGGATTAGTAGCTAGGGATTAGTAGCTAGGGATTAGGAGCATGCGATGTTTGAAATAGTGCAATTGATGCGCTGACCGTTCTGCAAGAAAGATCTCTCGCCAACGCTTCTGGTGCCGACAGCGCGAAGCGCTATCAAAATTCTGCGGCGCTTCTTTTTTCTGCGTCGCACCACCATTTCGCATTTCTCATTTCTAATTTCTCATTCAAGCGAAGCTTTCATCCGCAATCAAGAGGCAGCACGCCCAACGGGCTAACCCGTCTATGCTATAATAGGAATCGGAAAGATGAGGTGTACACCATGACCAATCCTATCACATTCAATGTATCCATCGGCAGCGAGAAGCCTCATTCCGGCACACAAAAAGTCTGCCCTTTCTGCCATCCTGAAAATCTCACGCACATTCTTGACCAGAGAGGCGATATCATCTGGCTCATGAACAAGTATCCCGTCTTCGAGAAGACCCTCCCCACCGTCATCGTGGAGACAGCCGACCACGACGGCGAGCTCAGCAGCTATGCGCCCGAGAAGCTCCACGAGGTGATCGCCTTCGGACTTGCCAAGTGGAAGGAAATGGAAAGTGACAAGCGTTTCCGCTCTGTCATCTACTTCCGCAACTTCGGCCCCACCTCCGGCGGCTCGCAGCGCCACCCGCACTCGCAGATCATCGGGCTTGAAGAGTACGACTACCGCGACAATCTGCAGGGCGAGAATTTCTTGGGCGAGGTGATCTATGAAAATGACGACTGCTACGCCTCGCTCGCAGAGTACCCTCTAAGCGGCGTCGGCGAGCTGAACGTGACCTTGAAAAGAGATGGAGCGAGTGACGGCTTTGCAGACACCATACAGACCCTCGCGCGCTACGTCCTCTCCGACTTCCCTATCCGTTGCTCGAGCTACAACATTTTCTTTTATCATCTGAGAAATCAGATCCACGCCAAGATCTTCCCCCGCTTCACGGCAAGCCCTCTTTATATGGGCTACCGCATCACGAATGTGATGGACGAGAAGAGCAAGAAACGGATCATCGAGACATTGCAATCAGAAAAGTATTTTGGATAAAAAAGGTTGTGGGTTCAAGGTTCAGGGTTGTGGTGGCGGCTTCGCCGCGAATATATATGAGGCGATGCCCGAAAGTAGTATTCAAGTCACCAGTCACTCGCGTCTCTTAATCCCCAGTCACTTATCCTTGCTTTCACACATCCTTCATTTGTCGGTCTGCAAGGAAGATTTCTCGCTTCGCTCGAAATGACGATACGAGAGTTTGATATCCCCCAGTCCCTAGTCACCAGTCCCTAATCCCCAAACGAGGTTACTCTATGAAACTATATGCCTTCAGTGATTTCCATCTCTCCGGAGATCCGCCAACGAAGCCCATGGATATATTCGGAGAGAACTGGAAGAACCACCGCGAGAAGATCGTGAATGCATGGAAGGAGACGATCCGCGAAGATGATGCCGTCATCATGGCGGGCGACCTCTCTTGGGCGATGAGCATGGAGAGCGCCATCTCCGACCTCACCATGCTTGGCACGCTCCCGGGGCGCAAGATCATCGTCCGCGGCAACCACGACTTCTGGTGGTCCACGGTCACGAAGATGACCGCCATGACACATGGCGCCTTCGAATTCATTCACAACTCCGCCATTCAGGTCGGAAATGTAGCCCTCGCCGGTACGCGCGGATGGATTTCCGAGACATCAAAAACATATAAAGAAGACACCGACAAGTCCATCATCCTGCGAGAAGAAGGGCGCATGGAGCGCTCGCTCGCCCTTGCAAAGCAGATGAAGGCAGACAGGATCATCGCGATCCTGCACTACCCGCCCTTCGACGAGATGCGGCGGCCTTCGCACATGATGGAAATCATAGCCGAAAGCGGCGCAGACCTCTGCCTCTACGGCCACATCCACGGCGCGCCGAATTTCAAAAATCTGCCAGATTCCCTCTTAGGCGTCCCGCTCCGCCTGACGAGCTCGGACTATCTGGACTTCAAGCCATACTTCATCTGTGATCTGGAGGCGCCTCATGCATAGACTTGCCGAAAGCAAACTCCTCGCCGGCTTCATCTACGGCGACCCGCACATGCAGGAATACATCTACCTTCCCGGCAGCGAACTGGATGCCGCTTCCCCCATGCTCGTCTACGAGACAGGGAAAGAGCGGCGCGACGTCGACATGCAGGAAGCCCTCTCCCTCGTCGAGAAACGAAGCCTCAAGCCCTGCAGCCACCCCGTCTTCGGGAAGAATACGATGGGATGACGGTTGAAGGGTTCAGGGTTCAGGCTTCAGGGGCGATACGAGAGAGCCTGCTGTCTCCCAGTCTCCCAGTCACCAGTCCCTAATCCCCAGTCACCCCAAATAAAAAACTCACGACAAACGCCGTGAGTTTTTTCATTTCCCATAAATCAGACGAGCGCCATCACTGCCATGTGACGACCTGTTTTTCCGCCGGATTTCCGATACGAGTAGAAGAGATCATCATGACAGTAGGTACAAAGCCCGCAGTCTTCGATGTGGCCGGCCGGTATGCCCGCCTTTTCGAGGAGGCGGCGGTTCGCATTGTGCAGATCGAAGAGGTACTTCCCATTGGCTTTTTTGATCGAAAGACGCGAGATTTCCTTCTCGTTGAAAAGCTTATAGAATTCCTCTACCACTTCTTCGCCCACCTCGAAACACTCGAGTCCGATCGCCGGACCGATCGCGCACAGGATATCCTCCCGCTTTGAGCCGTAGTTCTTCTCCATCTTCGCCACCGTGAGCGCGGCGATATTGCCCGCTGTCCCCCGCCAGCCTCCATGAGACAGGGCGATCGCCCGCTTCACCGGGTCGTAGAAAAAGAGCGGCGTGCAGTCAGCATAATTCATCGTGATCGGGATATTCTTCTCATCCGTCATGAAGCCATCGCAGGCAGGGATCGCCGTCTCCATCGTGAGCGCGCCGCGTCCGGCATCCTTCTTCGTCACCTTGTAAATGTAGGTGCCATGCACCTGATTTCCCGAGACGAGGCGCGAAGCGGAAAGTCCCAGCGCCTCGAAATAGCGGCGGCGGTTCTCGCGGACTGCATCCGCATCGTCGCCCGTGTGGAAGCCCATATTGAGAGAGGAAAATGGCGGCTCACTCGCCCCGCCTATGCGGCATGACACAGCCGCCACGACGCCCTGTCCCTGATAACAGTCGAATGTCATGTAAAGAATCCCGCCTGCGGAAATCAATTTCATAAGCCCAAAGCCACCTTTCGATGCGAATAAAAAGGAAAACATTTCTTCTTATTATAGCATAATAAAAAGGGGCAGGGGATGAGAGGGAAAGGGTTCTATGTTCAAAGTGACCAGGGAAACACTGATTCAATCGACATACAAATGCAGCCAGAATTAGCGTCGTAGCAACTTGCTTCCCCTTCGGGGAGCTCCACCGATGGGGAGCCAAGACATTCCAGCACTTCTCACGAAGTCCGGAAGTGGGGGCCGCGGCGAAGGATCTCGCCGCTCCACCATTCCTCACTCCTCATTTTCCCCATCCACGCCCTCATATCCTCCGGCACGGGGGCGGTGAATTTCATTTCCTTTCCCGTCACCGGATGAGCGAAACGGACGGTGTAGGCGTGAAGTGCCTGCCGCGCCATGCGGTCCAAAGGCCCGCCGTAGAGGTCATCACCTAAGAGCGGATGCCCAAGGCTTGCAAAATGCACGCGGATCTGGTGCGTGCGCCCCGTCAGGAGATGGATCTTCAACAGCGAATACCCTTCATACTCGCCGAGCACCTCATAGTCCGTGATAGCACGCTTGCCGTCTTCCCTGACCATCCACTCGACGATCGAACCGTCCCTGCGTCCGATGGGGCGATCGATGCGCCCTGCCCTCTCGTCCATATGTCCGGAAACGAGAGCGAGATACTCGCGGTAAATCTGATCATGGCTCTTGGAGAGGTCATACTGCCCCTTCGCCGACTTCGCCACCACGACGAGCCCTGTCGTATTGCGGTCAAGACGGTAAATGGGATGAATGCCCGCCTCGATGCGCCGCTGCGCATAGTAGCCTGCGACCGCATTCACCAGCGTATCATGCGCGCCGCGCGCCGTCGGATGGATGATCATGCCCGGCCCCTTATTCACGATGAGGAGCGCGTCGTCTTCATAGACGATAGAAATCGGGATATCCGATGGAACGATATCATTCTCCTCACTCCACGTGAGCACGATGCGATCGCCCTTGGCGACCTTCCTGCGCGCATTGTGTACCTCCTCGCCATTCACCGTCACGCGCCCATTCCACTTGATCCGCTTCCACAATCCGCCGGACAAATGCAGCGCCTTCACCGCGTCCTTCACCATCCGCCCTGCCTGCGCCTCCGATACTATGAGTTCCAGTTGCAAAATTCAGTCCCCTTTCGATTGACTTTCATTGGTTGTCATTATTATAAAGGGTTCAGGGTTCAGGGTTCAAGGTTCAGGGTTAGCCCGCGGGGCGTGCCGTCCATGGATTGCGGGTGAAAGCTTCGTTTGAATTAGAAATGAGAAATTAGAAATGAGAAATGGTGGTGCGACGCATAAAACTATAGAAGCGCCGCAGAATTTTGATAGCGCTTCGCGTCATCGTCATTTCGAGCGTAGCCCTTAATCTTTATTGCAGAACGCTCATCACCTGATGTGAGACAGCACCAGGACATCATTTTCCCTCGGCGCATACACGCTGATTCCCGCAGTGCAGTAAAGATCGAGGGCTGCGCTCGGGATGACGATGCCAGAGAATCCCAGTCACTAGTCACCAGTCACTAGTCACCAATCCCTAATCCCTAGCTACTCACCCTTGCTTTCAAACGGAATCAAAAGGCGACCCGCTCCGCGGGCTAACCCCGCCCCCATCAACCTAAGCCCTTTATCTATGCTATAATAGTGAAGACACATTTTCCCCATTTGGAGGCAATCATGAAAATCACTGTAGACGATCAGTTATTCGATACCATCCCCGGCCTGTGCATCGGCGTCGTCGCCCTGCGCGCCGCTGACAACCGCGATGTGAATCTGGAAGCAGAAGCCTTCCGCCGCCGCTGCTGTACCGAGGCGAACCTGCTCCTCAAGATGAATCCCCACATCGCCGACGCAGAGATCGAGCGCTACCAGAAGGTCCTCGAAAAGCTCTCCATCGCTGGCGAGTCCGGTCTGGCAAAAACCTTTGCGGAATACAAGAAAGATCTGGGGCTCTTTGAACAAGAAGAGGCAAAAGAGACCTCCATGGAAATCCTTCCTGCCCCCAAAACGGCGACACTGGATGAACTCGCCGGCTCCGATGTGCTGCCACGCCGGAATCCGATCCTCGACATGGTGCGCGCCGGCATGCTGAAATTCCACGTCGACATTCACGCCTACGACATGGGCGACCGCAGCCGGACGCTCTCCATCCGGAAAACAGAGGATGATGTCACCGTTTCTCTGGGAGACGACCTCTGCACCACCGGCTGGCTCGCAGAAGACCAAAAGGCGGGGCAGATCACCCCGGCGACCGAAGACGTCCTCATTCTCATCACCGGATTTGCGCCGAACAGAAAGAAAGTCGCCGCCGCCAGAAATGAACTCGCCCGCCGCGTCAAATCCGCCTTCGACCGCGCAGTAGAAGTCGGCTGGATCGAAGAAGCGCCGCATACCTTCGAGACAGATATTTGATGGTGACTAGTGATCGAGGGCGCTCTCGATCATTCATCTTTCATACCATAGTCACCCTATCCGGCTCGCTCCGCTCGCCACCTTCCCCTAGAGGGGAAGGCTAAACCGGGGAAGCGGTACTCTCGTATCGCCATTATTTATGCTCCGCGGCGCTTCCCTGTGATGATGCGCCGCACTACCCCCGTTGAACCCTCTGAACCTGTTGAACCCGCCGAACCTCTTTCGCACGTAATTAAAGAGCGCCCCGCCCCACGGGCCAACCCTGAACCCCAAATCATCATGAACTACGTTGCTATCGATTTTGAAACCGCCTACTGGGGACCGGCGAATGCCTGCTCACTCGGCATCGTCACCAGCAATGGCAGAACCATCACGAGCGAATGGTACCACCTCATCCGCCCGTTTTATATGAAATTCGACGCAGACTGCCAGAAAGTGCACGGCATCATGGCGGAAGACGTCGAGAACGCGCCGACCTTCCAAGACATCTTTGAAGAAATCTGCTCCCGCCTCGAAGGGCAGATCGTCTTCGCACATAATGCCCGCTTCGACATGGGTGTCCTCGCCTCGTCGATCGCCACCTACGACCTCCCTGACCTGCACTTCACCTACGCTGACACCGTCCCGCTCTCCGTCAAACTCTGGCCGGATATGGAAAACCACAAACTGAATACCGTCGCTGAAACGCTCGGCTTTGATTTCCATCACCACCACGCCTTAGACGATGCCCGCGCCTGCGAATACATCGTGCGCGCGGCTCTGACTGAGAAATCCCTTTCTTCTCCGAAAGAGCTTCTGAAAGAAACAGGAGAGCCCCTCCGCACCTTCTCCATCGATCGGGCGAAGAAGAAATTGATCTTTAAGTGATGGGGACTACTGACTGGTGACTGGTGGCTGGTGGCTGGTGACTTAAATACTACTTTCGGGCATCGCCAGTATTTATACTCCGCGGCGCTTCCATATTTTTATGCGCCGCACCACCATTTCGCATTTCTCATTTCTAATTTCTCATTCATGCGAGGCTTTCATCCACAATCCATGGGCACCCCGCCCACGGGCTAACCCTGAGCCCTAATCCCTAGTCACTTTTATTCGAACCGAGGTCCCTATGCCCCACTACACCACCCTTCTTTTCGATCTGGACGGCACGATTTCCGAGTCCGCTCCGGGCATCCTTCGCTCCGTCAGGTACGGTCTTGACGCAGTCGGCATCCATGAGACAGATGAGAAAAGGCTCCGTACCTTTATCGGGCCACCGCTCAATACACAGATGAAAAAGCTCTACGGCATGAAGGATGATGACATCGTCACCGCCATCACAAAATTCAGAGAGCTGTATGAAGAAAGAGGTGCGCTCTTCGACTGCGCGCCCTATGCCGGCATCGGGGAGCTTCTCTCTCTCGCGAAAGCCGCCGGCTATGTGCTTGCCGTCTCTTCGAGCAAGCCGGAGCCTTTTGTGAAACGGATCATTGAAAATTTCGGCTTCACGTCCTACTTCGATGTCATCTGCGGCAGCGATCCCGATGATGAGCTGAACCAGAATGCGACCATGAGCCAGAAGGCGCGCATCATCGTAAAGACGCTCTCCCTTCTTCGCAAAAAAGGCTATGACGCAGCGCGTCTTGCGAAGGAAACCGTCATGATCGGTGATACCGGCTATGACGTAGACGGCGCGCATGACAACCATCTCCCCTGCATCGCCGTCTCCTTCGGCTACAGCAGCCGCGAAGAGCTCGCCGCCCACGGCGCAGACGCGATCGTGGATACGGTGGGAGAGCTGCAAGAGCTGCTTGGGCTGGGGACTAGTGACTAGTGACTAGTGACTAGTGACTAGTGACAGGGGACTGGGGACTCCAACACTTTTCCCGTTCTGCTCCACTCTCTTTCATCCCGCGAGTGCCCTATCCGCCTCGCTCTGCTCGCCACCTTCCCCTAGAGGGGAAGGCTTATCCATTCGCGGCGAAGCCGCCAGCACCATTTCTCATGCAAAAAGAGCCATGAACAAAACTGTTCATGGCTCTTTCATTTGCACGCCAGCTGGGATGATCCCTAGCCCCTAGTATTGCGTTTTCTAAATAACTGGCATGTAAGGCAACTTCCGAATCAAGTGAGGAATTAGGAGTGAAGGTACGGCGCATAAAATGAGGAAGCGCCGCGGAGTTTTATATAAATGATGGACAAACGGTTTTATCTATGAGAGGGGTATCGGGGTACTATATGAATGGCGTGCCCCTTTCAGCACTTCTCACTAAGTCCAGAAGTTAACAAATCCCTAGTCCCTAGTCACCAGTCACTAGCCCCTATTTACTCTTCTGCAGGATCTCCTTCAGATACTCATTCTTTTCCTTTTTCTCATCCACATTATCGAGGAGGAGGTCGACATAGCGGGAGAGTGTCGAGTCGTCGGTGTATCCCTGAATGAAGGAATTTCCCTTATTGCTTTCGAGGATGATGGGAAATTCGACGGCTGCGAAGATCTGCATGGCTTTGAGCTCGAGGTCTTTTTCATCGGTATAGCCGGTGACCTCTGCGACGTTCCTGATGACTTTCTCCCAGCACTGGCTATGGAGAAGGGAGAGGTAGATGAAGTAGGTATCCTTCGCGTCCTCGCTCGAAGGATTCGAGATGGAGCGGAAGAGGGCGGGGTGTTCCCGAGCAAGGTGGAAGTAGGCGATGATGTATTTCTTCAGCCTTTCGCTCGCCGTCAGGCGGTTGTCATCGAGGTAGGAGACGATATTTTCCAGATTGCCCATCATGTACTCGAGCGCCGCACCGATGAGCTCTTCCTTGGAGCCGAAGTAGTAGCGCACGGAAGCGATATTGA
The DNA here is from genome assembly GCA_900543165.1 of uncultured Dialister sp. Classification (GTDB taxonomy): domain Bacteria; phylum Bacillota; class Negativicutes; order Veillonellales; family Dialisteraceae; genus Dialister. The sequence goes on along the minus strand of UQQQ01000009.1, from coordinate 10,586 downwards.
CGCCGGCCGCCTTGGCGATGGAGCGGACGGTGGCTTTTTTGAAGCCCTGCTGCTGCAGGATGTGAACCGTAGTCTCGATCATCTTTTCACGGACGCGCTCGCCTTTGCCGGTCAATTTTCTCATCATAGTGTGGTTCCCTTTCTAAGGTTCATGGTTTTCTGAATGAAAGACATTTCTTTCGGTGCTTTCGTCTTTTCTGTGAGAGCATTCATCATCAGTTTCAGACGGTTTTCCTGATTCACTTCGCTCGCGCTGGCGTCGCAGTCAAGAGCGAGGAAGACGGCCTCCGGATAGGCCGCGTGCAGCTTGTGCACCATGCCTTCGCCGGTGATGTGATTCGGCAGGCAGGCGAAGGGCTGCAGGCAGACGACGCCGCGGCATTCATGATAGAGAAGGTCGATCATGTCAGCCGTTAAGAACCAGCCTTCGCCCGCGCGGTTGCCGAGCGAAAGGTACTGGGAGGCGCGCTTGGCCATCTTCTCGATGCTGGTGATCTCATGGAAACGCTGCGATTTCTTCACTGCTTTTTCGAGCGGCTTCCGATACCATTCGAAGAGGTAGCGGGAGAAGGTATCCTTCAGGTCTTCCTTCATGGTGCCGTCCATGTATTTCCTCTGGAAACGGCTGTCGAGCGAGCCATAGAGGAAGAAATCGAGCATGCCGCTCGCCTCGGCTTCGCCGCCATTCGCTTCGATGGTACGGACGATGTCGTTGCTGGCGATGGGACTGAACTTGACGTAGATCTCCCCGACGATGCCGATGCGCGGACGGCGCGGCAGGTCGGAAAGCGGCAGGCGGTCGAAGTCCTGGATGATGCCTGCGATATTCTTTTTATACGATGCGTAGGACTCGCCGGAAAGGATGGCTTCGATGCAGCGCTTCTGCCAGCTGCGGCAGAGTGTCTCGGCGCTGCCGGGCACTTTCTCATAGGGGCGTGTGCGGTAGAGGCACTGCTGCAGGGCATCACCGTAGATGACAGCCTGAATCATGCGCCGTCCCATCGAAAGAGAGAAATGGAAGCCGGGCTGGGGCTCGAAGCCATGGGTATTGAGAGAAAGTACGGGGATTTCCGAAAGCCCCGCTTCGTCCAGTGCTTTGTGCAGGAATCCGATATAGTTCGAAGCACGGCACATGCCGCCCGTCTGGGACAGCATGACCGCCGTTTTGGAAAGATCATATTTCCCCGATGTAAGGGTACGCATGAGAGAGCCGATGGTGATGATCGCCGGATAGCAGGCATCATTATTCACACAGGCGAGCCCCTTGTCGATATCCTCATGGATCGGCGGAATGATCTCGATGTGGTAGCCTTCCCGCTGGACTGCGGCTTCGATGAGTGGGAAATGAAGGGGCGACATTTCCGGCGCCAGGATGGTGTAGTCCTTATCGCGCTTCATCGCTTCCGTGAAGACCGCCTTCGGATACTCGATCGGCTTCGCGCTTCCCGTCTCTTCGCCGCGCTCCTCGATGGCTGCCTTGAGCGAACGCAGACGGATGCGTACAGCACCCAGATTCAAACTCTGGTCGATCTTGAGACAGGTATAGAGGCGGCCGCGCTGGTGCATGATTTCCTGCACCTGATCCGTCACGACCGCATCCAGCCCGCAACCGAAGGAATTCAGCTCGACGAGCTCCAGATGCGGATGGCGCGTCACATAGTCTGCCGCACGGTACAGGCGGCTGTGCCATGTCCACTGGTTCATGACGCGGAGATTCGGATATTCACCGCCGACCATCGCGATGCCGTCTTCCGAAAGCACCGCCATGCCGAGCTGGTTGATGAGATCCGGGATCGAGTGATTCACCGCCGGATCCACATGATAGGGGCGGCCGGCGAGCACGATGCCGATCTCATGCTTCTCCCTGATTTCCGCCAGCACCCGCTTCGTCTCAGTGAGCAATCTCCCCTTGTACTCGCGCTCCGCCGCTTCGCCCGCATAGATCGCGCTCTGCAGCTCGGACGAAGAGATGCCCATCGGCGCAAAGACCTTCTTCAGCTGCTTCAAGAGAGGCTTTTGCGCATGCAGCGGCAGGAAGGGATGCAGCAGCTTCACCTTGTACTTTCCAAGGACCTCATCCATATTGGCTTCGATATTCTCCGGATACGATGCAACCATCGGACAGTGGTAGCTGTTCGTGCTGCCCTCATCCGGCCCCTTGTCGATGCAGGGATACCAGATGAAATCCGGATGGTGCTTCGCGAGATCCGCCACATGCGTGTGTGCGAGCTTCGCCGGGAAGCACTCGGAGTACGAAGGGATCGTCTCCATCGCTTCTGTAGAAATATCGCGGATCTGCTCTGAAGACGTCAGGACGCGGTAGCCCAGACGCCCGAAGAAGGCGTGCCAGAAGGGGAAGTCCTCATACATATTGAGCACGCGCGGGATGCCAACCGTGCCGCGCTTCGCATCCTTCGGCGAAAGCGGGCGGCGATGCCAGATGACATCCTCCTTCCAGCGATACATATTCGGCAGCGATGAGTGCGGCGCGCTCTTGCCCGTCAGCATGAGGGAAGCCCCGCGCTCACACCGGTTCCCCGAGACGAAGGCGCGACCGTCATTGAATCGCGTCAGCGTGATCATGCAATGATTGCCGCAGCCCGGGCAGCGCTTCATTTCATTCGTATACGACAGCACCTTCAATTTCTCCGGTGTCACAAGCGTGGACACATGCCCCGTCGGACAGGTATCCCGCGTGATGAGCGCCATGCCATACGCCCCCATCAGCCCCGCCACATCCGGGCGGATGACCTCTCTGCCGAGGAGCAGCTCCAGCGCACGAAGCACCGCATCATTGTAGAAAGTCCCGCCCTGCACCACGACCCGGTCACCCAGATCCGACGCCTTCTTCAGGCGGATGACCTTGTAAAGTGCATTCTTGATGACCGAATAGGAAAGGCCGGCAGAAATATCTGCGACCGAGACGCCATTCTTCTGCGCCTCCCGCACACGGGAATTCATGAAGACCGTGCAGCGCGACCCGAGATCCACCGGATGCTTGGCCGAGAGAGCGATCTTGGCGAAATGTCCGATATCCATCCCCAGCGACTGGGCAAAGGTATCAAGGAATGACCCGCAGCCTGACGAGCAGGCCTCATTGAGCAGAATATCATCCACCGCGCCATCCTTGATGCGGCAGCACTTCATATCCTGCCCTCCGATATCCAGGATCGTCGTGACATCGGGGAGGAAATGCTTCGCACCGCGATAGTGCGCCATCGTCTCCACTTCTCCGATATCCGTCTCCAGTGCCCGCTTGATGAGCTCCTCGCCGTAGCCCGTCACACCCGCTCCGGCGATCGTCACGCCCTCCGGTAGCTTGGCATACAGATCCTCCAAGATCCGGCGCGCCCCCGCCAGCGGCGTCCCCTGATTTCCTCCATAGTACTCATAGAGGATGCGATCCTCCTCGTCGAGCAGCACCGCCTTGATCGTCGTCGACCCCGCATCGATGCCGAGCCAGACAGAGCCCTTCGCCGCAGAAATATCGCCCCGCGGCACGCGAAAATGACTGTGCCGCTCCTTGAATGCCTCGTAGTCCGCCTCTCCCTCAAAAAGCGGGGGAAGCGTCTTCGATGTGCCAAGGCGGACATCCTTCTCCTCTTCCATGCGAGAGAGCCAGCTGTCAAGATCCATCGGCTTGTCATGCATCGCAGACAGCGCCGCCCCGATCGCCACATAGAGCTCCCCGTGACGAGGGACGATCATATCCTCATCTGCGATGTGAAGCGTCTCCTGAAAGCGCTTGCGAAGCATCGGCTGATACGTCAAAGGACCGCCTAAGAATGCCACCTTCCCATGGATCGGGCGGCCGCAGGTCAGCCCCGAGATCGTCTGGTTCACCACCGACTGAAAGACGGAGAGCGCGATATCCTCATTCGACGTTCCTTCATTCAAAAGCGCCTGAATATCCGTCTTCGCAAAGACCCCGCAGCGGGATGCGATCGGATAGATCCGCTCCGCCTTCTCTGCGAGCCTTCCCATCCCGGCTGCATCCACTGAGAGGAGAGACGCCATGCGGTCGATGAAGGCCCCCGTCCCACCGGCGCACGCGCCATTCATGCGCTGGTCCACGCCATTTTGAAGATACGTGATCTTCTCATCCTCTCCCCCGAGCTCGATGATGACATCCGTCTCCGGGTGGAACGTCTGCACCGCCTTCGTCTCCGCCAAGATCTCCTGACAGAAAGGAAGCCCCATCACCTTCGCAAGTCCCATACCGCCCGAGCCGGAGATCGAAGCCGTGATGCGATAGCCCGAGAACTTCTCCTTGAGCTCATGCAAAAGTACCATCGCCATATGGCGGATATCCGACATATGGCGCTCATACCTGCCAAATAAAAGTTTCATGTAAGGCGACAAAGCCGCCACTTTGACCGTTGTGGATCCCACATCGATGCCGACATGAATGACCGGTTTCATGAAACGACCTCCCAACTGTATACGTCTTATATTATAACACGCATATTCATACATTGTATAATTTCTAATCCCATTTTAGCACAATAAAGCATAGAACACAATGGAAAAAGAGGGGAGGTTGTCGGGTTCAGGGTTCGGGGTTCGCCCGTGGGGTGGGTCGTCCCTTGATTACGCTTGAAAGCCTCTCGCTTGCTCTAGTTAGAAGTGAGGAGTGGTGGTGCGGCGCATAAAAATCAGAAGCGCCGCGGAGTGTAAATAATGACGATGCCCGAAGGCGGTATTCAAGTCACCAGTCACTAGTCCCTAATCCCTAATCCCTAGCCACTCATCCCTGCTTTCAAACTTCAGGGTTAGCCCCGGGACGTGCAGTCCCTTGATTGCGTTTGAAAGAGGTTCAGCGGGTTCTGTAGGTCCTACGGGTAGGGCGGAGAAGGTGCGGCGCTTCGTCGTCATTTTGAGCGTAGCCGAGAAATCTTTCTTGCAGAACGCTCATCACCTGATGTGAGACAGCGCCAGGACATCGTTTTCCCTTGGTGCATACACGCTGATTCTCGCAGTGCAGTAAAGATCGAGGGCTGCGCTCGGGATGACGATACGGGAGAGACCGCAGTCACCAGTCACTAGTCACTAGTCCCCAGTCCCCCACCCAAAAGCGGCACATCCAAATAGGACGCGCCGCGCCAACACTTCACATTTCTCACTTCTTATGCGCCGGCCAGATCATCGTGCGGAAGACGATGAGCGAGAGGGCATAGCAGAGAGCCATGATGATCCCCATCGGGAGCGCAGAGTGGTCATCCGCGATCCCCGTGAGCGGCATCAGCGCACCGCCAAGGATCATATTGAAAAAGCCCAGAAGCGCCGACGCGCTCCCCGCATTCTTCCCGCAGCGGGAAAGCGAGAGCGAAGTCGACGCCGCCCCCATGACCGAGAGCGGGACGATGGTAAGAAAAAGCACAGGGAGCGTGTAACCGATCGGCGCGTCCAGCACAATGCCCGCCAGGAAGAAGAGCGACATCACGAAAGGCACGATGAGCGCCGCCTTGAGAAAAGTGATCTCCGCGACCGCCCCTGCCATCTTCGCCGGGAGCACCCCCATCAGCATGAGGCCAAGGCCGATACCGCCGAAGATATAGCTGTACACCTGCGGCGAGACGCCATAGATATTCTGAAAAAGAAAGACGGATCCCGCGATGTAGGAAAAGAACGCACCGAAATAGAAACACTGCAGAAGACACTGGCCGAAGAAATAGCGATTTCTCACCAGCACGGCAAATGCAGCAAAGCCCTCCGTAAAGCTTCGCACACGCTCCCCCTTCTTCAGCGTTTCCTTGAAATGCATCGTCAAGCCCATCTGCACCAGCCCGATCCCGACAAGGAAAATGAAGATCCCATGCCAGTCCGTGAAACACAGAACCTGCGCCCCTGCGACAGGCGCCGCGATCGGAGCGAGGCCATTCACCATCATGAGGAGCGCCATGAACTGCATCAGTGCCGGCCCCTCCACCACATCACGCGCCACCGCACGAGCGATCACGATGCCGAAAGCGCCAGAGAGCCCCTGCAAAAAACGAAAAGCCAGAAAGAAATGGATTTCCTCCGTACACGCACAGCCCAGAGACGCCAGCGTGAAGCCCGCCATACCGATGAGGAGCGGCACCTTGCGCCCCAGCCGGTCTGAGACGGGCCCGCCCAGGATCTGTCCGACCGCCATCCCCACCATCGTCATCGTGAGCGTCAGCTGCGTCATCGAGGTGGAAATGTCAAAGGCGGAAGAAATCTCCGGCAGCGAAGGCAGGTACATATCCGTCGACAGCGGCGCCATCGCTGACATGACGCCAAGGAAGATCGTAAGATAGAGTATGCTGTTCATGGTGGCCTCCTTTGGAAAAAGCGGGTTCAGGGTTAGCACGTGTGACGGGGCGTCCCTTGATTGTGGATGAAAATTCGACCCGAATGAGGAATTAGAAATGAAAGTGGCGGCTTCGCCACTCCGATTCAGCCTTCCCCTCGAGGGGAAGGTGGCGAGCGTAGCAAGCCGGATAGGGCAGCGACGGTATGAAAGACCAATGAGCAGAACACAAAAAGCGGGCCCCGTAAAACGGAGTCCGCCAATCCTTTCAGCCAGCATCATTTGGTGTCCCTATTGTACTCATTTTCTGGGGGATGTGCAAGGAAATTGTTGTTGGTTGATCGTTGTTGTGGCATAAATCCAAAGCCCCTTCCCCTCTGCATGGCACAAGGAACTAATGTACCCTCCTCATGAAATTGTACAGCCGCATTGAAAAGTTCCTCATAAAATTGTACAATGAGATGAAATCCCCAGATTCTATCGCATGAGGTGATACCATGTATCTACGAAGAAAAATAGATGTTTTTCTGGAAGAATGGAAAGCATCAAATGATCGCAAACCGCTCATCATCAAAGGCCCGCGGCAGGTCGGAAAGACGGAGTCCATCCTGCACTTCGCAAAAGCCCACTATCCACATATTCTCTACATCAATTTCGTCGAAGAGCCCAAATTCAAGCAAATCCTATCTGACGGCTACAGCGAGGAAAACATTCTCCGCAATATTTCCATCCTCTCGCCAGAGGCGGCGCTGATTCCACACAAGACGCTTCTCGTTTTTGATGAAATCCAGGAATTTCCTGACATCGCCACCAGTCTGAAGTTTTTCAAGCTCAAAGGAAATTACGATGTCATACTGAGCGGCTCCATGCGGGGACTGAACTACCGCAGGATCGAGAGCAACAGTATCGGCTACAAGGAAGGCTTTGAGATGACCTCCATGGACTTTGAGGAATTTCTTTGGGCAAAGGGCTATGGAGAAAGTCTCACCACAGACATGCTCTCCCACATGCAAAGCCTCACCCCTTTTTCCCAGCTGGAAATAGACCAATACGGAGCGCTCTTCCTAGACTACTGCCTCCTAGGCGGCATGCCCGACGTCGTGAAAACTTACATCGAGCAAGGGCACTTCTCACAAATTCTCCCCAAACAGCGCCAGCTGCTTCTGGACTATGAGGAAGACATCCGCAAGTACCTCCCGGGTCTGGAGCAGACGAAAGTCCTCTCTGTCTTCCGCAGCATCCCGGCTCAGCTCGCCAAGCAAAACAAGAAATTCCAAATCACAAAAGTCGCTCGTGGTGCGCGCCTCTCGCGCTACATGGACGCTATCGAGTGGCTGAATGATGCCGGCATGGTGAACCTCTGCTACTGCCTGAACTTCCCGGAGCTTCCACTCAAAGGGAATGGGGATCGCACCCGCTTCAAGATTTATTTCAAAGACACCGGCCTGCTCATCGCCTCTCTGGACGAAGAAGCGCAAGAAGACCTCCGTGCCAACCAGAACCTTGGCGTATACAAGGGAGCGCTCTATGAGAATATGATCGCCGAAGCACTCTTCAAAGCAGGGCTTCCCCTTTTCTACTATAAGAAAGAAAATTCCAGCCTGGAAGAAGATTTCTTCATTCGAAGCCAGCATGAACTCATCCCGCTGGAAGTGAAAGCAGGAAATGGCGCGGCCGCCTCCCTCCGCCAGCTCATCAAGAACCCGAACTACGGCGATATCCATCGCGGCATCAAGCTCGTTCGCGGGAATATCGGATGTCAGGAAAATATCTATACCTTCCCGTACTTCTGCGCCTTCCTTCTGAAGCATTATGTCAGAAGCCTCGATGCAACGCGTGAGTGAATCTCCCATAAAAAAGAACTCCCGAAGGAGTTCTTTTTTAGTCTCAGTGTGAGATTAGAATGCGTAGTTGAGTTCGATGCCGAAGGTATCGTCCGGATCGCCGAAGATATCCTTGTTTTCTTTCGTTTTGCCGCCGAAGTAGTAGTATGCATCGAGTTCGACGTTCTTCTGCAGTGCTACACCAGCTTTTGCCTGCCAGAACTTCATGCCGGACAGCAGGGAGTAATCCAGGTGATCGGTCATATCCCATGCGGAAACACCGCCGAGGTAAGCCAAACGGTCAGCATCTACATAGTGAACGCCGAGAGACCAAGAACCAACTTTATCGGTATCCACTTCACCGTAAGTCAGACCTGCGGTCCACATAGCTGCTTTATCAGTCAGGTCGTCTGCATGTTTAATGTAGTCGCCATCGAGAACGAATCCGCCACCGAGATCAACACCTGCGCCTACGCCCCAAACAGCCACATCATCAGCTTCGGACTTCAGGCCAGGAACTTTATTAAGTGCATCAGCGAGAACTTTGCTATCGCTCTTGGAAGCATACTGGGTATAGAATGCAGACAGGTCAACTTTGTCGCCAACCTTGGTGCCAGCTTTTACGAACCAGTTTTCATAATCATGATAGTCGATAGGAGTACCATCAACTCCGCCACCTACACGACCATAGCCAGCGCTCAGGTTGAATTTGCCATTATCATATGCAGCAACGATACCATCATACTGGCCGTCATCATCCATGAAGATGCCGGTCTGAGACAGGCCTGCAGAAGTACGGCCAAGATCGATGCTGAATGCATCGGTTGGCTGATATACTACATGGAGCTTATCCATGGTGGTGTTGCCATCGTCATCTTTGGCATCTTTGAAGTACATGTTGGTTGCGAGACGACCTTCTACGGAAACCTGATCATTGACCTGACCGCTTACGTTAATTCTCATACGACCAGTCCAGTCATCAGCATCATTAGTCGACTGAATCTTTCCATCTTTCAGCCCAAGGTCTTTATGATGCTGGTACTGCATACGAGCATCGCCGGACCAAGAGATGTTGCCGACTTTCTTTTCGAGGTTTGCTACGCGAACGCCGAGGTTTGCGAGTTCGTCAGCGTATTCGCCAGCGAGTTTGTCGAGGGTAGCCTGCTGTTCTGCATTCAGCTGGTCTTCTTTAGCCATCAGGCGAGCGATGATCTGAGCCAGTTCGTAACGGGTCATGTTTCTTTCGCCCTTGAAAGAGCCGTCCGGATAGCCTTCTACGACGCCCTGAGCGGACAGGTCAGAAACAGCCTGGAATGCCCAGTCATCCGGGGTAACATCAGAGAACGGGTTTGCAGCGTAAGCGGATACGCCAGCGGTGAGTGCTGCTACAGCAGCCAGTGCGAGGATCTTTTTCATAATAAATCGCTCCTTATATAGAAATATGGGTAGTCCTGATAAGGAGGAGCTTTCCGGAAGGAGTGCTGCGCGAGTGACCGTGTTTCCTCTGCGTTCCTTCTGTCTTTCTCCCGTCAACTGACAGGACTTCTCAGTTGGCTACATACAGTATAGCACTTTCATTAGAACTTCGCAAATAAAAAATATTGTTCCATTATGAATGCTTTGCATGGATTTGAAAAGTAAGAGATAAAATGTGAGAAAAGATATAAAGGATCAGGGATGAAAAGGCGCAAGTGACCGGTGACTCGTGATTTGCATACTTTTTTAGGCATCGCCCATTGATTCACCGTAAATCCTCCCCCCTTCATTCTTTATTCCTATTTTTACTCTTTATTCCTATTTTTCTCCCTCTTGCAATTTTTTCTCAAATCCGCTATTCTAAATGCATAGCACGCTATATGATTCATGAAATCAATGAAGCGAGGATATATTATGAGCAATATCGAACAACTCCTGATGGATAAGAAGATGAAGCGGACAAAGGCGCGTGTCCTGATCCTGAAGACGCTCGCCAAAGGACTCCCGCTCTCTGCGGGCGAAGTCTTCGAGGCGGTGCGTGTCAAGGATACACAGCTCTCGCTCTCGACAGTATATCGGAATTGCGAAGCACTCGCTGAGCATGGGCTTCTCTCCCGCTCTACCACGATGTCTGATGGTCTCACGCGCTACGAATTTGACCACGGCACGCCCGTCCCTCATGCGATCTGCACCTCCTGCCATCGCATCTTCCCGATTGATATTCATCTCGAAGAGGGCTATAAAGAGAAGCTCTCGCAGGAGTACGGCTTCGCTGCCGCCGATCCGCGCATTGAGATCTACGGAATCTGCAAGGACTGCCAAAAGAAAGAGGGCTAGGGAACTGGGGATTAGTAGCTAGGGATTAGCGGCTAGGGACTGGTGACTTGAATACCACTTTTCGGGCATCGCCCATAAATATTCGCGGCAGAACGTTCTTGGCACCCCATCGGGGGAGCTCCCCGAAGGGGTTGTGCAAGCGAACTGGATTTTTAGGAGTGAAGCGACGCGAAAAT